>NZ_OY759868.1 GCF_963662805.1 uncultured Cohaesibacter sp.
CGGCCTTGAGCAGCCCCCTGCCCTCGAACGCGCGAACCAGATCAAACGCCAGCCCGTCACCGCGATCACAGCTGACGCTCTCGCGCCCGTCCTGATCGACATAGACCTTGTTGTCCGTGAAGACCCCGTCAAAGTCGAAGACGATCGTGTGAATGTCTTCAAGCGCGGGCCAATTGCTATTCGACAAGGCCAAGTTCCGTTTCAACCAATTCGCACAACAGATGCCCGACAAGGATATGCGCTTCCTGAATGCGCGCCGTCACGTCGGACTCGATGGTCAGGGTGATGTCGGCGAAATCCTGCATCATTCCCCCGCCCTTGCCGAGCAGGGTCATCGTTTTCATCCCGCCAAGACGGGCCGCATTGATCCCCTTGATGACATTGTCACTGTTCCCCGAGGTCGACAGCCCGACAGCAACATCGCCCCGGCGACCGAGCGCTTCGATCTGGCGCGAGAAGACCTCGTCAAACCCGTAGTCATTGCCGACACTGGTAAGAATGGAGGTGTCCGTTGTCAGGGCAACCGAACTGAGGGCGCGGCGATCCTTGACGAAACGCCCGACAAATTCGGCAGCCAGATGCTGGCTGTCAGAGGCACTGCCACCATTGCCGAACCAGAAGATGCAATGTCCGCCCTTTAGGCACTCGGCCAGAGCCTTGGCCATGCGCACGATCGTTTCGGCATGAACACTCGCCACCATCTCGATGACCGCTTGATGCTCGGAAACCCTGCGCCCGATCAGGGCCTCCAGCGCGTCGCCCGGCTGCCTATCCCACTTTTTGGAGACTTGCGTTCTCATCATGAAACTACTTTCAGAAGTCTGGGCCGGATCCAAGGAACCGGTGTCCCAGAACAAAGTGGGGCCAACACTTTCTGACGTGTTCCGGACCCTGCCCACCATGCCCGAAACACAAAACTCACGCGGAACCGTCCGACCGAAACCGATCAGATATAATTGGTCAGTGACAGCTGATACATCATCGAAGCGGCCTGATAGGATGCCTCGATGGTGTTTCTGAGCGTCATGATCTTGGCTGCAACCTCCTCGTTGTCGATACCGACGATCTCGTCTGACGTGGTCTGCAACACGCTGTTTGTCGTCATGTGCCGCTCGTCGGCCTCGGACATCAGCTTGTTGGCAACAGCAATCTCGGTCTGCACCGTCTTGACCACATCATCCTGCTGCACCGCCGACAGCTTGGAAGAAATAGCATCCGCAAAAGCAGTATAGCGGTTTTTATCAAGAGTACTGTCTTGGTCATAAGTCGGTAGCGAAAAGGCTGAGACATAGGCCAACTGTCGGGCAAGACTGTCCTCGTTGGCCCTTGCGCCGTAGGAAATTTTCAAGTTCTTGTCGATCAGGGCCGTTGCGGTGTCGCGGGAGTCATTCGCGTTGTTGTCTCCCACATACCAGTTGACCGTCGGCTTGCCCGCCGCAGTTGCCGTGTCGAGCGTTGTCGCAGTTGCCGGATCGGCTCCGACAACGCGTTTTGGCTCGCCATCTCCGGAGGTCAGATAGAAGTCGAGCGAGGCCTGAATGCGCGAAGCCGCCTCGCCATCAACCTGAACATTCTCCGTGATCTTCTGCGCCAGAATGGATTCGATGGCCGCCGCCACAGCATCCGGCGTGCCATTCACCGTGAACTCGCCTTCCGTTGCGTCCGACAGCCCATCCACCGCCGTCAGATGGATGATCTCGGTCGAGCCATCCGGCAAGGTGAGATTGAAATTGAGCACCTCGCCGGGATTGGGCGTGCCACTGAGTGCAATATCGATGCTCGGCGGACTACCCACCGGGCCGGTCACAGTGGTGTTGCTGAGCGTACTGGTCACCGCATCAAGCTTGTAGCCAAAATCCGTGAGTTGCTCGGAAAGCGTCACGGTCGACCCGACGGTCGAGAGCGAAAGGCGCCCCATACCATCGGCCCCGGCATCGGCAAGGATGCGCTCGTCGGTCACCGTGATCAGACCGTCTGCCCCGCTCTTGCCATAGAGGATTTCATCGAAACTGACCGTTGGCTGAATCTCGGACGTCGTTCCCGAGAAAACGAAATTTCCGCCAATCTCGGAATCGAGTAGGCCGAGCATCTCGCGGGCATAGGTGTCCGCAATCGCCTGCCCCGCAGACTGGTTCTTCGAGGTCATACTGAATTCGGTTGCCGTCGCCGAGCCGCTCACGTCCGAGCCGATCTCCACGATCCGTTCGAGCGCAAGGTTCATGACCGAGATCTGAAGCTGGGCCTGTTCAATCGTCGAGCGATAGCCCGAAATCGCGGTGATCTGCGAGCGCAGATTGAGAGACTGGCTGACAACCTTGCCCAGACCGCTGAAATTCTGCGATTTTTTGCCCGTAGCGAGCTGCACCGACAATTCCTGCAGCCTGTCGCCGTTGTTGGCCAGCACATTCATCATCAGCGTCGACGAATAGCCGTTAAGTGCGTTGATCATGCGTTATACTCTCCAGCTCAGATCCGCAGCAGGGCGTCCATCATTTCCTTGACGGCGGTCATGACGCGGGCGTTGGCCGAATAGGCCGTTTGTAGTTCAAGCAGATTGGCAAGTTCGGTATCCACATCAACCTTGGCGCCGTCCTCAAACCGCTGCTGAACATTGTTCATCACGATTTCCTGGCCTTCGTGTCGGGTCTTTGCGGCCGAGGCCTGCTCTGCCTGATAGGAAATGAACTGCCGGGCATACTCATCCACGGTCATGGTGACGGGCGATCCGTCGGTCTGATAGCCGAAGGTCAGATCGAGATTGGTCAGGGCATCGTAGAGCGCCTCTGGGCGCGTCTGGTCAGCATCGCCGATACCGCTGCTGTATTTGACGAGCAGCGTCTGATCGTTGATCAGATCCGGATTGACCGTAATCCGCCCGGCAAAGCCTGTCTGCTGTCTCTGGCCGTCGACACTGCCGGTGTAAAGTCCCGGCCCCTGACCACCATCGACAAAGAATGGCAGGGCACCGGCCTGATCCTGTAGCCCGGTTGCGGTGACACTTGCGTCGAGCGCCAGCACATTGACCGTGTTGGCCGCGCCATCATCAAGAATCTGGATCGTGCTGCCAGACGGGTTGCTGACACTGAATGCGCCGCCGAGTGCTGTCTGAATCTGCGTCGCGACACTTGCCATCCCACCCGAGAAATCAATCCCGTAGACCGTATCGTCATTGCGCGCCGTAACATCGTCACCAAGCGGCAAGGATGTGGCCGAATCCACCCGAACGAAGGTCACCACATGAGTTTCGCCAGTACCCACATCTTCATAGGACAGCGTGACCTCATTGCCCGATTGCAGGGCGGCGAGATCAACATCGAAGCCAGCCTGAAGACCGGACGTCGCAGCCGTGCCTTCAACATCATATTTGCTGAAAGCATCGGCCAGCCCGTCGGCGAGATTGTCCAGCTGATTTTGCGCCTCGACCAGCAGGTCATCCCTGAGCTCAAGCAGTGCGCCAATTTTACCGCTGTTAAAATCGCTCGTGTTTGTGACGTCATATAGCGCGCCGGTGTTGCTCTTCAGATAGATGGACCCAAGCTTGCTGAGCGCGGGATCACTGTCCCATTCGGTCTGCGGCGCAACGGCCCCATTGGCGGTGAATTCGAACTCCACCGCCGCCTGATCATAAACAGTCAGCCCGTTGGCAAGAGAGATCGAGACCGAATTGTCCTTGCCATGCTCGACGCGAACCGGAACGAGTTCAGACAATTTGGTGATCAGCTGATCGCGCTGATCCATCAAACCGGCAGGATTGTCACCCTGCTGCGAGAAGGCCTGGATCTGCTTGTCGAGGGTCTGGATGTCCTGAAGATATCCATTGAGCTCCTGGACCGAGGCTTCAATGGCGAGTTCCGCATCCTGCCGCAGCTCCTGCAGCGTCTCGGATGCCTCGTTCATCCTCTGCGTCAGCACAGAGGCCGTATGCAGAACCTCAAGCCTTGAAGCAGCATCATCGGGGATCGTCTGCAAGGCCTGCAGCGAACTGGCAAAGTCGTTGACCAGCGCATCAAGCGCGTTGCCGTCGCCGGGCGTGCCAAAAATGGCATCGACCTGCTGCAGATAGTCATGGATAGTACTCGTGTAGCCTGTCGCTGCTGTTTCGGTCCAATATTGCTTCTGTGCCACCAGATCCAGCGAGCGACGGACGTCCGTATCGATGACGCTCGTCACATCACCGTTGAGAACAATTTCCTCACGATTGCTAAGCTTGCGCGTATAGCCGACCGTGTTCGCATTGGTCACGTTCGACGCAACGATCTCAAGCTCGCGGTTGGTCGTCCGCAAGCCGGATTGTGCAATGGAAAGAGCAGTTTGAAGCGCCATCGGATCCCTTCCGGATCACTCTTTCCCGCAACACTCCAAAGAGGGCACGGGAAAGAGAGAGTGTTCAGCCAAGATTAGCGGATCACCTGCATGACCTCGGAGAGCATGTCTCGCGCGGTCGTCAGAACGCGGGTGTTGGCCGAATAGGCCTGCTGGGAGACGATCATCTTCGAGAATTCATCCGCGATATCGACGTTGGCCGATTCAAGTGAGGAACCACGAATGGAACCGGTCGCACCCAGAATGGCCTCGCCAGAATCCTCGGTCGCCCGGAAGGCACCGCCACTCTCACGCGCCAGATAGTTGTCACCATCGAACGACGCCAGAATGATCTCGGCCATGGAGCTGGATTTGCCGTTCGAATAGTTGGCAACGATTGCCCCTGAATTGTCGATGCTGATGCTGGTCTGCTCACCGGCAGCCGCGCCATCCTGCGACAGGTTCATGTTGGCCACACCGGTCTGGGTGGCATAGGCCGTGATCCCATCTCCGCCATGATCAAGGATGATGTTACCCATCGCAATACCATCAACGGTCATGGCCGTGATCGTCACATTTGTCGTCGGAGCGGTCATGGAACCGGCAGAATCGAAGACATAGTCGGTCCCCACGTTGACCCATTTGGTGGCCGTACCGGTTGCCGTGGAGTCGGACTTGTAGAACAGGTTCCACGTGTCCGGAGAGTCGGACGTCTTGCCCCAGCGAAGCTGCACACTGGCATTTTCACCGTTGGCCACGTAAGTGGTGATGGCACCGCCAGAAATGGTCTGGCTGAGGAACTGTGTCTCGTCCTGCGCCTGAACGACTCCGGCACCACCGACAGTGGGGTCAACCGTATAGCCGGTACCCGGAGTGATCAGCGAGCCAGATGTGTCCGTCGTGGTCGGAACAGCCGGAAGGTTGCCTTCGTAGGTGATGGTCGTGGTCGCCTCTGCCGCCATGAAACCTTCTTCGAAGGTCGTCGGCTTGGGCACCGAGCTGACCGGGTTGCCGGTCGCATCGTCAAGCTCAATCACCGCAAGATAGTAACCCGCCTCGTTGACGAAGTAGCCGTCCTGATCGAGTGTGAAGTCACCACGGCGGGTATAGAGCGGCGTTCCGTCAAAAATCGGCTGACCGTCGATTTCTCCGACCTTCTCGTAGACGACGAAGTAACCATCACCCGAAATCGACATATGCGTCGAGGTATCAGAGGACCCGACCGGACCCGCGACCGTATTGGTCTGGCGTGAGTTCGTCAGAACCGAGCCAGACTTCTGGGCGCTCTTGTTGGACGTATAGTTGCTGATCAGATCGACAAAAGCGGTATCGACCCTCTTGAAGCCCACAGTGGACGTGTTGGCAATGTTGCCCGAGATATTCTGCATGGCAGCAGACTGCGCGCTCAGGCCGGAAACTGACGTTGTAAGCGCCGAATAGAGACTCATGGTACACCCCTTTGACCGGATACAAATCAAACTGGGCTTTTCTCAGCAAAAAGCGGGCCATTTTGCCTCGCAGCAATTATTGTTAAATTTCAATGAGTTAAAAATATTTACCCTTTGTTAAGCAGGAAAGAATGGCCACAATTCAGAAACAATCGGAAAATTTTGCCGCATTTTGTATGTCTGTGTATTTCTGATCTAGCATCATCCAACATAATAACGCCAGAACGTCGACTGAATGCCTGACCTTCGACAATGATTGCATTGCACCATCGTCCTGCCCCAATATAGTCGATAGATGAGATCCGCCCGAGCGGACAGACCGTGGCGCACCGGACCAAGAGGTAAAAGATGCGATTTGAAGGCACTTCCGATTATGTGGCAACCGAAGATCTGCGCATCGCCGTCAATGCCGCCGTGACCCTTGAGCGCCCACTTCTGGTCAAGGGCGAGCCGGGCACCGGCAAGACGGTCCTTGCGAAGGAGATCGCCACGGCACTTGATGCCCCGCTCATCGAATGGAGCATCAAATCCACCACCAAGGCGCAGCAGGGCCTTTATGAATATGATGCAGTCTCTCGCCTTCGCGACAGCCAGCTCGGCGACGAACGCGTCAAGGACATCGCCAACTACATCCGGCGCGGCAAGATCTGGGACGCCTTCACCTCGGAAAAGCGCCCCGTTCTGCTCATCGACGAGATCGACAAAGCAGACATCGAGTTCCCCAACGATCTGCTGCAGGAGCTCGACCGAATGGAATTCTTCGTCTACGAGACCGGAGAGATGGTGAAGGCCAGCCAGAGACCAATCATTCTCATCACCTCGAACAACGAAAAAGAACTGCCCGACGCCTTCCTGCGCCGCTGCTTCTTCCATTACATCCAGTTCCCGGATGAAGAGACCATGCGCGCCATCGTCGAGGTGCATTACCCCGGTATCAAACAGCGCCTGCTCAACCAGGCTCTGACGATCTTCTTTGCCGTGCGTGATGTCGCTGGCCTCAAGAAAAAGCCCTCCACGTCCGAACTGCTGGACTGGATCAAGCTCTTACTGAATGAGGACATTGATCTGGAGACCCTGCGCGAGGCCGATCCCACCAAGGTCATCCCGCCGCTCCATGGTGCACTGCTGAAGAACGAGCAGGACGTCCACCTCTTCCAGCGCCTCGCCTTCATGGCAAGAGGTCAGCGATAGGCCAGCGCAGCCCCGGCGCACAAACGAAGGCTCGGAGTATCTTGTCTAGATCCCCCGTTCCTCCCACCAGTCCATGGCCTGAAGGCCCCAATAGGCAAACTGGGTCCCGAACCGCCCCACCGGACCGCCACCCCAGCGGGCCTTGAACGGCTCGAACATCCTGTAACGGTCCGACAGCCCCGAAATCCCCTCCGCAGCAGCGATCCCGATGCTGGCGGTGGCGTTGAGACCATGCCCGCCCGTCGCCGTCGCCGCCCAGATGCCCGGTTCCAGCTCTCTCAGGATCGGCATCTTGTGCACACAATAGCCCATCAACCCGGCCCAGGCGTGGGATACCGTAAAATCGCCAAGCTGCGGGTAGATGGACAGGATGTCCCGCTTGAGCATTTGCGCCAGTTGCCTTGGCTCCGATCGCCTTGTCGTGATGCGACCACCCCAGAGCAACCGCTTACCGCCATCGACAACACGATAATAGTCGCCCGCCCGTCTTGTATCCCCGATACAGCCGCGATAGCGGATCGCCTGCGCGAGCCGGTTGACCATCGGCCCCGACGTGATGACATAGGTCGTGACTGGCAGCACCGCCCGCTCCAGTCGCGGATAAAGATCCTGCATATAGGCACTGCCACACAGCAAGACAGTTCCGGCCCTGACTTTGGCACCGCTTTCAACGTCAACGCGCCAGTGCCCCGCATCCTTGCTCAGCTGCCGCGCCTTGGAGCCCTCATAGATCTGCCCGCCCCGTTCCTTGATGTCGCGGGCGAGAGCCAGCGCATAATTGAGCGGCTGAATGTGAAAGGCTCGCGGATCGTCCATGCCCTGAAAATAGCGCCGCGTCGCCAAAACCTCGCGCACTTTCTCCGCTGACCAGAAGCTGTAGTGCGTCCGGTAGCGAATGTTGAGCCTGTCGATGCGCGCCTCAAGCCCTGCCGCATCGCTGTGGCGCAAGACCCGCAGCCATCCTTCCTCGATATCGACACCCGGCGCGTTCAGCTCCCTGATGGTCGAGCGGACATAGTTCGTGCCCTCCTGCGACAGCTTGAAGAGACTAAGCGCCTTGTCGAACCCCAGCCTCGCTTCAAGCCCGGCGAGCCCTTCGGCATAACCGTCGGACACAAAGCCGCCATTACGCCCTGAAGCGCCCCAGCCGATACGGTTTTCTTCCAGAAGAACCACCGTCTTGCCGAGCTTGAGAAGTTCCCGCGTCGCAGTCAGTCCCGCAAGCCCGCCACCAATGACTACGACATCGCAATCCACCTCCTCCGGAACTTGCGGAAAGGGAGCCAGATCCACCTTGGAATCCCGGTAATAGCTGTCGATATAATCGCGTCCTGTCATGATATTGTAGCCTGTTGCGATAGAATGACCTCACCTGAGAAACGGACAGACGAAGCATTGCGGATTTGACATCCCAAACGATATGCCTCAGTGCTTTTCCGATCCAGTCCATGAACGCTTGATTCGTATTCTTTTCACAGTCCTGCAACCGCTGGGCCCACTTGATAGAGAGTGAAGCAGAAGGAGACACACCGATGCTCAGACTGTTCTTGCTGCGCCACGCAAAATCCTCATGGTCGGATCCGTCTCTGCATGACTTTGATCGCCCGCTGAATAAGCGCGGCCTGAGCGATTCTCCCAAGATCGCCACAGCCATGCGCGAGCGGAACTATCATCCCGATCGCATCCTCTGCTCGTCCGCCCAACGAACCAAGGAAACCATGGCGGGCATCATCCCCAGCCTCACCGGAGAAGTCAGTTTGCACCTGATGGAAGCGCTCTATGAGGGCAATTCACCGGACTATCTCTCCCTTATCCGGGCCAACGCCAAGAAGTCCAAACAGCTCATGGTGGTCGGCCATAACACGGGCCTGCATGAAACCGCCATCCGGCTCGTCGGAAGTGGCAACAAGGATATGGTGTCTCTGCTGAGAGAGAAATTTCCCACCGCCGGATTGGTCGTGATCGATTTCCGCTGCAAGGACTGGCACGACGTAAAACCCAAAACCGGGCGCCTGATCGACTTCATCAAACCCCGCGACATCAAGTCGGATCCGGACCTCACACTCATCGAGAATCCGGCCCCGACCTTCTTTCGCCGCTGATCCTCGCCACACTTCGCCAGATTGCCGTTTGAAATATCGGCAAAACCTGCCTACATGCTAACGTAGGCAAGCATGATGCTGCATAGAGGTCGGGCGTAACAAGAGGCGGCAGGGATGAACATTCTGGAAGAAGTAAGAATTGCCGCTGCCAATCTTGGCGACTTTGCCAGCGACATGACCGAGCCCTCGATCCGCCTCGGCGTGACGGGCCTTGCCCGGTCAGGCAAGACCATCTTCATTTCCTCGAGCCTGCACAACATTATTCATGGCGGCCGCCTGCCCCGCTTTGATGCCCATGCCACGGGACGCATCGGCAATGCCGAAATTGCACCCCAGCCAGACACCCTGATCCCCCGCTTCCGCTATGAGGATCACATCGCCGATCTGACCAACGAACGGGTCTGGCCCTCCTCGACAAGCCGTACCAGTCAGGTGCGCCTGTCCCTTCGTTACCAGTCCCGCGAGAGCCTAAAACGCACCTTCCGCTCGGACCGTCTCGCCCTCGACATCGTTGACTATCCCGGCGAATGGCTCCTCGATCTGACCCTCATGGAGCAGGACTACAAGAGCTGGTCTAAGCGCTGCTTTGAGCAAGCCGAGCGAGCGCTCTACCGGCCCTACGCAAAAGAGTGGCTGAGCTTCGTCGACGGTCTCGACGCGATGCTCGAGAACCCCGAAGAGGGGGACGAGCCAGCCCTCGAACCCATCGCCAGAAAAACCGCCAGCAACTTTACCGCGTATCTCGTGAGAGCCAAAAAGGCACGCGGGGCCTATGCCCTTCTGACGCCGGGACGCTTTCTCATGCCCGGCGATCTTGAAGACAGCCCGGCGCTTTCCTTCGCCCCTCTGCCCGAGCGATTCTTCAGCAAAGACCGCAAGAGCCTCTGGGCCAGAATGGAACGCCTGTTCGAAGCCTACAAGCACTCCATCGTGTTGCCCTTCTATCGCGATCACTTCGCTCGCCTCGACCGACAAATCGTGCTCATCGACCTGCTCGCCGCTCTCAACGAAGGCCCCGAGACGCTGGCCGAGCTGGAGGAAACGATCACCGAAATCCTCCGCGCCTTCCGTCCCGGCTCGCGTTTCTGGCTGCGCAATCTGATCTCACGCCGCATCGACAAGATCCTCTTTGCCGCAACCAAGGCCGACCATCTCCATCACACGTCCCACGATCGGCTCGAGGCCATTCTCGCCCGCCTTGTCGAACGCGCAGCCCAGCGCCTCGAAGCCTCCGGTGCAGACTATGAGACCATGGCCATCGCCGCCATCAGGGCGACACGGGAAGCAACTCTTAATGTCGAGAATGAGGAACTGCCCTCACTTGTCGGAATCCCCATGTCAGGTGAATCTCTGGGTGAGGATGAATTTGATGGAGAAACGGAATTCGCCCTATTTCCCGGAGACTTACCCAAGGACCCTGAATCAGTTTTCAAACCAGTTGAATCACTTTCTAGCCCCCGACTTGAATCGATGGATGAAGAGGCGGGACAGAAAGATGAATCAGTTTCTGAGGCGCCGACACATTTTGAGGATCCGCTCCGCTTCGTCCGTTTCCGCCCGCCGGAGCTCGAGCGTCGCACCGATGGCACAGTACTATCCCTGCCTCATATCCGCCTCGACCGCGCCCTCGACTATCTGCTGGGAGACATCTTGAAATGACGGATGATCAGAAAAAGAATACCTCTTCCGGCAAGCCGTCCTCTCGCGCCCCCAGAGCCGTGCGCCTCGACCGGGGTGCCTATGGAGATGATGTTGCCCGCCCGACACCCGACACCGGCGCCACCCTTTCCATTACGCCCGACTTCGGTCCGGACAGTGAGGATTATTTCGATCGCCTGAATGAACGGGATGAGCCCGCATACCGTCCAGTCAAGAAAAGAGGCTGGTCAATCGGTGCCTTCTTCTGGACCGCTCTCAGCGGTGTTCTGATGCTGGCGCTCGGGCTCTGGGTCGACAATCTGGTGCGCACCCTTTTTGCCCGTTGGGACTATCTCGGCTGGGTCGGACTGGCGCTCGTTGGCGTCGCACTCCTTGCCCTGCTGGCATTCCTCTTCCGCGAGCTTCTCGCCCTCAGGCGGCTATCGCGCCTTGACCACCTTCGCGAGAAGGTTGCATCGCTCTATGAGAAAGGCGACCGCAAGGAAGCGACCCGCGTTGCCCGTGATCTGCTCGATCTCTATGCCCAACAGCCATCCCTCTTCCGCGCCCGACAGGCGCTGAAACAGGACCTGCCGCATCTGTTCGATCCCGAGGATATTCTCGCCCAGACCGAACAAACCCTGATGCCGCCCATCGACCAGTTGGCCACCCATCGCGTCCATCAGGCAGCGAGGCGCGTCGCGGTCGTCACGGCCCTCAGCCCTCGCGCGCTCTTCGATATTGTCGTCGTGCTGATCGAAACCGTGCGCATGATCCGCGCCATCGCTGAGGCCTATGGCAACCGCCCCGGCTTCGTCTCCATGCTCCGCCTCAGCGGTCACATCGCCGGACACCTCGCTGTCACCGGCGGCATGGCCGCGGGCGAAACCCTCCTGCAACAGATCGTCGGCCATGGGCTCGCCGCCCGCCTTTCGGCCAAGCTCGGCGAGGGCCTGCTCAATGGTATCCTCACCGCCCGCATCGGCCTTGCCACCATCGCCCTCTGCCGACCCATGCCCTTCACTACCGAGGCCCAGCCCAAGCTCGGCGCTGTAATCCGAACCCTCAGGGC
This sequence comes from uncultured Cohaesibacter sp., assembly GCF_963662805.1. Classification (NCBI taxonomy): domain Bacteria; kingdom Pseudomonadati; phylum Pseudomonadota; class Alphaproteobacteria; order Hyphomicrobiales; family Cohaesibacteraceae; genus Cohaesibacter; species uncultured Cohaesibacter sp. Next base: position 11,754 of record NZ_OY759868.1, read on the forward strand.
GCAATCCGAAGAGATGGAAGGCACCAATGAGGAGACCGAGAACGCGAAAGCCAAGACAGCCGAGAGCCGCAACGCCTGAACCCGACACCCTTGCCACCTTCGACCACTTGACCCTTGGGGCCGGTCCATTCTTAACTGGCATCAGGACGAGCCAAAGAGAAGGTCAGCGATCATGTTCATTCACTTCTTTGCCGAATTGCGCGCAGCAAAGGTGCCCGTCTCCTTGCGTGAATATCTGATGCTGATGGAGGCTCTTGAAGCCGACCTCGCAGACAAGCGCGTCGAAGAATTCTACTATCTCTCCCGCGCAGCACTGGTGAAGGACGAAGCCAATCTCGACAAGTTCGACACTGTCTTCGGAACCGTCTTCAAGGGGCTCGACAGCCTGTCTGACGCCGTCGAGGAGGCCGCCATCCCGGAAGAGTGGCTGAGAAAGCTCGCCGAGAAATATCTCACCGAGGAAGAGAAGAAACAGATCGAGAGCCTTGGCGGCTTCGACAAGTTGATGGAGACCCTCAAGCAGCGTCTCGAAGAGCAACAGGGGCGCCATCAGGGCGGCAACAAGTGGATCGGCACGGCAGGCACCTCCCCCTTCGGGGCCTATGGCTACAATCCCGAAGGCGTCCGCATCGGCCAGAACGAGAGCCGCCATCGCCGCGCCGTCAAGGTTTGGGACAAACGCGCCTTCCGCGATCTTGACGGAGACCGGGAACTCGGCACCCGCAACATCAAGATTGCCCTGAGACGCCTGCGCCAGTTTGCTCGCACCGGCAGCGCCGACGAGCTCGACCTGTCTGGCACCATCCGCAACACGGCCCACAAGGGCTATCTCGACATCAAGATGCGCCCCGAACGGCACAATGCCGTTAAGGTACTGTTGTTCCTCGACATTGGCGGCTCAATGGATGATCACATCCGCATTTGCGAAGAGCTCTTCTCCGCAGCGAGGACCGAATTCAAGCATCTCGAGCATTTCTACTTCCACAATTGCCTCTATGAATATGTCTGGAAGACCAACGGCCGCCGCTTCACCGAACGCCTGTCGACCACAGACCTACTCAACCGCTTCGGGCCCGATTACAAGGTGGTCTTTGTCGGAGATGCCTCCATGTCCCCTTACGAGATCTCCCACCCCGGCGGCTCGGTCGAGCATTGGAATGCGGAACCCGGCCATGTCTGGCTCAACCGGGTGCGCGAGACCTATGACCACACAGTCTGGCTCAACCCGACCCCGGAACGGCACTGGCACTTCACCTATTCGATCGGGATGATCAACGATCTGATGGAAGGCAAGATGTTCCCCCTGACCCTCGACGGCCTCGACAACGCCATGCGCGCCTTGATGCGCTGACCCGCTTGCGCATGGCGGACATGCAAGCGGGACTGGAAGGTTTGGCGATCTCGGGGATTGTCATTGCCCCCTCTGATCGGGTATGGGTAACCACAAGCCTTCCGCTATCCATTATACGGACCCCCGCACATGTTAGCTCGTTCGACAGGCGCCAGCAGCTGGCGCACCCCCATTTGTCCTGCTCATGCTCATGGCTGCGGCCAACCAACTCGGCTTTGCCAGCTGGTGGAACCTGCTCAACAACTTCGCGATCAATGAAGTGGGCTATACGGGTCGGGAAATCGGAATCCAGCAATCCATTCGTGAGATTCCGGGCTTTCTTGCCTTCACTGCCGTCTTTGTGCTGCTGATCATGCGCGAGCAGACCCTTGCGCTGCTGGCACTTCTGTTCCTCGGCGTTGGTGTCGGCATTACCGGCCTTCTGCCGTCGGTCTATGGTCTCTATTTCACGACGATCATCATGTCGATCGGCTTTCATTATTACGAAACCACCAACCAGTCCCTGTCCCTGCAATGGCTGCCCAAGGAAACGGCCCCAGCCCAAATGGGCAAGATTCTGTCGGTTGCTGCCATGGCTCAACTGGTTGCCTATGGCGTGATTTTCGTCACATGGAAGAGCTTCCATCTTTCCTTCGAGCTGGTCTTTGGCATCGCCGGGGTGATGACCGTGGTGATGGTGATCATTCTTGCCTTCACCTTTCCGCAATTCGAGGCACCGCACCCCCAGCGCAAGACCCTCGTCCTGCGCTCCCGCTACTGGCTTTATTATGCCCTCACCTTCATGGGGGGTGCCCGTCGCCAGATCTTCACGGTTTTTGCAGGCTTCATGATGGTCGAGAAATTCGGCTATGACGTGCACGAGATTTCCGCGCTCTTCATCATCAACTGCCTGTTCAACATGGTTTGCGCGCCCTATATCGGCAAATTCATCGGCCGGTTTGGCGAGCGGCGCATGCTAACTATCGAATATATTGGGCTGGTCCTCGTCTTCCTCAGCTACGCCTTGGTGTCCAACCCTTGGGTGGCTGCAGGCCTTTACGTGATCGACCATGCCTTCTTTGCCATGGCCATTGCCATGAAAACCTATTTCCAGAAGATCGCCGATCCAAGAGACATCGCCCCGACCGCAGGTGTTGCCTTCACCATCAACCACATCGCGGCCGTGGTCATCCCGGCAGCCTTCGGTCTGATCTGGCTGGTCAATCCTTCAGCCGTCTTCTACATCGGGGCCGCGATGGCCTTCGGATCGCTTGTGCTGGCGCGCATGGTGCCGCCCAATCCGGTCGAAGGCAATGAATGGGTCGGCAAGAACTCACCTGCCCCGCAAGCTGCCGAATAATCACCTGAGCTTGGCGACGCCAATGTGATGGGTCCCGAGAATGCGCGTCCCGAGGCCCAAATCGAACACATCATATTGCTCGAGGGCAAATCCCGCCCCTTTCAGCAAGGCGCCGACATCCCGATTGAGATGACATCCCGCCGCCATGAAACGCCATGGCGGCGTCAAGCTGTCCTGAAGGCGCGCGACTCGGGATGATGGCGAGCGACCATGTTCACAAAAGAACAGCCGCCCCTCAGGCTTGAGAATGCGGCGCATCTCGTTCAAAGCCGCCTCAACGTCGGGGATGGAACAGAGGCTGTAGGTGACAACCACCGAATCCGCACTCGCGGAAGGTAGGGACATCGCCTCGGCACTCTCCACCAGCAATTCAGCAGACAAGTCGTGGCGATCAATCGCTTTTCGTCCAAGCGTCGGCAGGCCGTCATCAGGATTGACGCCGATGACATGGCGCACCCTGTCGCGATCATAATGGGGAAGATTGAGCCCGGAGCCAAAGCCGATTTCAACGACATCACCCGATGCCATCGGCACGACCTTTTGGCGCTGGCGCGTCACAATCGGCAGGCCACAGACGAGATGCACGCCGAAAGGCATGAGGCGTGCCCTGCTCCTCTCATGAGTGCAGCTCGAACAGCTTTCCGGCATCAGTCCTCCTAACATTCATAAATCTGAATATAGAAGAAAATAGGCAATGCCAGAACAAAGGGCAAGGCAAGAGATGTCAGAAACCGGACATCCGCAGACCCTGACTGAGGGCCCACTTCCGGTTTCCATCATGCCTCAGGTAGGCCGTATCAGGCCTGGAATTCGGGAATTTTTACGACGAGCCCGTCGAGATCGTCACGAACGATGATCTGGCAGGACAGGCGGCTGGTCTCATTGGCATCCTGAGCAAAGTCGAGCATGTCTTCTTCCATGGCCTGCGGTTCACCGGTCTTCTCGGCCCATGCCTCGTCAACATAGACATGGCAGGTCGCACAGGAGCAGGCACCGCCACATTCGGCCTCGATCCCCGGCACACCGTTCTTGACGGCAGCCTCCATCACCGACATGCCCGGCTGAGCTTCAATTTCGTATTTGGCCCCATCGAACGCTACATAGGTAATCTTTGCCATTGAGATTGCTTTCGTAAATTTGGTCTATTCGGTCGATCCCTCTGCCCCGCTATAAAACAAATTCCCCGCAAGGCAAAGCAACAGATTGTAATATGTCAAAGAGAGAGTGTAACCGACTGTCTCATGTTGCTTTCATGTTGGCGAGAAGCCTTTCGGCTTCAGCAACCGCAGTCCCGATCTCATGCCTGAGATCTTCGATCAGAGCTGGGATGTCTCCCTCACCCCGTTCAAGGCGTTCGGCAGCGCTTGCCACTCCGACGGCGCCGATGCCACGGGCCGACCCCTTGATACCATGGGCAAAGTCGCGCAAATCCGGGCGGGATCCATCAAGTCCCTGCGCCTTTTCGCCCATCTGATCGATGAAGATTTTGAGCACCTCTGCCTGTAACCCACCATCGCCCATGGTCTGGCGCTCCAGATGCTGAAGATCGATCACCGTTCCGTCAGGCTGTCCTGTCATCGCACGCTCGCTCCGCATCCGGTCGAGAATCGTTCCACGACAAATCTCACCGGCTTTTGTTAACCATAATTGCCCTTTTTGGCCCTATCCCGGCACGATTTCAAGACCGTTCTGTCAAAGCATGACAAACCGGCAGGACACCTGACATTCTGGTGCGATTCACCATTATATTTCCATAACTTATCTTTTGATGCAGAACGCATTCCGCAACGGGAATCACTCCTCCAGACAGATTTGGTTAACAAATTGCAGCAAGCCACGGAAAATTATTGTTCCCTAGCACTTCCACAGCTAGTACGATGCAGGCCGATATATCGAGCGTTCAAAACACCTGCGACTGGACCCATCAGACAAGAGGCTCTCTGGCATCAGCCAGACCCGATTGCAGACCTGTCGTTATTGACGATTTCGAAGATATTTCATAGCCCGACAGGGTGGCTTGGCTGTTTTCAAGAGGCACCCCTTGCCTTTTCAAGGCGAGATGGAAACAGCAGCATGGCGAGTATAGAGTAAGACAAGGCTGGTACAGACATGTCAAGAAAGTCTCCAAAGATTCAGGATCCGACAGAAGCGGCGCTGTCGGCGGTTGAAGATGCTTTGAAAATGGAATTCGACGTGACAGATGAAAGTCTGGAACTCGCAGCCATGGGAGAAAGCATAGATCACGACCGTTCAGCCGACGATAGACGCTCGACAGGCGAGTTGTCAGCATCCAGATCCGAGACGCGCGGCAAGAACAAGCCCCGCCCGGCCAATGATGACACGCGAACGGTGGGTCATATGTTGCAAGCCTTGCAGCAGCCCGCGAGCTCCGCTCCCTACTGGTTTGCGACCATCCTGTCCATCGTCTGGTTTGCAATCGGGACGGCCTCTTTCTACTTCGGCTTCGGCCCCGAGCTGTCATCGGGCGGTTTTCAGGGCATTCTGGAAACCCCTGCCGCTCTGGCCACGATCGCAGGCATCGTGCTTCCGGTCATTCTCTTTTTCATGATGGCCTATATCGTGGTTCGCTCCCACGAAATGCGTCAGGTTTCCTACGCCATGACCGAAGTCGCCATGCGTCTGGTGGAACCGGAGAATGTTGCCAAGGAATCTGTCGTCAACGTGGGACAGGCTATCCGCCGCGAAGTCGCCTCCATGAGCGATGGCATCGAACGTGCGCTCGCCCGTGCGTCCGAGCTTGAAGTGATGGTTCACAACGAGGTTTCCTCTCTTGAGCGCGCCTATTCCGAGAACGAGTTGCGCATCCGCTCGCTAATCGAGGAACTCATCACCCAGCGCGAAGCCATCGTCACCAACTCCGAACGGGTCAGAGCCTCGATTTCCGGTGCGCATACCAGCCTCACCGACGAGCTCAACACCACCAGCGAGTCCATTTCCAAGAGCGTGTCCGAAGCCGGCTCCCGCGTCACTCTGTCTCTTGCCGAGAAGGGCGAGCAGATCACCATTGCCCTCGCCAATGCAGGCGAGACCATGGTCAATGTGCTGTCGAACCGCGGCTCCGATCTTGTCGAACGCCTCTCCTCGACCGGCTCCAACGTCACTGAATCTCTCAGTGATGCAGGACAGTCGATCACCAATCAGCTCAGTCTGTCCGGTAACGAGATTTCCCAGAAACTCGAAATCACCGGTAGTGATCTGACCAGCCAGCTGGCCAGCATTGGCAACGAAGTGACCGACCGCTTCATCGGCGCCGGTCAGGAACTGACCACGGCCCTGTCGGACACCGGCAACATCGTCGCCCAGAATGTTGCGGAAGTCGGCGAAGGCCTGAACGCAAATCTGCGCTCCATCGGCACCGAGGTTACCGAAAACCTGTCGAACACCGGCGGCAACCTGTCGAGCGAGCTGCGCACCATCGGTGCGGAAGTCACCGCCAACCTGTCCAACACCGGCGGCGCGCTCACCAGCGAACTCAGAGACATCGGCAACAACGTCACGGTCAACCTGACCGAGATCAGCGCCAACATGACCCAGTCCATGTCCGACACGGGCACGGCAGTGGCCGAAACCATCAACAATCAGGGCACGCAGATCGTCACCGCGATCACCGAGCGTTCTGCTGAGGTTTCCGAAGCCCTCAAGGGCACCGGCGACGCCCTGCTGGTCGACCTGTCGCTGCGCGGTCACGAGATCAACGAGAAGCTGGACGAGACGGGCACCAACATTGCCCATACCATCACCAGCACCGGCGACAACCTCACCGAGCGCATGTCCCAGACCGGTTCACGCATCGCCGAAACCCTGTCGACCGAAGGCTACAATCTGACGACCAAACTGGACGAAACGGCGGACCGTGTTCACCAGACCGTCGTCGTCAAGGGTGGCGAGCTTCATCGGCAGATGGAAGGTCATACCGCTAACCTCGACTCTATGCTCGAGGGTCGTTCCCAGACTATTGGCTCGATTCTGGCTGACCGCTCTCAGGCTATCGGCGTCCTGCTAGATACCCAGTCCCAGTCTCTGGACACCATGCTGGAAAACCGCTCGCAATCGCTCGGCACGTTGCTTGAAAGCCAGTCTTCGAACTTTACCGAGCGTCTTGATGATGCAGCAGGCCGTGCCAGCGACGCTCTGAACTCCCGCTCCATGGAAGTTACCGAACGCCTCGCCATGGTCGGCACCGAGATCGCCAAGGTCATTGCCCAGCGCGGTGCCAAGGTCAAGGAACTGTTCGAGAATGCCGGTGGCGAGCTCACCAATGCCCTCGAAGGCCAGAGCGAAAGCATTCGCCTTGCCATGGAAGAACGCGTCAAGGCATTCGACGAAGTGGTCTCTGTTCAGGGCACCAATCTGGTCAGCCATCTGGGCGATCGCCTCGACACTCTCAGCGACTCGATGGATCAGCGCATCAACGCCCTCGATCAGACCCTGTTCGCCCGGGCCGGCGAAATCGAGACCATGCTCGACACACGCCTCGAAGGCTTCTCGCTTAGTGTCTCCACCAAGGCAGAGGAAGTGGCCAATTCCCTCACCGCCCGCACCGAGGGCTTCGAGAGAGATATTGCTACACGCCTCAATGGCTTCGAGGACAGCATCTCCAGCCTGACGTCCAACTTCGCGTCCAAGGCCGACACGCTCAACGTCACGCTTGAGGAACGCACCTCCAAACTGGACGACACCCTTGACAACCGGGCTCGCCAGATCAACGAAACCCTGCTCGAGCGCACCCGCGACATCGCCTCTGCCTACTCCAAGGGCCAGAAGGACATCAACGAGAGCATGGACAACCGCCTCACGGTGGTTGGCGAGACTCTTTCGCGTCAGGCACACGAGCTCACCGAAACCCTGTCCGACCGCGTCGCCGAGATCAACGTCTCCCTCGGCAGCAAGGTCTTCGAAGTGGCAGAAACCCTCGACAGCCGCTCGGCCCAGATCGAGGCCATCCTTAATGATCGCATGAATGCGATCTCGACCAACTTCGCAACCGAAAGCGCCAAGGCGCGCGATGCCCTCGCTGAAACGCTCACCACGGCCAGCCTCGAGATCACCACGAAGACCGAGAATTTCAACGCGGTCCTTGGCTCCCGCTCTCAGGAACTGTCTGCAATCCTTGACGAAAAAGGCAATGCCGTCGTCATGGCTCTGGACAGCCGGTCGTCCAACATCACGGACACCTTCCAGAAAGCCGGCGAGAGCATCATTCACGCCCTGTCCAGCCGCGGTGGCGAAATCGCCAAGGCGGTCGCAGAGGAAAGCGCCAAAGCATCCCGCACCCCTGCCCTCACCGGGGAGACCCTCGTCACGGCAATCGCGGAAAACAGCTCCCGGGCAACCGAGACGCTGGACGAAAGCGCCAGCCGCGCCGTTCAGGCCATCACTGAAAGCTCCGATCGCTCTGTCAACTCGCTGACGAGTTCCACGGATCGTGCGGCCCAGGACCATGGCGGCAAGCTCGCAACAGGCCCTTCAGGCTCTGGAAGAAAGCACCACCAGAACCCAGATGACGCTGTCGAACAGCGCCCGTCAGGCAGCGGAAGCCTTCACTCAAAGCACCAGCGGCACACTGGCCGCGATGGGAAGAAAGCTCCAACCGCACGGTCGAAGCCCTTACCATCACGTCCCGAACAGGCACGCAGCGCACTCGAGGCTTCGTCTGGCAATCTCGTCAAGGCCATTGCCCAGAGCAGCCACGATGCGATCTTCAACCCTTCGACAGCTCCAACAAGCGTCTCATTGAGGCCATCCGGACGTCGGCCGAAGAAGCCTGCCCAGTCCATGAGCAACACCAACGAGTTGCTGCGCAGCGATGGCACCGAGATCGTCGAACGCCTGAAGAATGCCAACGACACCCTGTCCGAACTGCTGCTCAACGCAGGCCACAGCCTGTCGACCATCGAGAGACCAGCCTCTCGGCGCAGACCGCCCAGTTCCGCCAGGTCGTGGAAACCGTGGTCAGCGAGGCAGGCAGCTCGACCCAGCTAACTCACCGGTCATGTGCATGACCTGCGCGATGTTTCGGGCAGCATCCTCGATCAGGTCGCCAACCTGACCAACAAGTTCGAGGAACAGGCCTCCGCCCTCGTCAACACGACGCGGATCATGGAAGCCACCAACAACCGTCTGGAAGGCACGGCAGAAGAACGCCGCGCCATGCTCGCCAGCAATGACCGAGGGAACTGTCCCAGCGCACCGAAGCAATCGAAGGCGTGCTGAACAACTTCACCTCGATCATCGCTAGCACGCTCAGCACCGCCGAGGGCCGCGCCCGCGACGTGGGCATGCTCCTCAGCCAGAGCACCGAGGGTGTCTCCAAGGAAGTCATGGATCAGCTCGAACAGCTGCGCATCAACGCAGCGTCTGAGGGTCGCCGTGCTGCCGAGTCCATCCGTGCCGGTACAGCGCGAGATGAGCGAGGAAATGGCTCAGTCCATGGCCGAGGCAAACTCGCGCTTCGAACAGGCCACGCAGGACATCCGCTCGATCACTCAGGAGATCAAGCGCGATCTGGACATGACCCGCAACGAACTCAAACAGGGCCTCAACGAGCTTCCGGGTGAAACCCGCGAGGCAACCGGTGCCATGCGTCGCGTCGTCTCCGAACAGATCGATGCTCTGAAAGAACTGTCTCGAGTGGTTCAGCGTCATGGCAATGCCTTTGACACCATCCCAGCCGAACGCGCCAGCAGCCGCGCCTCATCGGCCCCGGCCCCGGCAGCACAGGCTCCTGCCCCTGCTCCAGCACCGCGCTCTCTTCCGCCAGTTCAGCAGACTACCCGTCAGCCAGAACCGCAGCAGCCAAGGCGCACCGCTGAGCTAGCAGCTACACCGCTCCTTCCTCTCATGAGGATGATGGCAACCGCTCCGGTGGTTGGGTCTCCGACCTTCTGCGTCGGGCCTCCCAGCCGCATGACAACCTGCCACAGCCGGGCGATGCAAGCCGCTCTCGAGCCCCTGTCGCGCGACATCGTTCGCGGCATCGACGACAACAATCAGGCCATGGCTTGGGAAAGCTATCGTCGCGGCGAAGGCGGAAGCTTCACCCGCCGCCCTCTACACCCCTGAAGGGTCAGCAGACCTTTGAAGACGTGCGGATGCGCTATCAACGGGACAATGACTTCCCGCACCACGGTCAACCGCTACGTCGCCGACTATGAGCGGATCCTCGATGATATCTCGAGAAAAGACCGTGACGGCACCGCCACCATGGACTATCTGACCTCCGATACCGGCAAGGTCTACACCATGCTGGCCCACGCAAGCGGACGCCTCGGGTAAACCCGGGGCAACTGCCCGGCGCGGTAAGCGCAAGTGGCAGCTCGCCAGACGGCTGAACAGACAAACAAAAAGGGTGCCAATCGGCACCCTTTTTAATGACTTGCTCTGTTAGCAGCTCGAAAGCCATCCAGATCACAACTTGACCAGCTTCAGTCCTAGCTGAACTGCGCCACGCGATCCACCAGCTCGGCCTCTTCGCTTGCCGCTTCCTCGGCCTCTTCAGCGGACAGCCCTGCCTTGGCAAAGACATCGGCTTCTTCCCCTTCTGCGGCAGTGGCGAAAATGTCTGCATCGATTTCGGCGACGATTTCCTCAGCAGTCTTATGGGCATCCTCTTCGTCAGCTTCAGGCCGATGCGAAAACGTCCGCAGCGGGTTCTTCTGCATCATCGGCAGCCTCTTCGGCTGTCTCGACAACCATTTCAGCCTCAGCGACTTCATCCTCACGCGCTCTCGGCATTGGCCTGACCTTCAGCCCAGTCGAGATCGGACAGATCCATGCAGTCGTCGTCAACCGCAACGGTTTCAGCTTCTTCAGCGGCTGCTTCATCTGCAGCCAGAGCCTCAACTTCGTCCCTCGGCGACTGCATCGTCTTCGTCGATGGCGACAGCTTCAAAAATCATCGGTATCGATCAGATCGTCGTCGCTTCCGCCGACAGTGTCAAACAACGCGTCAACATCATCCTGATTGGCTTCGAGGTCTACCCCTTCCTGATTGAGCAGGGCATCCACATCATCCTGTTCAAACCCCCTCACCAGCAAGAGCAGGCCCATTGAGGAGATGCTTGTCCCGGACGCGTGTCGTGTGCCTTGGCGTGGGTATGATCGATGTCGACCTCGTGAGCTTCAAAGCCCCAGATATCGACCATGGAATTGATGCGGCTTTCAACATACCGCATGGCATCGACAATCTTGCGGATGCGTTTGCCCCGGTCAGATCCTGGAACGAGCAGGCCATATAGATGTTGGTCGCTTCCATATCGAGCGCGTCACAACTGTCGTTGTCGACCCCCTGCTCGCGCAGGGTCCATGCGAATTCCTGAATTTTCTCGGCAGCACCGAGAATGTCACTCGTCGCTGTTTTCAGTCTGGGACACGATCGCATCCAGCTCGCTCGAGGCTCGTTCGAAAGCGCTCTGAGCCTTCGTTGTCCTCGTGCTTGATCTGGGCGATTTCCTTTTTCGTCTTCTCGATCGCGGCAGCCATGTCCGCCAGATCCATCTTCACACGATGCAATCAGGCGACGACGGCGCCTGTTCCCGAACGACGGTTTTTTCCAGTTTATCTATGGCGTTTAATAGAGTATCTGTATCAGGCATTCCGATTGCGTCTTGCAAATTCGGAAAGAAACCATCGACCTCGAGCGGTCTCCATCACAGCGGCTTCAATTGCCAGATAGTCCTCTTGCCGAAGGGGCGTTGGTGGCATTGGCTTGCTCATGGTCCAGACCAAAAATCCTTAATTGAACGGCACGACTCAGTGCCAAAACTACTTAGTGGCAAGTCGATGCTACATCCGAATTCCTTAACGCTACTTTACCGCTTCTCGAGAAGAACTGCCATGACGACAGCAGCACAACGCGGGTATCCGACAAGAATTTTCCATATTCTTTGCTGCGTTCTTTTTTCCGCTAGGTATCTACCTACCATTCTTTGGAGTCTGGCTGGAAGATTTGGGCATGAGTGCGCAGGAAATCGGATTTATCCTTACAATTCCGATGATAACCCGGCGTACTTTGTACGCCGATCATGGCTGGTATTTCTGACAAGCTCGGAGATCGCAAGCTCGCATTGATTTTGTACAGCAGTCTTTACACCGCTTCATTCGGCCTGATTCTGCTTGGTGACAATTTGTTATGGATCGCTTGCATCATGACACTTTCCCACATGGCACAAAGTGCAATCGTGCCATTGAGCGATTCACTTGCGCTGGCCGGAACCCGTCGGCACGGGGTTTCGATTACGGCAAAATGCGCAGCTGGGGATCTGTCGCCTTCATGATCTCCAACCTTGTTGGCGGCACGCTCCTCGATGCCATGGGAGCCAGCAGCATCATCTGGCTGTTGGTGCTGGGCAACCTGTTGCACACAACGGCCTCCTTCTTCCTACCGGCAGATCCCCGCCTCATCGACAATAGAACATTGGGCAAGGGCGCCCGTCTCGACTGGAAACAGCTGAGCCAGTTCGTACAGCCCGGATTCTGGCTCATCCTTTGTTCGATCTCGACCATTCAGGCCTCCCATAGCCTGCTCTATGCCTTTGGCACGATCTATTGGCGCGAAATCGGGATCTCCGCCAACATGACCGGCATTTTCTGGTCGATCTCCGTCTTCGCCGAAGTCATCCTGCTGTTTTTCTCCAAGAAGCTCCTTGGCAGGATCACATGGCGCGCGCTCCTGATCATCGGTGCAGTCACCGCAGTCGCCCGTTGGGTCATCATGCCCATCCAGCTTCCCGAATATGGTTTTTTGATCCTGCAAATGTTTCATGCAGGCAGCTTTGCCTGTTCCCACCTCGGTGCGATGTTTTTCATTTCCGAGACGGTCGACGATGAAATCTCCGGCACCGCACAGGGTCTCTATACCATGCTCAACGGCCTGACCATGTCGCTGGCGACTTTCGCCTCCGGCTTCTTTTATGGCCGGTTCGATGGCGATGCCTTCTATCTCATGGCCACTTTCGGTCTTGTCTCGCTCGCCATGTTGGCGCTCGCCCGCCTGTTTCCAGTCGGCCACATCGGGGCAGGCAAGGTGGACAACACGGAGCCCAGCGCATGACCCGCACCCTGATCAGCGGAAAATATCGTCAGGGCAATCAGGGAAAACCTTCGCACAGGCCTTGTACCGATACATCAAATTGAGGCACAAGACTTGCAAACGTCGGCCTTTCTTTCCAAGGTGGGTTCAGTCATGATTTACGGGTTTTCTGAACGGTGACGTCACAAGGGCACAAACGGACCACCCGAACCATCTGCAGTCCGAGCTGACAAGGAACCAGAGAGCGAGACATGTCCGATCTGGGAACAAACATCGCCAAGACGTCACAACCTCCCACTCTGGGCAAGGACGGCACGCCTGCGTCCGACGTGATCTGGCTTGGCGGCGACTGGACGCTCGAAACCCTAGGCGATGCAGACAAGCTGGTTACCGAGACCCTTGAGGCTGGCTCTTCGGCAACGGCAGTCGATCTTGGCCGTCTCACCTCGCTCGACACCTCGGGCGCATGGGTGATTATTCGCCTGATGCGCGGGATCAATTTGGAGCAATCTGCCGTCCAGTCCATCGCCCCCTCCTACCAGACCCTGTTCGATGCCGTCTGGGAGACCAATCAGGTCAAACCACAAGCCACGCGACCGGCAGGCTACCTCTGGAGCTTTGCCGAGACAACCGGGCGCGATGTCGTCGAGATCTATCGCGACATCACGATCCTTGCCCATCTGATGGGCGGTGTCATTGCCTGCCTTGGTGCAGCCCTGCTCGATCCGCGCAAGATCCGCTTCACCTCCATCGTCCACCATATCGATCAGACCGGTCTGAAGGCTGTTCCAATCGTTGCCTTCATGTCCTTTCTGGTTGGTGCCATCGTCGCCCAGCAGGGCGCTTTCCAGTTGCGCAAGTTCGGCGCAGAGCCCTTCGTGATCGATCTCGTCGGCATTCTGGTGCTGCGAGAGCTTGGCGTTCTGTTGACCGCCATCATGGTGGCTGGCCGCTCGGGAAGCGCCTTCACGGCCGAGATCGGCTCCATGCGCATGCGTGAGGAAATCGACGCAATGCGGGTGATGGGCCTCAATGTTGTTGAGGTTCTGATCACCCCGCGGGTGATTGCTCTCATCATCGCCCTGCCCCTGCTTAGCATGGTGGCCAACGTCTCGGCGCTTGCTGGCGGCGGCATGTTGGCTATGGCTCTATTCCGACATCACCCCCGGCGCCTACATCAATTGGCTGCGAGAGGCCATCGCGGTCAACACCTTCATGGTCGGTGTGATCAAGGCCCCCTTCATGGCACTAATTATTGCGCTCATTTCCTGCTCGGAAGGACTGCAGGTCGGCGGCAAGCGCTGAGTCCCCTCGGTCGCCGCACAACCGCTTCTGTTGTCAAATCCATCTTCCTGATGGTGCTTATTGATGGCGTCTTCGCCATCTTCTTTGGCCCTTCAGTCGGATATTAGGAGGGCACATGGACAACGGATGGCAAACATCACCAGCTCAGAACGGAATGCCAGATCAGGACATCCTTCTGTCGGTGCACGGATTGACGGTTGGCTTCTCCGATCGGGTCATCATCAAGAATCTCGACCTCGATGTCCGACGCGGTGAGTATCATCGGCATTGTCGGCGCTTCCGGGACGGGCAAATCCGTCCTCCTCAGGGCCGTTCTGGGACTGGTTCCCAAACGGGCGGGGCAATTCATCCTGTTTGGTCAGGACACCGACAGACTGTCCCGCAAGGAACGCCTTTGCCATCGAGCGCCGCCTTGGCGTCCTGTTTCAGCATGGGGCCCTCTTCTCGTCACTGACGGTGTTTGCAGAATATTCAGGTGCCGATGCGTGAATATCTCTCCCTGCCACAAAGGCTAATGGACGAGCTGGCGATTTCCAAGATCGAACTTGTTGGCCTGCACCCCGATGCAGCCCATCAATATCCGTCGGAGCTATCTGGCGGCATGATCAAAGCGCGCCGCACTCGCCCGTGCCCTCGCCCTCGATCCGGACCTTGTTCTGCTTGATGAGCCGACGTCCGGCCTCGATTCCGATCAGTGCCGAGGAGTTCGACGAACTCATTTCCACCCTCAGAAACACTTTGGGACTCACCGTTTTTTATGGTAACCCATGACCTCGACAGCCTTAATCAGGCGTGCGACCGGATTGCCGTGCTTGCCGAACAGAAAGTTCTGGTTACCGGGACGATGAAGGAACTTCAGGGATATGATCATCCCTGGATCCACCGATATTTCACCGGCAAGCGTGCCATCAGGCAATGGGACAGGAGTTGACAGATGGAAACCAAAGCAAATTTCGTTGCGATTGGCCTCTTCACGCTGATCCTGACCGCCGTCGGCTTCGGCTTTATCTACTGGATCGCTCGCTTTGACGACGTCAAGCCGATGCGCGAAGTCGTCGTGCGCTTCGAAGGGTCTGTTGCCGGTCTGTTCAAGGGCGGACAGGTCCTGTTCAACGGCATCAAGGTCGGGGAAGTGAACGGCCTCAACTATGATCCGGACGACCCCAAATATGTACGCGCCAATCTCAGCGTGGATTCGGAAATTCCGCTCAAACAGGACAGCCGCGTCGAGCTGTCCTTTCAGGGCCTCACTGGCGTCCGGCACCGTCGAGATCAAGGGTGGCAGCACGAACCCTGCCTGACCTCCTCGATCAGCCCGGCGTCCCGCAGCTGACCGCCAGCACCTCCGCCCTCCAGGATCTGATGTCCGGCGCACGGCAGATCCTCGCCCGCGCCGATTCCGTCCTGATGAAGGTCGAGAAGGTCGTCGACGAAAACGAAGGCCGGATCAACAATTCCAATCAAGAATGTCGAGGCCTTCACCGACGCACTCAACAACAACACGGGCAACATCGATACCTTCCTTGCAGATGCCTCCGGCGCAGCCAAGGGGCCTAACGAGCCTCTCAGCAAGGCTTGAGACGCTGAGCGACCGGGCCGAAACCCTGCTCGCCGCCGTTTAGCCCGGACAGCGTGAAGAACAGTGTCGCCAACATAGAGAAATTCAGCGACAAGCTGGCAAGTGCCTCCGATCAGTTTGACACTGTGGTCAAGGACGCATCCGAAGCGGCCAAGGGCATCAACAAATTCTCCGCCGACCTTTCCACGTCCCTGGGCAAAGTCGACACGCTGGTCGAAAGCGTAGATCCGGCAACCGTCAAGAAAGCCGTTGCCTCACTTGGCACCTTTGCCGACTCGCTGGACAAATCGTCCGATGACATCGGCCAGATTGTCGATCAGGCCAAACAGGCAGCGGGCAATGTCAACGAATTCTCCCAGACCCTGAATTCGCGCACCGACGACTTCAACCAGATCATCACCGACGCCAAGGAAATCTCTGGCCGCTTGCGCGTGGCCTCCGAGCGTGTCGATGGATTGCTGAACAAGGTGGACGGTGTTCTGGGTGATGAGGAAGGCACCAAGGGCGTCATCGAGGAAGTCACCCTCGCCGCACGCTCCATTCGGCGCCTGTCCGACAGTTTCCAGTCGCGGGCCGACGAAATCGCCGGAGGATTGGCTCGATTCTCGGGACAGGGCCTCAGAGAAGTCGAAACCATGGTCGGAGAGGCCCGCCGCACGATGCGCAAGCTCGAAAGCGCGGTGGACAAGCTTGAAAGTGATCCCTCCAGCCTTATTTTTGGTGGCAACAAGGTCAAAACATACGACCGCCGCCATTGATCCTGTCGCATTGGCGGGATAAGAGTTTGAAAAGAATTTATTGCCTATAGTTTTTCGGATTGTGGCAAAAAGGCAAAGAGTGCTTTGATTTTCGAGCCTGTCGCCAAAAACACTTTGGCTTCCCGGTCGAACTGGTTAAAGTGCGCTAGTGATGGGTTTGTCATCTGGGGTGAGCATTTGTTGGGTTATCGGACAGTTTTGCGTCGTTTGGCGGTTGTGAGCGTATGTGGCCTGCTTGCAGCCTGCTCTGCCGTGGGCGGCAAGAAGGAACTGACGACCTATGACCTGACGGCACCGACGAATTTCTCCGACATCAGCGGCAGAACCAACGCCCAGCTGCTGGTCTCCATGCCAACGGCGCTGAAATCCCTCGACAGCGAGATGATCGTCGTACGTCCAGGCGGTGCCGAAATCACCTATTTCGGTGACTCCCAGTGGAGCGACAAGCTACCGGTTCTGGTGCAGGACAAACTGATCCAGACGCTTGAGAATTCCGGCCGCGTCCGCTCGGTTGCCAAACCGGGAGACGGCGTGGTCGTCGACTACAAGATCGCAACGACCATTCGCGCCTTCGAGCTGGTGGATGAACAGGGCGGTCAGGCCCGCGTCTCCCTGTCCGTGAAGATCATCAACGACCGCAATGGTCGTGTGCGCGCCTCTCGCCTCTTCACGGCGACAGCACCTGCAAACATCGCTAATACGCCCAAGGCTGTTGCGGCCCTCGACACAGCGATGGACAGCGTTCTTCGCCAGCTGTTGCTCTGGGTTGTCAAGACGATCTGAAGCTTAGACTCGCTTCTGGCCCCGCCCTCCTAGATCTTTAACTCGTCTCCGCCCCGTCAGCGTTCCAGATTGGAATAGAATTGTCGGGCGCTCGCTTCCCAACTGAATTTGGCTGCATAATCGAGACAGGCCTGAGGATCGATCTTCAGGGCACCGCGCACGGCTGTTGCAAGATCCTCATCAAGCACGCCAACGCCGCTATCGCCAATCACATCGACCGGCCCCATCACCGGATAGGCTGCGACCGGCAGGCCAGATCCGAGCGCTTCTAGCAGGACGATGCCGAACGTGTCGGTCTTGGACGGAAAGACAAAGACATCGCAGGACGCATAGATCGCGGCCAGCGCCTCGCCTTCCTGCAGGCCGAGAAACTTCACATCCGGATATTGCTTTTGCAGATCAGCCCGCTGAGGCCCGTCCCCGACCACGATCTTGGTGCCGTCAACATCAAGCTCTAGAAAGGCGCTGATATTCTTCTCGACCGCAACTCGTCCCACATAGAGAAGGCGCGGGCGTTCGAAATCGAGCACTTTCTCCCCGCGAGGATGGAACAGCTCCAGATCAACACCGCGCCCCCAGTAATGCAGGTTCTTGAATCCGCGGGCTTCAAGATCACGCTTCAGGCTAGGCGTCGCAACCATGCAGCTCGAACCCGTATTGTGGAACCAGCGTAGCACCTTGTAGGTCCAGGACGCCGGGATCGGAAAGCGGGCGGCCAGATACTCGGGAAAGCGCGTGTGATAGGACGTCGAAAAGGGCTTCTTGCGCTTGCGGCAGTAACGCGACGCCAGAAAGCCCAGCGGACCTTCCGTCGAGATATGAATGAACTCGGGCGCGATCGCGTCAATCTTGCGCGCCACAGCCCCGCCAAGCGTCAGCGATAAGCGGATTTCGGGATAGGTTGGGCAGGGAATGGTCTTGAACGACTGCGGCGTCAGATAATGGACCTCATGTCCCAGCTTGCTCAGTTCCTTGCCCAATCGATCCAGAGACCGTACGACACCGTTAACCTGAGGATGCCAGGCGTCGGTCACTATCAATATTACACTCATGCAAGGGCCTTGGAAGGTTGGGGGGCAGCAAGCTGCGGCAGCTGGCGGGTTTCCTCGCTCCAGCGGATCAACTCGAAGCGACCGTCTTCATGTTCGACAATCGCGGTGCAGCTCTCGACCCAGTCGCCTGTGTTGAGATAGTCGATACCAAACTTGTCGTGGATCTCGGCGTGATGGATATGGCCGCATATGACGCCATCGACGTCAAATTTCTTCGCCTCTGAGGCCAGCGTCTCCTCGAAGGTGCCGATGAAATTGACAGCATTCTTGACCTTCATCTTGGCCCATGCGGACAGGGACCAATACTGGAACCCGAGCTTGCGGCGCACCCAGTTGAAGACCGTATTGATGTTGAGCGCCAGCACATAGGCCCAGTCACCCAGAAAGGCCAGCCACTTGGCGTGCCGGACGACCATGTCATACTGGTCGCCATGGATGACCAGCATGCGGCGACCGTCTGCGGTTTCATGGATATAGTGCTCGGCAACTTCTACACCGCCAAAATGGGCGCCGTAATAGCTGCGCAGGAATTCGTCGTGGTTGCCCGGCACATAGATGATACGAGAACCCTTGCGGCCCTTCCTCAGAAGCTTCTGAACCACGTCATTGTGCGTCTGCGGCCAGTACCAGCGGTTTTGCAGCCGCCAGCCGTCAACGACATCACCGACCAGAAAGATCGTGTCGGCATCGTGATATTTGAGAAAATCGAGAAGCATCTCGGCCTGACAACCGCGCGTGCCAAGGTGGATGTCTGATAAAAAGAGCGCTCTATGTTTGAAGAGCCCTTCTTCACTGAACTGGTTCATGGGATTTCTCTGAATCACTGGCGTCGTCTTTGTTCGGCCTCTTTTAAGAAGGCCCTGTCTCACTTTTGTGACAAAGAAAGAAAAAGGATTCAGGAAGTCTATTGATGCAAAAGAAAAGGAGAGCTGCAGAGCTCTCCTTTACAAATTTTCCAAGAACTGACCCAGAATATGGATCAGTATTTGCGCTCGAACGGCTCGTCGTTGGCAAACAGCGGCTCCGGTTTCCACTGATAGCGCAGGGAAGCCGACACGATGTTGGCCGAGCTTGATGTATCTGCCGCATAGGACGCATAGGAGTTGGACGCCTTGACCTCGGCATCCTCAATGAACAGATGCGAGTAGGCCACATCGATGCCGATCTTGTCGGTCACCTGATAGGAGGCACCAAGGCTAGCCCAGACGCGATCCGCATCCGGCAAACGCAGATTGCGATGCTCATCAGGAATGGGTGACTTTTCAACGCCGATACCAGTCCTCAAAGTCAGGTTCTCATTCCAGTCATACTCGCCACCAAGAGACGCATACCAGCTGTCTTCATATCCGAGGAGCAGGGAAGATCCAAGAAGCGACCCATTGATGGGCGAAGCGCTTTTCGCCAGAGACCAATTGGTCCACTCGAAGCCGGCCAGAACACGGAACTTGTCGGTAATCTTCTGTTTCAGACCAACGGTCACCACATCAGGGAAATCGACATTGGTGGTTACATCAGTTTTCGCCGTGAGCGCCGGCACGGAAGCAACCACTCCGGCCCCGAAATACTCGGTTCCCTTAAACTTGACGAACGTCGCCGAACGATACCCGATACCGATTTCCGTGCCTTCAACCGGTTTGATCGTCATACCGATGCTCCAGGTTGGAGACCAGCCATCCCCTTGCAGTTCATAGCCTGCAGAAGACATCGGATTGGGAACGGATGTCATCCGCACCTTGGCATAGGTGGCACCAAGACCGGCACCGACGCTGAAGACGTCATTGATGCGATAGGCGATGTTCGCCTTGATGTCCGTGGTGAAGATCTTGGACGTCGCAGCATGAAAGGAGCTTTGTGACGGATTGTTGGCCTTGGTCGCCATACCATAAGGCGCGTTGACGGACAGGCCGAAGAACAGGTCATCCGTGATCTGCGCACTGGCATAGGAGGCCGGGATTGCCGCATCAAGACCGACAGCTCCGGGGTTTGTCCCATTCACGAAGGCGCTGAGATTGGCGGCAGATCCGGCACCGAGCGTGACATTCTTCACGTCGGTATCAGGCATGACGACCGAAAAGACACTCTCGGTATTGATGCCGGGAATCTGCGTCAGCGTCGCCGGGTTCCAGTAGACCGAGGACAAGCTGGTACCAGCTGCCACACCGGCAAAGGATGCGCCCTGCCCGACTGAACTCTGCTCACGCAAGGCAAAGGCTCCTGCCTCTGCGTCGCTGTTCAGAACAGCCCCCATGGACGCCGCAACGGCCACAACAGCAACACTTGTCTTCAGACCACGAATACTCATTGACTTGTTCACGCGTTCCTCCCTTAACCGCGACCCCAAAAGCACAGAATTCAGGCACCCGCACTGAATTAAGGCAATTTTCACAAATCTCTCATGAGCAAAATCCGGGAATCAACCCCTACGCGTGGCCAGAGGGCCCCATCTGCGACAAAACGACTTAGCAGATTGGCAGAGGGAAAGGTCGGAAACTAACAAGCGTTCATTAGCAAATTATTCTAACCTTTCAACCATCGGTAATTTTTGCTTTTTTGTTCATATACTTACAGATTATCAAAAATGGTAAATCGGATGGATTTGGACAGAGATGCCGTAGCGGCATGCCTTTAGGGAAGAGACCCTACGAAATTATGCAATAAAATCAGGGGATAACTGCAAATTGAAGAACCGCATTCATAGTCTCGAAACAACAGGAAGAGGCAAATGCCCATCGAGTCAGCCAAGGAAGAAATGACTGACGCAAAGGCAGCTCGAAACGAAGAAACAAGATGTATAGGGAGCTGAAAAGCTGAGCGCCGACGTCCGGCTGGCCGTTCGTCGCGAACAGCCCTCCCCTCTCAGTCGCAATGTATGATCAGAAAAACGGCAAGCTGCTCTCTTTGCCTGACAACTACATTACAACCCTAGATACGCTGCACCCGGCGTTCCGCCTTGCGGGCAAGACCCAACTGATGTTCGCGATAGACAACGAACAGACCGGCCAGCGTGACGATGCTCCCGCCCACGATCACCGTCATGCTGGGATATTCGTCGAACAGGATCATGCCGATGATGACGGCCCAGATCATGTTGACATAATCGAACGGAGCCAGCAGCGAGGCTTCGGTCAGTCGGAAGGCCTGGGTCATGGCAATCTGGCCAAGCCCCCCAAAGATGCCGGCAAGCACCAGAAAGAGCATCACGTCCCACTCCGGCAACACCCAACCCCAAAACAGCGTCGCAAGCGAATAGATCGATGTGGCGGCAAAGAAATAGAAGATGATCGCGGCATTCTTCTCAGACTGAGTCATGTGACGGATGAGAATCCCCGCCATCGCCGTGAACAGCGTCGATATCACGGCAAGCACTGCGCCAAGGACCTGCACGTCACCACTCGACTGTGAAAACCGCGGCGACAGAATGATCATGACGCCAACAAACCCAACCCCGACCGCAGACCAGCGATAAACCCGCACTGTCTCCTTGAGAAAGATGGCTGCCAGCGCAACCACCATCAAGGGCGAGAGGAACGAAATGGCGGTGGCTTCAGGCAACGGCAACATGCCCACAGCCGCAAACCAGCAAAACATGCCGAAGGCCCCGACAATCGACCGTCTGACATGCAGCCACGGCTGTTTTGTCCGGATGCAATCACGCCAGTTTCCCTGAATCATCGCGACAATCACCAAGGGGATAATGGCAAAGAAACAACGCGAAAAGACCACCTCGCCTGTCGGCACCGTCTCCGAGACATATTTGATCATCGCGATCATGACCGCAAAGAAAACAGTCGACAGAAGCTTCAACCCGATACCAGCCAGAGAATTCATTTCAGTACACTTTCCGGATCATTCGGTCCGAGAGAAGACAGCACAGTTTGGACAACGCGCTTCTGCGCCCGTAGGACGAACGGTAAACCCGGATGTTGGAGCAAATCGCCGCGATGGGAAGCAGAGGAAAAAACAGAGTGGAGACCAACACTAGTCCACGAAACCATCGGATTTGCAAGTGCGGATTGCGCGTCTACGCGACAAATTTGCCAAACTTGTCATACAGGTTATCCTGTGACATAGGATGAAAGGACCATCATTTTGGTCACCAATCTGCCCGGATCGGTTTACAAAAGGCAAGCAAGCGCCTACCGTCCAGTTTCTTCTTCATGCGAGCAGTGCCTGCCAAAACCACCCCGAAGGCTATGAAGCCAGTCCTTTGACCGCCCAGTCGTCATCCATTGTTGCGCAAATACCGCGATAAGCCGCAAAGTCCGAACCGCCTTACCATGAAACAACTTCGCAACACCATTGCCACAAATGCAGAAAGGTTTCTGGCGCTGCCCACTCACGTACAGGGCATTCTTGTGGCCATTCTGGCGATGGTTGGCTTCAGTTCCATGGGCGCCATGTTCAAGCATCTGGGACAGGACATGCATCCGTCACAGATCATCGCGCTGCGGCAGGTCATGATGGTGCTGCTGTTTGTACCTGCCCTCCTCCGTGCCACCCCTGAAGACCGCAAGATCACCCGCTTTGATCTGTTCGTGGCCCGAGCCGTCCTGATGTTCTTCAGCATGCTGGCCAATGTCACCGCGATCATTCACTTGCCACTGGCGACCTCAACCACTCTGAGCTTTACGCGAACTTTCTTCATCACGGTTTTCGCGATTTTCATCCTCAAGGAGGTTGTCGGCCCACGCCGCCTTGGCGCCTTGCTGGTCGGGTTTCTGGGCGTCCTCGTCGTGGCACGTCCGATTGAACTCCTGACCATCGGATCGGCGGGCCTCGACTTCAACATCGTTCTGTCTCTGGTAGCGGCTGCCTGTCTGGCACTGAACCAGATCATTGTACGAATACAGTCGCGCAACAATCGCCCCACCGTCATCGTCGTCGGACAGGCCGTGCTCGTTGGCATTGCCATGGCACCGCTGGCCTATGTCCATTGGAAAACCCCAACGGCAGAAGAATGGATCCTGCTTGTGCTGCTGGCCGTGGTCGCGAGCCTGTCCCAATGGCTGATGGTCACGTCCTACAAGCTGACCCCGGCGACCGTGCTCGCCCCGTTCGACTATCTGCGGCTCATTTTCGCGACCGCTTTCGGCTGGTATCTGTTTGGCGAATGGCCCGACGAATACACTTGGCTTGGCGCAGCCATCATCTTTGCCTCCACCTTCTACATCATGCGCCGGGAAGCAAAGCTCAAGAAAAAACCCGTCCGCCCATCAGAAGTCTGACGGGGAACGGGCCTCGGGACGAGCATCTTCAGCGACCATCAACCGCTGAACATGCTCTCTGGGAAATAAAAAATCAGGCCTGCAGTCTTGCAGCCACCTGATCCTTCAAAGCCAATCGCATCTTTTTGAGATCTTCTAGATCAAAGTCCGAAGCATGTCTCTCTTCATGCTCGATCCGGAGTATCTTCCGGTTCACTTCGGTATAGTCTGCTGCAAGCCTGAGAAAATCTTCATCGTCGAGCATCAAGGCCTGCAGTCTCTCGACATCTTCAGGAAACTCCTCCCGCAGCATATGCGTTTCGTGGTACATTGCTTTCACTCCCTCTGACTACAACCTCAGTGTGCAACCAGTCAGAATAAGTGACTTTGAAGCAGATCAATTCGCCACGTAAATTTTTGTTAACCGCACTGAATAAGTCATTTGAACAATCATGTCCATCACCCGACTTCGCAATGCAGCCATGCGTCATGAGAGCATCCTTCCTTTACTGAAGGAAAAGTGGCACAAACCGGTCTTTGCGGGTGGCCGAGAAGACATCGAAAGCTGCCCAGATGATGGCGGCATCTATCTGCTCGCAATCCATCTATCTCATACCCTCACGATTGCCCGGCCCGGCCCTGCCACGCTGGCACCCGGCCTCTACCTCTACGCAGGAAGTGCCAGAGGTCCCGGCGGCTTACGCGCCCGCCTCCGTCGTCATCAGGCAATCGAGAAGACATGCCGCTGGCACATCGACCAACTTACCACCCAGGCGGCCGAGCGCTTTGCCTTTGGCTGGCTGTCGGGCACAGAATGCGACCTGATCCGAGCCCTTGATACATCAGCCACCGCCCGGCACCCGATAGGAGGGTTCGGAAGCAGCGACTGCAAACACTGCACGTCTCACATGCTTTACCTGCCCTGACCGCTCTCAAACTCACATGAGACAACCGGAAACAGCACCTAGACCCGCTCCAGCGACCGCCAAGGTTTTTCGGGATAGCGCACAACAATAGACTCGCCGGGCCGCACCTCGCCACCCTTCAGCACGACGCCCATAATCCCGGCCTTTCGCACCAGATTGCCTGCATCGTCCTTGTAGACCATTTCTGCCAGAAGACCTTTCTGCCAAGATTCGATCTGGGCGCATGGATTACGCAAGCCGGTGATCTCCACCTCCGCCTCCTCGCCAATCTGCAGGATAGCACCCGTCGGCAACACCAGAAGATCAATCCCACTTGTGGTGATATTCTCTCCCATGTCCCCTGCCTGGACGCTGAAGCCCTTGGCCGCCACCTCATCAAACAGCTCCTGATGGATCAGATGAACCTGTCTGAGGTTCGGCTGATTGGGATTGGCCCTGACCCGCGAGCGATGTTTCACCTTTTCCCCGCAATGCGCATCCCCTTCCACGCCAAGCCCTTCAAGCAGACGGATCGAGCTTTGGGAACGCTTGGAAAAGGCATGCTTGTCATCAAGGGCAACAGCGACAACAACAGCATCAGAATGCGACATGAGGACTCTCCAGTTTGGCAAAGGTGCAGGTCAGATCAAATGACGGAGCCACCCCCTTATCTTCCAGAAAGGCCTCCCGATCCATGGAAAATACCTCACTCAGATTTCGCGTTTTTCTCACAGCAACAAAAAAAGGGCGGATTGTCACCCGCCCCTTCTGATTGATTTCTAAAATACTTCAGACCTATTCAGCAGCGCTAGTCTGGGCGTGATGCACTTCCTTCTCACGTCGCATCATCAGCTTGTTGAGCGCCGAGACATAAGCCTTGGCGGACGCGACCATGGTGTCGGTGTCAGCCGACCGCCCGGTCACCGTATTGCCATTCTCGCTCAGGCGGCAGGACACTTCGGCCTGCGCGTCGGTGCCAGCGGTCACGGCGCTTACCTGATAGAGCTGCAGACGAGCATTGTGAGGAATCATCTGCTTGATGGCATTGAAGGTCGCATCGACCGGACCATCGCCCGTCGCTTCCTTGGTCACATGGGTGCCGTCCATGTCCAGCGTCACGATGGCTTTCTGCAAGCCGCCCGTACCGGCAATCACGGTCATCGCAATCACATTGATCTTATCGCCCTGTGCTCCGACCTGATCATCCACCAGAGCCTCGATGTCCTCATCGAAGATATGCTTTTTCTTGTCCGCCAGATCCTTGAAGCGCTGGAACGCCTGCTGCAAGGCGTTGTCGCCCAACTCGTAGCCCAATTCCTTCAGCTTGTCCTTGAAGGCATGGCGACCGGAATGCTTGCCCATCACCAGATCGGTACCACCGACCCCGACATCCTGCGGACGCATGATTTCGTAGGTCTGGGCATTCTTCAACATGCCATCCTGATGGATGCCGCTCTCGTGGGCGAAGGCATTCTTGCCGACAATCGCCTTGTTATACTGAACCGGGAAGGCCGAAACTGCAGACACCAGCTTGGACGCACGGGTCAGCAATTGCGGCTTGATGCCGGTCTCATAGGGGAACATGTCATTGCGCGTGCGGATCGCCATGACGATCTCTTCCAGCGCCGCGTTACCAGCACGCTCACCGAGGCCATTGATGGTGCATTCGATCTGACGCGCACCGCCCTTGGCCGCTGCCAGTGAGTTGGCAACTGCCATCCCCAGATCGTTGTGGCAGTGAGCCGAGAACACCGCTTTGTCCGAATTGGGAACAGTCTCGATGACGAGGCGGAACAGATCGGTGATTTCATCCGGCGTCGTATAGCCGACCGTATCGGGGATATTGATGGTGGTCGCACCGGCATTGATCGCCGCTTCCACGCAGCGGCACATGAAATCGAATTCCGTGCGCGTACCATCTTCGCAAGACCATTCCACATCATCAGTCCAGCCTCTGGCGCGGGTCACCGACTCGATGACTTTCTCATAGACCTGATCCGGCTCCATCTGCAGCTTGAACTTCATGTGCAGAGGGCTTGTCGAGATGAAGGTGTGAATTCGCTTCTTTTCGGCATGCTTGATGGCCTCGCCTGCCCGGTCGATATCCTTGGAACCGGCACGGGCCAAGCCACAGACAGTGGCATTCTTGACCACCTTGGCGATTTCGGACACCGCTTCGAAGTCACCATTCGAGGCGATGGGGAAGCCAGCTTCGATGACATCGACACCCAACTCGTCGAGCAGTTCGGCGACCTGGATCTTTTCTTCCAGCGTCATGGAGGCTCCGGGAGACTGTTCGCCGTCGCGCAGGGTCGTGTCGAAAATGATGATATTGTCAGTCATGGGTCTTATCCTGATTGGTACCGCGCCAGCTCCATCCCTAAAACATGTCTGGTCCGCGGCTAGAACTTTGTTGTCTGCCTTTGAACACCCCCTGAAGATCCGCCATCAGCCGAAGCCGATGCCTGCCGATGTTCAGGGGCAAATAAGTAGGAGAAGAGCGGAGTCTAGGCGTGCGAGAGCTGCGGGAGCTTTGGGCTCAACCGGGACAATCAGATCAAAGGTGCTCAAACGAGCAATCATGATGTCTCTCTCATACGTCCATCAGGGCAGCAAAAGTGCCGCACCCAAGTATCTCCAAATCTATTACCGGATCGCAACCCATTCTACAAGTCCGCTTCAGAATTTTTTTCACCATCGAAAATAGTTAGATTTAGCCACAATACACCAATAAATTGATACCAACTCTTTGCCTCAAATCTATAGCGGACTCATTTTAATATTCACAAACGGTCAAAAGTAACAATTAAACATAATCAAAAAGTGCATTTAATATTACAAAACCGGAAGTAGAAATACTTGCAAATTAACAAAATTTAAGGGCTTTGCGCCGAGCATGAGGCCAAACCAGCATGAAAACCCTATCGACGAACAGTCGAAAGACAGCACGGGGAAGAAAAAGATGAAGCTCCTTTCAAAGTTTAAGATGACTCAGAAAGTGACATCGCTCATCGTCGCATCTGTTTTGGTCGCAATGGTGTCTCTTTTCGGAGTTACTTGGAGTTCCATCAGCGCAAAAGTGCGTCAAGATGTAATTGACCAGCAATCCTCCAGTATTCGCGTTGCCGCTAATGTCTTCGAATCCTCGATTGACGGTGTCACCGTTCAACGGTCGAGCGATGGCAATGTAGAGCGCATCACACTCGCCAATCTTCCCTCCTTCGAGAACCACGACATGATCGATCTCGTCGGCAGCATCACCGGAGAGACTGCGACTGTCTTTCTGTGGGACGAAGAGAGCAAGGATTTCTGGCGCAAGACCACCAACATCAAGAAGGGTGATGGCTCGCGCGCTGTTGGCACGCAGCTTGGTCAGAATGGCGCGGTTTATCCGGTCGTGACCGGGGGCAAGACCTTTGTGGGCGAAGCGGTGATCCTCTCCATCCCCTACTATACCCTGTATCAGCCGATTTTCTCCCCGAGCAATGATGTTGTCGGGATCCTCTATGTCGGCATCGCAAAGGCCAACATCGACGCCATTCTCGGACAGATTTCGAGCCAGTTGATCATTTCCTCGATCATCGTGGCCCTGATCATTCTCACCGGCGCCTTCTTCATCACATCGCGCATGATGAAACCGCTACCAGTCATGACCGGCATCCTGTCGTCAATCGCCAGGGATGAAAATGTCGAAACGATCCCTTATCAGGACCGCCACGACGAGATCGGCAACATGGCCGAGGCCATCGGCGTTCTCAACCGCAACAACAAGCATCGCCTGTCGCTTGAAAAGCAGAAATCCATCACCGACCGGGAACGCGAAGAACGCGAGCAGACCATGTTCGCCACCATCCAGCAGTTCGACGCGGATGTGCAGTCATTCCTTGATCAGGTCTCCAGCAACACCCATGTTCTGGAAGGCACCGCTCAGGATCTGACCAAGATCGCAGAAACGACCGCCGACCAGACCACAAGCGCTACGGGCATTTCTCACGAAGCTGCCAACAACGTTCAGTCCGTGGCGTCCGCAGCTGAAGAACTCTCCGCCTCGATCAGCGAGATCTCCGGCCAGCTCGGCCAGACCCGCACCGTGGTTCTGCATGCCACCGAAGAGGCAGCAGCCACCAACGAGAAAGTCTCGAGCCTCGATATGGCCGCACAGAAGATCGGCGAAGTGGTCAATCTTATTCAGGACATCGCCGAGCAGACCAACCTTCTTGCCCTGAACGCCACCATCGAGGCGGCTCGCGCCGGCGAAATGGGCAAGGGCTTTGCCGTCGTCGCTGCAGAAGTCAAAGAGCTGGCAAACCAGACTTCGAAAGCAACCGAAGAGATCTCCAACCAGATCAACGGCATCCAGACCTCTTCCAACGAGGCAGTTTCGGCCATCGCCAAGATTTCCGAGACCATGCAGGAAGTCAACGAATACACCAACTCCATCGCCGCCGCTGTCGAGCAGCAGGGTCATGCGACCCACGAGATCAGCCAGAACGTGGTTCGCGCATCTCAGGGAACCAAGGAAGTGGAGGAACGTCTGGGCAGCGTCAACGACTCAGCCTCGGACACTCACACCTCCGCAAGCAACGTCTTGACCGCCTCACGCGCAGCCGCAGAACAGGCCGAAAAGCTGCGGGCCCGCATCGTGACTTTCCTCAAGGACATTCAGGCCGCCTGATCGGTGCTAACCAATACAGAGCGCAAAAGAAAAGACGGGTCTCGGCCCGTCTTTTTTGTTTCTTGAGAGGAAATAGAATCCTCAGGCCTTGTCGGATGCGACAAGAAAATCCCGTGTGGCACCGGCCACCGTCCAGACCTCAGCTGCCTTGGGATGCTTTGACAGCGCGAGCGCGGGGCCCATAGACGCCTGTCCCAGAGCAACATGGCTCACATCTTCGGATTGAGTGAGGAAGGCATCAATCGCCTTGGCAAGGGCTGCCTTGTAACCCTCAAGATCACCTGCCAGAAAAACATCCCAAACGCCGGGCAGCAAGACGACGTCGAGCCCGACACCCTCGGCACCCATATCCTTGCGATAGCGCTCGAATAGTGACCGGGTCGGCTCCACTGTGGTGGGAGCTGCAACAAGCACAACAAGACGGGCACCAGCACCTGACGCCAGAGCATCGGCAAAGACCGCGCTCGCAAGCAGGCCATCCGTCCGCTCGACCGCCACACCCTCGCCCTTCAGCTGATCGGCTACGGGGCTGAGGCTTGAGCAGGTCAGCAGCACCATGTCGACATCCTCGACCGTATCGGTGATGGCCTTTGCGATGTCCTCGCCGAGTGGCCCGTCGATCTGCCCCTTGGCTGTCACGGCCTGAAGAAGATCGTTGCGCACCACATGCTGCACCGGAGCCTTGTCAGATCCTTCGAGGATCTGGGAGAAAAGCTCAACATTACTGCCCACGCTGTGAAGAAAGGAAAAGGACATCGGAAAACCATCAGTTTGAGGGAAGAAGGCGGACAAGGAGTACCACGTGCTTGCATGACCGCATGACCGCCAGTGTATCGTCAATGTGGCTTGGTACCAATCCTGTCTGACGACTTCGTGACGGATTGTTTGCAAGCAGTCCCTAAGCCACTGGATGAACCTAGACCAGACCGACCACCATCAGGGCACCCATGACAACCATCATCAGGTTCTCGGTGAGGGAAATGGCCCCGAGCGGGACATTGCTGCCACCGCCAACACAGGCGCACTTCAGCTCGCGCTTATCGATATAGACCGCCTTGATCACCGAAACGGCACTGATCGAACCAATCACAAAGGCGATGGCCCCAAACAGCGGCGACAACACACCGGCGATCATGCCGATCCCGGCCAGCGCCTCGGCGAAGGGGTAGATATAGGCATAACGGACCCATCGCATACCAACGAGGTCATAGGTGATGAACTGGTTGGTGAAGGAAAACAGATCCCTCAACTTGAGAATGGCGAGCATGCACATATTGAGGCCGACGAACCAGACCAGCGCGGTCACGGGAGCCAGAGTTCCGGCCACAGCCCAACTTGCAGCCAGCGCCATCAGAAAGGTGGTCGCAAAGACCGCGATCACCGGCTGATAGGTGGTGCCGGTCTGCTTGCCGGTCTCTTCATCGAAATAGTCGGCCAGTTCGTCAAACCCGCCGATGCGGTCACCGTCAATGAAAGTCTGGGGCGTTGTCTCCACCCCCTGCTCTTTCATGAAGGCCTCTGTCTCTGCCCGACTGGTAAAGTGATGATCCTCGATCTCGAACCCCTTGCGCTCGAGAAGATCCTTCGACTTGATCCCGAAGGGGCAAATATGGTCATCCGAGACGATGCGGTAGAGCACGGCCTTTTTCGGATTAGCGGACATAAGCAACGATCTCTCCTTTCACATTGTTCAGTTCGGGTTTGATCTCGAAGGGGGTCTCGGTCGCAAAGGTGGGCACGGGGCGGATCGCAGCTTCCGTGGTGGTTCTCGCGACACCATTGGCCTCGATATCGTCGATCAGCCATTCCATTTCGCGAATTTCCTTGCGCTGGGTCTCAGAAATGCCGCTCGCCAGTTGCTGAACACGCACATCCTCAATTCCCGCCCGCTCACTGGTCATGATGGCGATGGAATGATGCGGGATCATCGCCCGCATATAGGCAGTGCTGTCGATGGTGGTCTGGCTACGCACCAGATAGAGAGAGACGGCAAAAACCACGAGGCTCGCCGCAAAGACGGCAAGATTGAGCAACCGGTTTTGGTACATGCCGGACATGAAACTGAGCATGACAATCGTCATGGCCGATCCCATGACCAAGGCCATGTACAGGCGGGTTTCGCTCCAGAAGACGTGGTCGATGGAATAGGTGTTCAAATACATCAGGCCGAGCATCACCGCAGTGGAGACCCCGATCGTCACAATCAATTGCACATAGCGCATGGTTCGTTGGCTCCTTTATGGGAGACCAACGGCTGATGCCTGAAAATGTTCCGTGAAAGACGGGGTGCGCGCCGTCAGACCATCAGGGTGCCAGAGGCAACGATCAACGCGCTACCACCGATCCGCTCTTCCTTCAACCGACCATCGGCGACATCGAGTTCCAATTCGATGATCGAGGGACGATCCATTTCGAACCCCTGCTCGATGATATATTTGTGCGTCCCCTGCCCGGGCTTGTCGAACTGGCAGATCACACCGGCAAAGGCAGCAGCGGCCGACCCCGTCGCCGGATCTTCCATGACACCCATCGAGGGCGCAAACATGCGCGTATGGAAGCTCGAGCCGTGACGCACGGTCTCGCGTGTGTAGAGATAGGCATCATTGTGCGCATGGCTGCCAAACGCCGTGCTCCAGCTTGGCATCACCGGACGCGCCCGCCGGATGGCCTCAAGGTTGCGGATCGGAATCATGGCAAAGGGCACACCGGCCGAATAGGCACTCGGCACATGATTCTCGAACCCGATATCCTTGATATGCAGGCCAAGGGCGGCGGCGATTTCATCCTTGGAGCCAAGACGGCTTTCAATCACTTCGGCATTCTTGGGCACGTCGAAGACGGCCTCGCCCACATTGCCGGGCTTGAGCTTCAATCGCGCCTGAATGGGGCCAACCTTCTCCTCGAGCATCATCACGCTGTCCATGCGTTTCTCCAGATCAGGAAAGCGCTGCAAGCCAAGCAGCACCGCCGTGCCCACCGTGGGATGGCCCGCGAACGGCAATTCAAACGCAGGGGTGAAGATCCTGAGCGCCGCGTTGAAGACCTTGTTCTTGGGCGGCTGTACAAACACCGTCTCGGAAAGATTGAATTCCTTGGCGATCTTTTGCATCTCTTCGTCGGACAGCCCTTCGCTATCCATCACCACCGCCAGAGGGTTTCCGGCAAACAGCTCGTCCGTAAAGACGTCAAGAATGAAATAGCGGCGGGCAGATCTCGACATGGGTCATCTTCTCCTGATGAGGCACGACATGATAGGAGGGAGCCCAGTATAAGGGCAAAGGGCATCCGGCTCCAAGGCATTCTGCAGCCAACAAGGGGCAGCAGATAGACTTAGGCCGGGAAGACTTAACGAAGTCTGAAACGAAAAATCCCGGCGCGAAAGGCCGGGATTTCTCTGAATTACCAGACAGACGAAGCGCCTTAGTTCTTCGACTTGTCGACCATGGCTTTTTCTTTGATCCATGGCATCATGTCGCGCAGCTTTGCACCGACTTCTTCAACCTGATGGGCGTCGTTGCGTGCACGGACAGCCTTGAACGAGGTCTGGTTGACCTTGTTTTCCAGCATCCAGTTGCGCACGAAGGTGCCGTCCTGAATGTCGGTGAGAACGCGTTTCATCTCTGCCTTGGTGTCCGGCGTGATGACGCGCGGGCCGGTGACATATTCACCATATTCGGCGGTGTTGGAGATGGAGTAGTTCATGTTGGCGATGCCGCCCTCATAGATGAGGTCAACGATCAGCTTCATTTCGTGAACGCACTCGAAGTAAGCCATTTCAGGGGCATAGCCTGCTTCCACGAGGGTTTCGAAACCGGCACGCATTAGCTCGACGGCACCACCGCAGAGAACGGCCTGCTCGCCGAACAGGTCGGTTTCACATTCTTCCTTGAAGGTGGTTTCGATGACACCAGCGCGGCCGCCGCCATTGGCAGAAGCGTAGGACAGGGCAAGATCATGGGCGTTGCCGGTTGCATCCTGTGCAATTGCGATCAGGGTCGGAACGCCAGCGCCGCGCAGATATTCGCCGCGAACGGTGTGGCCCGGGCCCTTCGGAGCGACCATGGCAACGTCGAGGTCGGCGCGCGGCTCGATCAGGTTGAAATGCACGTTGAGACCATGAGCAAACAGCAGCAGAGCGTTTTCTTTCAGGTTGCTGTGCATTTCGGAATAGTAGATGTCAGCCTGCAGCTCATCCGGGGTCAGCATCATGACGACGTCAGCCCATTTGGATGCTTCGGCAACGGTCATCACTTTGAGACCTTCGCCTTCGGCTTTCTTGACAGAGGCAGAGCCTTCGCGAAGAGCGATCACCAGATTGGCAACACCGGAGTCACGCAGGTTCAGTGCATGGGCGTGGCCCTGGGAACCATAGCCGACGATAGCAACATTCTTGCCTTTGATCAGATTGATATCTGCATCGCGATCATAATATACGCGCATTATTTCTTCCCTTTTCCTCGCCGTCGGTTGCGATTTGTTTCCGAACAGCCTTTTTAAATGGTCGAAACCGAAATATTTGTACTTGCCCTAAAGAAACCACTCCAGAAGGTCAAGTGCAAACGATGGAACAGCACCCCCGCAAAGGGGCGCAAAAAGTAGTGTGTCTTACAACTCGCCCATGGATGACTGGAAGCGACGGACGCTTTCAGCAAAGCCATGAATGAGCGCATCAGCAACAAAGCCGTGACCGATGGAAACCTCGCGAATGAAAGGCACCTCGGCAATCAGCGCAGGCAAATTGTCCGGCGTGAGATCGTGACCGGCATTCACCCCGAGACCGGCTTCCTTGGCCGCATGGGCCGTCGCCACGACTTCTGCAAGTCGGGTCTTCTCAAGCTCGGCGTCCGAATGGCAGGCACCAAAGGGCCCGGTGTAGATCTCGATACGGTCTGCTCCGACCGCAGCAGCCTTTGCGGGCTGAGCAGGATCCGGATCGACAAACAGCGACACCCGGCTGCCGGAGCGCTTGATCACTGCGATCACATCGCGCAGCAGCGCGTCATTGGCCTCGAAATCCCAGCCGTGATCCGATGTCGTCTGGCCGGGTAGATCTGGCACGAACAACACCTGATCGGGTTTGATCTCCTCGCACAGCGCCATGAAGCGATTGTCAGGATAGCCTTCAAGGCACAATTCCTTGCCCGGAAAGTCATTGCGGATCATGTCAACGAGATCGCGCACATCCTTCCGGCGAATGTGCCGCTCGTCGGGTCGCGGATGCACCGTGATCCCCTTGGCTCCGGCCTCGAGCGCAATGCGGGACAATCCCGTCACACTCGGCCATGGCAGGTCGCGCCGGTTGCGCAGCACAGCCACCGCATTCACATTCACACTCAGTCGCGTCTTCATCGCTTGCAATTCCCTTGAACCGTTCCTGTCGCAGGCTGACCCGAGGTTCGGGCCGGTCCGCGCCAACAGCAATGCCACTTGGAGGCGGGCCACTTCAACCAAAAAATGACCGAGCCTTCCCCGCGGGGGTGCGGGAAAGGCTCTTTATCGACCCGTTGTCGCCTCAGGTCTTGTCCTGTCCGCGCCTCAGCGCAATCACACCGGTGCGGCACACCTCAACGAGGCCTAGGGGCTGCATGATGGTGACGAACTGCTCGATCTTCTGCTGACGACCGGTCATCTCGAAGACAAAATGCTCAGCCGTCGCATCAATCACGGTCGCCCGGAAGGCATCAGCAAGGCGCAGCGCTTCGACGCGCTTCTCGCCGGTTCCCGCCACCTTGATGAGCGCCAGTTCACGCTCCAGCGGCTTGATTTCGCTGATCGAGAGATCCGCAACCTCGTGCACAGGCACCAGCCGCCCGAGCTGCGAGCGGATCTGCTGAATGACCTGCGGCGTCGCCGTCGTGACGATGGTGATGCGCGAGACATGATCCTCGTGCGAGGTTTCCGACACCGTCAGGGAGTCGATGTTGTAGCCGCGACCGGAAAACAGACCGATAACCCGTGCAAGCACGCCCGGTTCGTTGTCCACCAGAACCGACAGCGTATGCGTTTCTTCAACGCTGGTGACTTCTTCAATGAAATAGGCAGATCCCTGTTGCATCTTGCCGTTCCTTCTTTAGATCTGGGTTTGGGACACGCGGGGGATCAGACCAGCTTCTTGCCGGCCTCTCCGATTGCGCTCGCAATTTTGTCTTCGTCCTCGGCTTCATCCGACATCAGCATGTCATTGTGCGCCCGGCCCGACGGGATCATCGGGAAACAGTTGGCAAGCTTCGCAACGCGGCAATCAAAGATCACCGGGCCGTCATAGGCCAGCATCTCGTCGATCGCAGCATCCAGATCACCGGGCTTGTTGCAAATGATACCCTTCGCTCCATAGGCCTCGGCCAGTTTGACAAAGTCCGGCATCGCCTCGACATAGGAGTTGGACAGACGGTTGCCGTGCAGAAGCTGCTGCCACTGGCGCACCATACCGAGATATTCGTTGTTCAGGATCATCACCTTGATCGGCAGATTGTGCTGCATCGCCGTGGCCATTTCCTGAATGTTCATCTGAACCGAACCATCACCGGCAATGTCGACAACGATGCTGTCCGGATGGGCAACCTGAGCCCCCAGTGCAGCAGGCAAACCATAGCCCATGGTGCCAAGACCACCGGAGGTCATCCAGCGATTGGGCTCTTCAAAGCCCAGATACTGGGCCGCCCACATCTGGTGCTGGCCGACCTCGGTCGTGATGTAATAGTCCTTGCCCTTCAGCTTCTCATTCAGACGCTGCAAGGCATATTGCGGCATAATGACATCATCGTTGGGGCGATAGGCCAGACAGTCGCGCTTGCGCCAGATCTTGATCTGCTCCCACCAGGTGGCAATCGCTTCCTTGTCAGGACGCTGGGAACTGGCTCGCCAGATGCGAACCATGTCTTCGAGCACATGCCCGACGTCGCCAACGATCCCGAGGTCAACCCGGACGATCTTGTTGATCGAGGACGGATCAATATCGATGTGGACCTTCTTGGAATTGGGCGAGAAGGCATCAAGGCGACCGGTAATGCGGTCATCGAAGCGGGCACCGACACAGACCATGACATCGCACTCATGCATCGCCATGTTGGCCTCGTAGGTACCGTGCATGCCGAGCATGCCGAGCCATTCCTTGCCCGATGCCGGATAGGCACCAAGGCCCATCAGGGTCGAGGTAATGGGATAACCCGTGAGGGAAACCAGCTCGCGCAGCATCTGGCAGGCTTCTGTGCCGGAGTTGATGACCCCGCCGCCGGTGTAGAAGATCGGCCGCTTGGCGTTCACGAGCATGTCCACGACCTGACGAATGGCGTCCATGTCTCCCTTGACCTGTGGGTGATAGGTCTTGTGGGTGACATTCGACGGGCCGTGATAGATGCCGGACGCAAACTGGACATCCTTGGGGATGTCGACAACGACCGGCCCCGGACGACCGGAACGGGCAACATAGAAAGCTTCATGCAGGACACGCGGCAAATCATCAACCGAGCGAACCAGATAATTGTGCTTGGTGCAGGGACGCGTGATGCCGGAGGTGTCGCATTCCTGGAAGGCATCCGAGCCGATCAGAGCGGTTGGGACCTGCCCGGTGATGCAGACCAGCGGGATGGAATCCAGCAGCGCATCCGTGAGAGCGGTCACGGCATTGGTAGCCCCCGGACCCCGAGGTCACCAGCAACACGCCGACTTTGCCGGTCGAACGGGCATAGCCCTCTGCTGCATGGCCTGCGCCCTGCTCGTGGCGCACGAGAATATGCTGAATGTCTTCCTGCTGGAAAATCTCGTCATAGATCGGGAGGACGGCGCCTCCAGGATAGCCAAAAATATGGTCAACACCCTGATCCTTCAGAGCCTGAATAACCATTTCAGCGCCTGTCATCTGCCGGGTCATGTTTCCATTCCTTAAACTGAACTTTGGTCCTGACGAACGAACTGTCGAAAGGTCTGCGTGATTTCTTGTTTGTTGCGGCAATAAAAAAGGGCCCTCAGAAGGACCCGGATGCGCACTACCGTTTGCGAAGGTTCTCAAACCATCACAGCAGTGCGCTTACCCACTAGTACCACAATATTGTTTCGCAAAATCAGCATAGCTTTTCCGTTCGTTTCGCGAGGCAAGTTAGTCGCTCCATACAGTGAGGTCAAGCGGATATGAACAGCTTTCTGCATGCCCTGCGCAACTTTTTTCCGCTTTTGACCTTCTATTTTTTCATTTCTATCAAATTGATATCAAAATTGTCGTCAAACGCGGGTCCAGCTGCCCTCGATCAGATTGCGAAATCCCCTGATCGCATCGTCAGCATTGTCATAGCTCGGCCAGCTTCCCATCTGGTTGCGAAGCCACGTCATCTGGCGCTTTGCATAGCGTCGCGTATCCCTCTTGCACAGTCGGATGGCTTCATCAAAGGGCATTTCTCCGCGATCAAAGGCGGCCAGATGAGCGATGCCGATGGCTTTCATCGCAGGAAGATCGGGCGACAGCCCCATGTCATGAAGTCGCACCGCCTCGGCGACGCCCCCAAGTTCGACCATTTGATCGAACCGCGCTTCGATCTTTGCATAGATGTCTTCCCTCGGAGGACAGAGCACCAGCTTTGTTGCTCCGGCAGCAACGACCGGATCGTGCCGCAAATCCTCGCTTCCCTGCCATTCGAGCAAAGACTTGCCTGTCGCATCGAGAATCTCCAGCGCCCGAAGGATCCGGTGCCCGTCCCTGGGCTCCAGCCTCACTGCCATATCCGGATCGCGGACGCTGAGGATCGTATAAAGCGCCTCTGGTCGACCGAGCCTTTCAAGCTCACCCTGCCAGTAGTCATGCACGTCCTCCGGTACTTCAGGAACCGCGTTGAGGCCCTCTGTCAGTGCCTTGAAGTAAAGCCCGGTGCCCCCGACAAGGATGGGACATTGTCCTTTGGAACGCACATCGGCAATCACCTCCACCGCATCGTCCAGCCACCGCCCCACCGAATAGCGCTCCGACGGGCTGACATAGCCATAGAGCCTATGCTCGATTGACCCCATTTCCTCCGGCGTGGGACGGGCAGAGAGAATCGCCATCTGGTCATAAATCTGCATGGAATCGGCATTGATAATGACACCATCCACCATTTCCGCCAGTTTGACCGCAAGAGAAGACTTGCCGCTGGCCGTTGGCCCGGCTATCAACACCGCTGTCGGTGCAGAAACTGTCTCTGTTCCGTCTCTGGTCATTCACGCAATCCGCCCATGAGCGGTCCCAATCAAGCGGGGGTTTCATGTCCGTCACTCTGACACTCATCAGCGCGCCAGCCAACCCAGCCGTTAGTGCCGATCTCGTGACCCATGTCCACTCTCTGCTTAAGCTCGATACAGAAGTTGTCTGGCTGATGGAAGGGGTTGCCTGCGATTTTGTCATCAAGGGTACACCTGATGAAGCAGCAATCAGGGACCGCATCAAAACCGGCGCTCGAAGGCCTCGCGGTTGATTTCACCTTGCAACCATCAGAAGGACGCAAGAAGAAACTGCTGATGGCCGACATGGATTCGACCATGATCCAGCAGGAATGCATCGACGAACTGGCCGATGAGGTTGGCCTCAAGGCAAGGGTCTCGGACATCACCGCACGCGCCATGCGCGGCGAGATCGACTTCGAACCAGCACCTCAAGGAACGGGTCTCGCTGCTCAAGGGCCTTGATCTTTCCATCGTCGACAAGCTCTTTGCCGAGCGGATCACCTTCACGCCGGGTGGCAAGGCGCTGGTCCAGACCATGAAGGCCAATGGCGCCTATTGTGCGCTGGTCTCGGGCGGCTTCACCCACTTCACGACCCGCGTCCGTGCCGATCTTGGCTTTGACGAGGATCGCGCCAACCAGTTGATCGAGACGAATGGCAAGCTCACTGGCGAAGTCGGCATGCCGATCCTTGGCAAGGATGCCAAGCGGGCACGCCTGCACGAACTTGTCGAAGAGCTCAAGCTGGATTTCTCCGAGACCATGGCCGTGGGCGACGGTGCAAACGACCTCGCCATGATCATGGTTTCCGGCGCCGGTTGTCGCACTTCATGCCAAGCCTGCGGTCGCGGCTCAGGCGCAGCATGTGATCAACCATGGCGACCTGACCGCGCTTCTGTTCCTGCAAGGCTACAAGGCCGAAGATTTCATTCTGGGCTGACGGTCTGATGATCCGGGGACGCACCCCGTCTAGTCCATGGCGGGGTCCTGTTCGTCCAGCTTCATCGGCACAAAGATGAATTCGCCACCGTCAGGCTGTGCAAACAGGAAGACGATTGTCTTTTTGCCTTCCTCCCGTTTGGCATCGATCTTTGCCATCAGGTCCTCAGGCGTCGAAACGATGGTCTGGTCCATCTCCACGATCACCATGCCTTCCTTGACGCCTTTGGCATCCGCGATGCTTCCCGCCTCGACCGAATGCACCACGACGCCCTCAACGGCCTTGCCTAGATTGTGTTTCCTGCGCTCAGCCTCTGTCAGTTTGCTCAGACTCATGCCGAACAGCTCGGGCCGAATTTCAGCAGGTTCGTCCTGCCCCGGTGAAAGCTCAAGCTCGCTGGTTTCCATATGCCCCACGACCACGGGTACCGTCATCGCAGTGCCCTTGCGAATGATGTCGACCTGAGCGGTTTCTCCAATCGTCGTATCCGCAACGAAGCGCGTGAGGTCACGCACCTCTTCGACCTTCTGGCCGTTATAGCCAACGATTACGTCACCGGCCTGTAAACCGGCTGCCTGCGCAGGACCGTCTTCGTTGATCCAGGAAATCAGCACCCCGCTCGCTTCACCAAGGCCAAGCCCCTCAGCCAACTCGCCCGAGACCTGCTGAATACGGATGCCGAGCCAGCCACGGCGGGTCTCGCCATAGGTCTGCAACTGATCGATGACCTTGCCGGCAATGTTCGAGGGGATGGCAAAGCCCAACCCGATGGACGCCCCGCTCTGTGAAATGATCGCGGTGTTCACGCCGACTACATTGCCATACATGTCAAAAAGCGGCCCGCCCGAATTTCCCCGATTGATCGAGGCATCGGTCTGGATGAAGCTGTCATAGGGGCCAGTGTTGATGTCCCGGTTGCGGGCCGAGACGATCCCGATCGAGACCGACCCTCCGAGCCCGAAGGGATTGCCGATGGCCATCACCCAGTCGCCGACACGGATGTCCTTGTCCGCCTCGAAGGCCACAGTCGCCAGTGGTTTGGATGTCTCCACCTTGAGGAGCGCCAGATCCGTCTTGGTATCCCGCCCAACGACTTCGGCATCGGTCTCCGAGCCATCCGAAAAGGTGATCGTGATGCGGTCGGCTCCGGAAATCACGTGGTTGTTGGTGACGATCAGGCCGGATGCATCGACAATGAAGCCCGACCCGAGGGACTGGACCGACCGCTGCCGATTGCCCGATTGCTGGTTCTTCTCGAAGAAATCCTCAAAAAACTCCTGAAATGGCGACCCTTCCGGCACTTTCGGGATCGGAATGCTTCCCTTGGCCTCCACGAAGGAGCGTGTCGAAATATTCACCACCGCAGGCATAAGCCGCTCGGCGAGATCGGCCACGCTCTTGGGACCATGTTCGGTCTCATGCGCCACGACAGCGTCGCACTGGACAACACCCCGCCGCTCACGAGCCCTACCATCACCACAACCAGTATCGGCCCGGTGCGAAGGACGGATGAGGCCAAACGCACGACACTTGTAAGCATGAACATCAAACGGCGGTCCTTCCCGAAACAGATAACCATCAACGCGGCTTCCCATCACATCCCACGGAAGCGCATCATATCGCTCTCTTCGGCCATAAAAAAAGCCTCTTCGCACATTGTGACAAAGAAGCTTGGTCAATCCAAGGCCGTCGGCCATCAGGAACAACAGGAATATACAAAACCATCAGCCGCGAACGAGCCAGACGATGAAGACCCCTGCGAGCATGGCAACCAGCCCCCCTGCACGAAGCGCACTACCGGGCATGTCCATTACTTGCTGCATCATCTGCTTCATGCCTTCTGGCGCGACGGCATAGAGCAATCCCTCGATGACCAGCACCAGTCCGAGCGCAGCAACGAAATCCGACATGAATACTCCTGAGAAGTCTTTCTGTGGCTGTCCCACATGTGAAAATCCCCGGACCTTGATAAGCCCGGGGATCGAAGCGTTACTCCGCAGCGGCTGACACCGCCGGATCGGCAGCTGTCGGTCCGGGACGTGCAGCCTGAGGCTGGCTGGAAGCCGGAGCCTTGTCGGAGTCGGTGAAGAAGTTGAAGAACTCTCCATCCGGGCTCAGCACGAGACGGGTGTCGCCGTTGGTCAGGCTGTTTTCATAGGCCTGCATCGAGCGATAAAACTCGAAGAAGCCCGGGTTCTTGCCATAGGCCTGCGCAAAGATGTTGTTTCGCTGCGCATCGCCCTCACCGCGGGTGATTTCGGCGTCCCGCTTGGCGTTGGCGACAATGACCGTCGCGTTACGATCAGCCACCGAGCGGATCTGCAGGGCAAGCTTCTCACCATCTGCGCGGATCCCGTTGGCTTCCTGCTGACGCTCGGTCTGCATCTGGCGATAGACAGCTTCGGAGTTTTCCTTCGGCAGGTCGGCACGACGAATGCGATAATCGACCACTTCAACGCCGAGGCGCATGGTCTTCTCGTTCACACTCGCGCGGATCAGCTCGACCAGTTCGTCACGCTTGTCGCGCACGATTTCACGGAAGCCGAAATCGGCAACAACGTCACGCAGGGATGAACCCATGAAGCCGTCGAGCTGGTTCTCGAAGTTCGACAGGAACTTGGCCTGACGCTTGAAGACCAGCGGATCAACGATGCGATAACGCGTGAAAGAATCGATGATCAGACGCTTCTTGTCAGAGGCAATGACCTCACGCTCGGACTGTTCGAGATAGCGGGCACGCTTGTCGAGATATTCCACGCTCTGAATGAACGGGACTTTGAAATAGAACCCGGCTTCACGCGTTGCGCGCTCGATACGACCGAACTGGGTCACGATGGCCTGCTCATGCGGATAGACCACATAGATCGAGCCGTAGAGGAGGACTGCGACGAATGCAGCCGCAACCAGTGCAAAGATTGCTTTTGCTGACATGATCAATTCCCCGCGTTCTTGTTCAGTTCATTGAGCGGAAGGTAGGGGACAACACCGGAGCCCTCAGCCTTGCCATCCAGAATGATCTTGTCAGACCGGCTCATGACCTTTTCCATGGTTTCAAGATAGAGACGCTTGCGGGTAATATCCGGCGCCTTCTCATATTCGGACAGAACCTTCGAGAAGCGGTCTGCCTGACCACGGGCCTCGGCAACCGTCTGCTCGCGGTAGGCATTGGCAGCTTCGAGAATCTGCGCAGCCTGTCCTTCAGCCTCTGGTACGACCTTGTTGGCATAGGCCTGAGCTTCGTTCTGCATACGGACATTATCGGCCTTGGCGGCCTGAACGTCGCGGAAGGCATCAATAACCTGCGCCGGCGGTTCAACGCCCTGCAGCTGGACCTGAATGATCCGGATGCCGGATTCATACTTGTCGAGCATCCGCTGTGTCAGATCACGAGCAGCCACCTGACGGGCGACACGGTCACCGGTCTGGATTTCGTCCATGGTGTTGCGACCCACGACTTCGCGCATGGCAGATTCAGCCACCTGCTTGACCGCGATTTCGGGATTGTCGACGTTGAAGAGATATTGCTCGGGATCCTTGATGTTCCACTGCACCTTGAAGTCGACGTCAATGATGTTTTCATCACCCGTCAGCATCAGGCTTTCTTCTGGCACATCCTGCGACCGCACCGATCCGCGCTGGGAGTTGAACTCGCGCACACCGATGTTCACATCGCGGATCTGGTCCACGTTGACAGTTTCGGTTCGCCCGATCGGATAAGGCAGGTTGTAGTTCAGACCGGATGTGGAAACGGCAGATGGCTCACCAAGGATCAGCTCAACACCGAGCTCACCTTCCTTGATCGTGTAGAAACCGGTCGCCATCCAGATGACAATAGCAGCACCAGCCAAAAGGCCGATACCCTTCAGGCCCAGCGAACCGCCACCAGAACCACCACCTCCCGGGAAGGCTTGCTTGAGACGTTCCTGGCCCTTGCGGATCATTTCCTCCAGATCCGGTGGATTGGGACCCTGATTCTGAGGGCCTTGCCCCCAGGGACCACCATTTCTGCCACCGCCGCCGCTGCCCCAAGGGCCGCCGCTACCGCCACCATTCTGATTGCTCCAAGGCATAGTCTTTCCTTATGTTCAGAACCTGTTGAGCTGTCCTTAGCCCACAAATCGTAACATGTCCTTTAACAGGACTTGCCGGAGATATGGAACCCGCAGACCAACTTGCAAAGTCGACTTTCGTGTCAAGGTGGGAAGCGGGAGGATCAAAATCAAGGCTAAACTCGCCATTTCCCCGATGGAATCATACTTTGACGCATAAAGCGGGCGAGAATGCAGTATCAGGAGCCAAATTCGCAGCAAGAAGCCTGCGCTGAGCCCTTGATAGTTAATCATTTTGCGAAGAAAAACGTTCGTAGATCGAAAAGGACATCGGTGCACTGTCCTTTTCACCTTGCCGAGGCTGCACGTTGCTCACGCTCTTCCATACCGCAGGATCGATCTGAGGCAGGAACGTATCTCCTTCGGGCTCGGCATGCACATGAGTCACATATAGGCGATCGGCCTTCTCCCAGAGCGCGTTATAGATGGTCCCGCCCCCGATAACCGCGATTTCATCAACACCATCACCGAGCGCAATCTCGCGCGCCTTCTCGAGAGCCGCCTCAATGGAAGAGGCCACAACTACGCCTTTGGCATCAAAGGACTCATCCCGCGTAACGACAATGTTGGTGCGCCCCGGCAGAGGCCGTCCGATAGACTGGAACGTCATGCGCCCCATGATCAGCGGCTTGCCCATGGTCATCGCCTTGAAGCGTTTGAGATCGGTCGAGACATGCCAC
Source organism: uncultured Cohaesibacter sp. (assembly GCF_963662805.1). Lineage (NCBI taxonomy): Bacteria > Pseudomonadati > Pseudomonadota > Alphaproteobacteria > Hyphomicrobiales > Cohaesibacteraceae > Cohaesibacter > uncultured Cohaesibacter sp. The sequence goes on from NZ_OY759868.1 coordinate 55,672, forward strand.
GGCATGTCATTATCCTTGCCGATGACACCATTGTCGGCCACCGCATAATGAAAAACCAGTTTGGGCGCATCAGCCTTCGACATCACCGACCTCACACCGCCACAGCGCCCGCAATATGCGGATGCGGATCATAATTCGATAGCTCGAAATCCTCATAGACGAACGAGAACAGATCCTTACGCTCGGGATTGAGGCGCATAGTCGGCAACGGGCGCGGCGCGCGGGTCAACTGCAGCCGCGCCTGCTCGAAATGGTTCGAATAGAGGTGCGTGTCGCCAAAGCTGTGCACGAAGTCACCCGGCTCCAGATCACAGACCTGAGCAACCATCATCGTCAACAACGCGTAAGAAGCGATGTTGAACGGCACCCCGAGGAACACGTCGGCCGAACGCTGATAGAGCTGGCAGGAGAGCTTGCCGTTGGCGACATAGAACTGGAACAGACAGTGGCACGGCGGCAGCGCCATGCGTTCCACGTCTGCAGGGTTCCACGCGGTGACCATCAGTCTGCGGCTGTCCGGATTGGTCCTGATCTGATCGATGAGCTGCGCAATCTGGTCAATCGTCGCCCCATTCCGCCCCGGCCAAGACCGCCACTGGTGGCCATAAACCGGCCCCAAATCCCCATTCTCGTCGGCCCATTCATCCCAGATCCGGACCTTGTTGTCCTTGAGATACCGAATGTTGGTGTCTCCGGACAGGAACCACAGCAGCTCGTGAATGATCGAGCGCAAATGCAGCTTCTTGGTCGTCAGGAGGGGAAAGCCCTCGGCCAGATCAAACCGCATCTGATAGCCAAAGACCGAGCGTGTACCGGTGCCGGTGCGATCACCCTTATCGACGCCATTGTCGAGAATATGCTGCATCAAGTCGAGGTAAGCCTGCATGGGAGTATCCTTTCGCACCTTGCGATCTTCCCCCGGTGTTACACGATTCTGCCTCGAAGTCAGAAGCGCTTTCACCGCAATGCGTGTCAGGCCAGGCCGAGCCGGGCATTCCTTCACAGGCAATCCATGCACAGCGAACAGTCCGCATTGAGCTTTTCCCACTTTAAATTCCGGCGCTCGGTCCTTATATTCAGCATGTCACTTCTGTGACTATGGCGATAAATGGCCTTTGTAATAAGCCTATCGGACCCGGGGGCGGTACCCGGCGCCTCCACCAAAAGCATCGTGACCAACGTGTCTTGCTGGCGCGGTGTTTTTGCTGGGGGCGAAATAGGATCGACGAGGGTGTAAAGATTGTGCTTTTGCTCGGCATTGTACCACCGTTATCGGGCTAATTTAGTAGTTGCAAACGACAACTATGCAGGCTCCCGTCTCGCTGCTGCTTAAGCAGTGCGACAAGCCACTTAAAGCCCTAGCCGGTATGCTCGGTTAGGCGGGGTTCGGGGGCACCTGGCAACAGAAGCCCTCACCTAAGACCAAGCCCATTTTGGGCATCGATGTCAGGACAGCACTGATCATCCTGATACAGAAGATCAGGCCAATCGTTGATATCTCTTGTCCGACCAGGGAATTAGGGTCGGCCTCGCTTGACTCGAGCAGTCTGCCTCGGACAATGTGTCGACGATTCCAAGCCAATTTTCGGAGGCCCCATGAGCGAAGACCTGATCAGGTATGACATCCTTGCACAGGATGCATTGCGGGGTGTCGTCAAGACGGTTCTGACCGAAGTGGCCCGCACGGGCCTTCCCGGTGACCACCATTTCTACATCACCTTCAATACCCAGGCACCGGGCGTTCGTCTCTCGCCGAGACTTCTGGAAAAATATCCCGAAGACATGACCATCGTTCTGCAGCACCAGTTCTGGGACCTGCAGGCCAACGAACAGGCCATCGAGATCGGCCTGTCCTTCGACGGCATACCGGAAAAACTCTACATCCCTTACACCGCGATCATCACCTTCATCGACCCCAGCGTCCATTTCTCGCTGCAGTTCGAAGTCGACACCGCGTTTGATGAGGATGACGTGGACTTTGACACTGACGGCCTACCGGATGAAGACATCGTGCTGACGGTATTGGATCCGACCATCGATCCAGCCGATGAGATCAATGCGCTGCTCGAAAGTGCTGAACAGGAAGCCGAACTCCAGAAACTGGACGGCGAAGACGCAGTAGAAGAAGACGGCGAGACCCCTGACAAGACCGAAGGGGCTGAAGTGGTTTCTCTGGACGCCTTTCGCAAGAAATAGCAGGACAGAGGGCCTCGAACCTCGGAGGCTCAAGCGAAACAGCAATGGCTGAGATCATCAATCTGCGGCAGGCGCGCAAAAACAAGGCGCGTCAGGACAAGGAACGCAAGGCCGAGACCAATCGCGCCGCGTTCGGTCGCACCAAAGCCGAAAAGCAGAAGCAGAAGCATGAAGCCGACAAACTCGAGCGTCATCTCGACGGCCATCAGCTCGACAAGAGTCCGCCTGATGAAGACAAGACATAAGCGGGCCGAAAGATGAAGAAGCACTCTGTCACCATTTCCGGCCACCGCACATCGATATCCCTTGAAGACGAATTCTGGCAGGGCCTCAAGGCACTCGCTGCAAGTCGCCGGAAATCTCTGGCCGACATCATCCGCCAGATCGACCGGGACCGTGGCCCCAACAATCTCTCCTCGGCCATCCGCCTGACGGTCCTCAATCACTACAAATCCCAGATCCCGAGCAGCCAGACGCCCTCATAGGGCCAGAGCACCCGCTGCAACGACGCCCAACAAAGCTTCCCTGTAAAGCTTCTCCCGTCAGTCCAGCTGAATGATGCGGTCCGGAGAGCTGCGCAGCTCGTTTATGAGGTCGTTGTGAATGGTCCGGCTCGGTATCGTGATCGGTGAGACGGGCGCCAACAGACGAGGACGCTCAGCCGGGGCTCTTGGCAACGTGAACAGGCGATCAGGCAACGATACGAATGTCTCTGCTTCGCGCGGAATGTCAGCCTCCGGCTGCGGGATATCCGCCTCCGGCAGGACAGCTGCGTTCGACCCAATGGCCCCCGCGTTGGTCTCCGGCGTCAGATCATCGAGCCGGCGGAACTCGATCCCGCCCGGTCGCGCAAGGGCTTCTGCCCGGCGCTGTTCCTCAATGGCACGCTGACGGGCCGCTTCCTCGGCTGCCTTGCGAGCCTCCTCTGCCAAACGCTCGGCTTCAGCACGAGCTGCGGCGGCTTTGGCGGCTTCTTCCTCGGCCCGTTTCTGAGCTTCAAGCGCCAACCGCTCCCGTTCTTGAGCAGCCTTCTGGGCCTCTTCGAGCTTGCGCTGTTCTTCGGCAAATCGGGCAGCCGCTTCCTGGCGGGCAGCTTCCTCGGCTGCCTGACGAACTTCTTCCGCTTTGCGTTCTTCTTCTGCCAGACGACGAGCCTCCGCCTCGCGGCGGGCCTTCTCTTCAGCTGCTTTGCGCGCGGCTTCTGCCTTGGCCTGTTCTTCGGCGAGGCGTCTGGCCTCTGCTTCACGGCGTTCGGCTTCCAGTTTCGCCTTGCGAGCTTCCTCGGCCTTGCGTTTGGCCTCAGCCTCCCTCAAGGCGGCCTCTTCGGCAGCCTTCCGCCGGGCCTCCTCAGCAGCTTTCGCCCGTAGTTTCTCGTCCTCTATCGCCTGTATCCGGACGCGTTCAGCCTCGGCGACTGCCTCTTCGCGATGCCTCTTCTGCTCACGATAAAGCCGCAACAACCGACGCATCCGGTCCTTTTCGAGGATATCGGCCTGCATGCGCTCAACGCGATCAACCTCGCGCTCAAAGGCCCGAATGGAGAGATAGCCGGTGAAGGGCGCGACATCGACAATCCGCTGAGGTGCGCCAAGGTCCCCTGAGAAAACCAGCCCCACTTCGGGCTGGGCACCAGTGACGGCATCCTCTTCATTGGGTTCGACCTTGATCGACCAGTCCGAATTGATCGTCCGGGCGCTAAGATCAATGGTCACACTGCCGCGCGATTGCAGGATGGCCGCTTCGGCTTCCATATTGTTGGCGCGCAAGGCCCCGCCGGCAATGCCAAAGGTGCCCGACAGGTTCGACACTCTGGTCGAGCCCGCATTCATATGCGCGACGAAAGCCTGCTTGATTTCCGCTTCCTTCAGCTCAAGACCGGCATCAACCGCCCGCACCACCTGCTCGAAGGCCTCGGGATTGACATATTGCAGCACCGCATCACGAATGGCGAAGGTTCCGTTGCCAGACAGGCCCGATACCAGCCCCGCCATCGACCGGCCCTGACTCTCCACCGTCACATTGAGATCGAGCGTCCCGTTGGCAACGGCCCGCCCATCCCGCGCCCAGATGAAAGGCGAGAGATCAGCACCATCAACGCGGAAGTGCGATTTGACAACGCCCTCCCCGCCAACATTCTCTAGCTGCAACCCGCCCGTGGTCTTGCCGCCCGCAAGAAGGCCCTCGAAGTTGCTGATGTTGAGGCTGTCCTGACGCCACAGCAGGTCGAACTTGGGCTGCTGGAACACATATGGCTCCGCAAAAGACAGGCTGCGGGCCTTCACATCGAGCGAAACCTTGATCGGCAACTCATCATTACCCTCAATGGCCGCAACAAAGGCCCCATCCGGCCAGGATTTGCCTTCCGATGTCAGACGACCGGCACCAAGCACGGTCTCCCCGAGCCAGATCCCGTCAAGATCGCCAACTTCCAGACTGCCGGACAGATCGCGATCCGTGAGTGTCGTTTTGAAATCAAGCGCACCAACCACCGGCTGACCATCCCACTGCCCCTTGATGTCGGCAATCCGCGTCAGATCCTTGGAATGATCAAGCGAGGCGGAAAGCGACAGGGGCAGGTCATTGGAAAAGTCGCCGGAATAAAGACCGCTTCCCAACAGGAAGGGGGACAGGTCACCCACGGTAAGGGTCACGCCACCTTTGGACGCCCAGCCCACTCTGTCTGCGTAGGAAAGAGAGCCTTCATAATCGAGGGCGCCGTCTTCCGAGGACAGTTTTGCCTTCAGCTTGGCTCCATCGTTCAAGGACCCGTCGATCGTGATTTCCGAAGTCAGAGCAGGCAGCTCGAGAAAACCTTCACCAAGCCCGACAAGGTTGAACAGCCTGCGACCATCCGGATTGTCGAGCTTGAGATCGACAGAAAGCGGCTCACTCGCCCACGTCGAGAGCGCACCCTTGAGTGATGCGTCAAGAGACGCATTGCCGCCACCCAGAAGGCCGCTCAACTTGCCCTTGAGATTGCCGTCTTCCGTACCCGCATCAATCGAGAAGGACACATCGGCAGGGGACAGGCCAGACCGCGCCTTCTCAAACCATTTCGCAGCAGCATTGTCCGGCAGCAAGCGCGACGCCAGACTGGATAGCCCGGTGAGATCCTTGGCGCGCAGCTCTCCGAGGATTTCCCCCTTCGGCGTGCCGCTCAGATCATCAAGATTGCCTGTCACAGACAGATAGGCCCCTGCGAAATCCTCGACCACCAAACGATTGATGTCGACGCCACCCTCAGCAATGCTCAGCTTGGCGGCGAGGCGTTCACCTTCAAAGTCGCCCGCGATCAGCTTGTCGGTCTCGACATCGAGATGGATATCACCAAGAGGAGCGGCCCGTCCGCGCGAGTTGCTGAGCAGCAATTCACCAATGCCCTGAACGGCATCGAGATCGAGTTGCCCCGCCTTCAAATCGACCGCTAGTGAGGCAGCGCCTGAGGCATCCTGATCACCCAGCATCCAGTCGATCCGTCCATTGGCGGCGTTGCCGTCAAGGTCGAGCACCATCGACGAGACGGCCACCTCGTCTGGCTTGACCAAGAGCTTGCCACTGAGATCGAATGGCACAAGGCGACCGACATTGGCCCCATCCTTCAGCCACCATTTGGCAAAGCCGTCAGGCTGGTCAGAGCGAATGCGTGCCACGCCATCAAAAGCATGCTTGAAGCTGGCCTGCCCCTGACCATCGGCCTCGGCCACACGGGAAAATAGACCGGACATCGCAAGGCGGGTCTGGCCGGGAAGATCAGCCTCAAGGGTTTCAACCTGCCAGCCCTTGTCGCCATGATCGGCCTCGAGCAGGAAATTGCGGATAATGCCACCGGCGAGAATGACGCCGGGTACTTCAAATCCAACCCGCCCGGGCATCGGCGGAGCAGGCATTTCGCTCAGCACTCCAGCCATCTGGCGCAGACCATCCTGCAGGTCGATCGGCGCATCCGGACCTTTTCCAAGCGTCCGGTCGAGATCCAGCTGACGCGAGCTGACCGCGATGTCAAAGCGGGGATCAGATCCAAAATCGATTGTTCCGGACCCGGCCAGACGAAAGGCCTGATCCACATCGCCGTGCGAGAATTCGAACGCAGGCATAGACAAGGTCGAAACGGTGAGATCGCTCTCGCCGGTCAGCTCCCATGGCACCACGCCTTCGAGCCCTTCGATCTGATTGGCGAGGCGCGTCGCTCCGATATAGTGATAACGCCCCTCCTCATCCGACTTCACATTGCCATCAAGGGACAGGGTGATGGGCAGATTGAACGGCGTCAGCAGGCTCTTGACGCGCATGCCATCGTCGCCCGCAGAGCCCGTCGAGAGCATCAGGGAATAGGGCTGGCCATTGAACTGGAAGGAGGATTCAATCTTGTAGGGTCCAACAAGGCTGCGCGCCTGAAGGGTGCCGTTGAGCGACTGGACTTCGTCCTTGCGCCCCGTCGCCATTTCTTCAAGCGAAATGCTGCCATCCTTGATCCGGACATCGTTGAGACGGATGTTCGCCAGATCCAGCTCCCACAGCTTGCCGCCGTCCTGACGGAAGGCAATCCGGCCTTTCTCGTCCATTTTCAGCTTGAGCGCAGGAGATTGCAGCGCCATATCAACCACTTCGACTTTGCCCTGCAGCAAGGGCAGCAGTTCGATGCGAATATCGAATTCGTCAACCACCAGAATGGGGGCTTCACCTTCGGGGCCGACATGGACACTTTCGAAATGAAGGCGCGGAAGTGGCAGGATCTGCATGTCTGCATCGCCGAGCACCTGCACGGGCTGTCCCAGCACCTGGGTCGCCTGCCGTTCGAAGGCGGCGCGATAGGACGTCCAGTCAACAAAAAGCGGCCCGACCAGCGCAACGATCAACGCCAGCAGGATGGTACCGCCGATGGTGAAATACAGACTATTCAGAACCCAGTCCCCCTATGGAGATCCCCAAAGCAGCCGCACATCCCAAGCTCGCCTCAATACCGGCACCAAAGGCCGGTTCAGTCACGAAGTTCGACAGGCCTCTGTCGATAGCTCCGGAAGGCGAAAGACCGTGACAATCTATAACAGGTTGATCAGGCCACAATGTGACCTAAAGCAAATCGAAACCCTATTGCAATGCAAAATGCAACAAATATCAACGCAATCCGACAAGTCAGCGGCAGACTCTTGTTGCCTGCCGCTGCGATAGGGGGAAAAACACCCAAAAAGCGAACCAGTCGAGCGACTTATCCGCCCTGATCAATCAAATTTCGGGACAATCTTGCCCGGATTCATGATGTTGTTCGGATCAAAGGCCAGTTTGATCGCGGCCATGTATCGCAGAGCCGGTCCGAACTCCTCAAGCATATACTTCATTTTGCCCTGCCCAACCCCATGTTCACCGGTGCAGGTCCCGCCCATGCTGATCGAGCGTTTGGCGAGTCGCTGAAGGAAGGCTTCGGCACTTTCGATCTCATCCGCATTGTCAGGATCGAGCACAAGAAGCACATGGAAGTTGCCGTCGCCCACATGGCCGACGATAGGGCCGATCAAGCCGCTGTCCTCAATGTCCTTCTGTGTCTCGGTGACACATTCGGCGAGGCGGGAAATCGGCACACAGGCGTCGGTGGACAGGCCCTTGCAACCTGGACGCAAGCCAACCCCTGCCCAAAAGGCATTGTGACGTGCAGTCCAGAGCTTCGTTCGGTCCTCCGGCTTGGTGGTCGCCTCGAAGTCGGACCCGCCATATTCGGCAATGATCTCGCCAAACAGTTCGACCTGTTCGGCCACACTGCCTTCCGTGCCATGGAATTCCACCAGCAAGGTCGGCCGCTCCGCCAGATCGAGTTTGGAGTAGAGGTTGCAAGCCTTGACCTGAACGCTGTCGAGCAATTCGATGCGGGCCACCGGGATGCCGCACTGAATGATCATGATCACCGCATTGCAGGCGCTTTCCAGATCCTCGAAATTGCAGATCCCGCCAGCAATCGACTGGGGAATACCAGAGAGCTTCAAGGTAATTTCCGTGATCACCCCGAGCGTGCCTTCCGAGCCGACCAGCAGGCGAGTGAGATCATACCCGGCAGCACTCTTCTTGGCGTGACTTGCGGTTTCGATGATGGTGCCATCGGACATGACCGCCTTCAGGGAGACGACCGTCTCGCGCATGGTGCCATAGCGCACGGCATTGGTGCCCGACGCCCGGGTTGCTGCCATGCCGCCGATGGAGGCATCCGCACCCGGATCGATGGGGAAGAACAGCCCGGTATCACGCAGATAATCGTTGAGTTGGCTGCGCGTGACGCCTGCCTGAACCGTGCAGTTGAGATCCTCCGCATGGACCGCGAGAATTTCGTTCATGCCGGAAAGATCGATGGAGATGCCGCCATAGGGCGCATTGAGATGGCCCTCAAGCGAAGACCCCGAGCCGAAGGGGATCACGGGAACATTCTCTTCATTGCAAATCGTGACAACTTCGGAGACTTCCTCGGTGCTGTTGGCCATGACGACACCGTCCGGCCACTCGCCCTTGAGGTAGGTGGTCGTGTGTCCATGCTGTTCGCGAACGGCCTGCCCGGTCATGAAACGCTCGCCGAAACGATCCTTCAGCTTCTCGCAGACACGCTCGACTGCCGCCTGTTCGGTCGTACGGCTGAAATGCGGTTCAATTCCCATCTCGATCTTCCTTTGTTCATTGCTGTACCCAACCCCAATCGAATGTGCTTCTATCAGTACCGCTATTCGCATGGATTTGCGCCCGATCAAAAAAGGCGCAACGGGAATCGATCTATAGTGCTATTTTCGCAAACAAGACTTGGGATTTATGCGTCAATGCCTATACTCTATGCAAGCGATGAAGCCCTCAGGCCGAACTCACAGGTGATTTTTCCAAGGACATTGGCCAAGGACATTGGTACGAACGCATGCGCTGGTTGAACCCGCTGAAATTGTCGCAAAGCTGGATTGAGCCCAACTGGCGCATCTACCTGCAGTCCCAACAGCCCAAACTCTGGTTTCTGGCTATCATCATCGGCCTGATGGTTTCCTGCGCCGCGATCCTATTCCGCCTCGGAATCGGCGCAGTCCAGTGGCTCTGGCTCGGCACGAACAGTGAAAACATCGTCACCGCCGCCCACAATACGCCGGACTGGATCATCATCGCGGCCCCCACCATCGGCGGTCTGGTCGTCGGGATCTTTCTTGACAGGATCCACCCGATCAAACGCGCCGAGGGCGTGGCAGACGTCATCGAGGCACGCGCCCACAACGGCAAGGGGCTGCGCCTCTGGCAGGGGATCGACAGCGCCGCAGTGACCATCGTCTCGCTCGGATCCGGTGCCAGTGCAGGCCGCGAAGGCCCGATCGTTCATCTCGGGGCGAGCCTTGCCAGCCTGATCTGCCGAACCTTCTCGCTCAATCCCACATCGAAGAAAACCCTCATCGCCTGTGGCGTGGCCAGCGCCGTGTCGGCGTCCTTCAACGCGCCAATCGCCGGTGTCCTCTTCGCCCACGAGGTCATTCTGGGCCACTATGCCCTCACCGCCTTCGTGCCCATCGTGCTGTCCTCGGCCTTTGGCACCGTGCTCTCACGGGTCTATTTCGGCGACATCGCCGCGTTCAACATTCCGGCCTATCAGATCACCTCCTATTGGGAGATGCCCGCCTTTGCCCTTTTGGGCTTGACTTGCGCCATTGTCGCCGTCTTGTTCCAGTTCAGCCTGATGGGTACCGACTGGGTCGCCCGGCAGATCAAGATACCGCTGATCCTGCGCCCCGTCATTGGCGGCTTTGCCGTCGGCTGCATTGCTCTTGTCTTCCCTGAAGTTTTGGGTGTCGGCTATGAGGCGACGGATAAGGCCCTGCACCAGCAGCTGCCCATCGCCCTGATGTTCGCGCTGATCATTGCCAAGACGGCAGCCACCTCCATCACGCTGGCCTCGCGTTTTGGTGGCGGCATTTTCTCGCCCTCGCTCTATATCGGCGCAATGACCGGCGGCACCTTCGGCCTCATCGCGGCTCAGGTCTTCCCAGAGATGGCCTCAAGCCACGGCCTTTACGCCATTCTGGGCATGGGAGCCGTCGCCGCCTCCGTCCTTGGCGCTCCGGTGTCCACAACGATGATCGTCTTCGAACTGACCGGTGGTTATGCCCTCTCGATCGCCCTGTTGCTCACCGTCTCGATTGCCACCGGCATCACCCTCGCCCTGCACGGCCGCTCCTATTTCCACTGGCAGTTGGAGATGCGCGGCATCTTCCTTCATTCCGGGGCGCATCGGTTCCTCGTCACACAGGTCACCGTGGCGCAATTCTACAAACCTTTGCCCAAGGAGACGAGCGAGGAAGACCGCCTGCTTCCCGAAGGCACTCAGACAATCCGCCTGATGGACAATCTCGAAGCGGCCCTCAAACAGTTCGATGCCGTGGGAGGAGCGGACATCGCGGTTGCCGATCCGAACAGGGAGGGTTACATCATCGGTTGGGCCCAGCACGTGGATGCCCTCCGGCACTTTAACCAGATGCTGATCCGCACCCAGGAAGAAGAGCACCGCTGATCCCAACAACCAGCAACAGGCCACCGGCAACAGGACAAAATCACCAATTTTGCCCCTGACAAACCACATTTGTTGCTATAATGTTCCAAAGCACCTTGAAGATGTGCCGAATCATCGGATCGGATTTAAGATAGATATTTCAATAGGCTTGCGCAGTTTCGCGACGTGAGAATCCCGAAACTTGCTCGACAATCGAATTCGCTGCCGATGCAGTTTAGTTCGTTCATTTGCGCCAACAGGACCTGACCCTTTCCATGCCTGATCTTTTTGCGTCCCCTCCCCCTCCCCCCTCATTCGAGCAGAACGAGGATGATCAGGAAGGAATCCGCGCCAAGCTCGCCCGCATGCGCCCCACCCCCTATCTCGAGGGCATGAACCCCGAGCAGAGAGAAGCGGTGGAAAGCCTTGACGGCCCGCTGCTGGTGCTGGCAGGCGCAGGCACGGGCAAGACCCGCGTGCTGACCACCCGCATTGGCCACATCCTTGCGACCCGCCGCGCAGCCCCGTGGCAGATCCTGTCGGTGACCTTCACCAACAAGGCCGCTCGCGAGATGAAGGAACGCATTGGCAAGCTGATCGGCGGATCGGTCGAAGGCATGCAGTGGCTTGGCACCTTCCACTCCATTGGCGTCAAGATCCTGCGCAGGCACGCCGAACTCGTCGGCCTCAAGTCGAATTTCACCATCCTTGATACGGACGATCAGATCCGCCTGATGAAACAGCTTATTCAGGCACAGGGCCTTGATGAGAAGCGCTGGCCAGCCCGTCAGTTGGCAACCGTGATCGATGGCTGGAAGAACCGGGGCCTCTCCCCCGATCAGGTGCCACAGGAGGAAGGCTATCACTTTGCCAATGGCAATGGCGTCCTTCTCTACACCTCCTATCAGGAGCGGCTGAAAATCCTCAACGCCTGCGATTTCGGCGACCTGCTGCTCGAGTGCCTGAGACTGTTCCGCGAAAATCCGGACGTGCTCAAGAGCTATCACGAGAAATTCCGCTATATCCTCGTGGACGAGTATCAGGACACCAACGTGGCGCAGTATCTCTGGCTACGCCTGCTCGCCCAATCGAGCCACAACATCTGCTGCGTCGGCGACGATGACCAGTCGATCTATGGCTGGCGCGGGGCGGAGGTCGACAACATCCTGCGCTTCGAAGAAGATTTCCCCGGCGCCAAGGTGATCCGGCTTGAACGCAACTATCGCTCAACGGCGCACATTCTGGCCGCGGCCTCCCACCTCATCACCCACAATGAGGGCCGTCTTGGCAAGACGCTGCATCCGCAAATCGACGATGTCGAGGCCGAAAAGGTGACCGTCACCTCGGCCTGGGACTCGGAAGAAGAGGCCCGCACCATCGGCGATCAGATCGAGACCCTGCAACGCAAGGGCCATGAACTGAACGAAATTGCCATCCTCGTTCGCGCTTCCTTCCAGATGCGCGAATTCGAGGATCGCTTCATCACTATGGGGCTGAACTATCGTGTCATCGGCGGTCCGCGCTTCTATGAACGCGCCGAAATCCGAGATGCGCTCGCCTATTTCCGCGCCATGGTGCAGCCCGCCGACGACCTTGCCTTCGAACGCATCGTCAACACGCCGCGCCGTGGCCTTGGCGACGCAACGGTCCGTCAGGTCCATGCCCTTGCCCGCGATCAGCAGATCCCCTTGATGGAAGCGGCAACCGAAATCGTCGACACCGAGGAACTCAAGCCCCGCCCGCGCAATTCGCTGAAATCGCTTCTGGGTCAGTTCAATCACTGGCGCACCATGCTGCCGACGATGAAGCACACGGAACTGGCCGAAATCATCCTCGACGAGTCCGGCTATACCGAGATGTGGCAGAAGGACAAATCACCCGACGCCCCCGGCCGCCTCGAGAACCTCAAGGAGCTCATCCGCTCCATGGAGGAATTCGATTCCCTACCGAGCTTCCTTGAGCATATCGCCCTTGTCATGGACCGCGATGCAGGCGAGGGCAACGATGCCGTCTCGATCATGACGCTGCATTCCGCCAAGGGGTTGGAGTTCGACACTGTCTTCCTGCCCGGCTGGGAGGAAGGCCTCTTCCCCCACCAGCGCGCTCTGGATGAAGCAGGCACGCGCGGTCTTGAGGAAGAACGGCGCCTTGCCTATGTCGGCCTGACCCGCGCCAAACGACGAGCCAAGATCTATGTCGCCTCGAACCGGCGCATTCATGGCCTGTGGCAGAACTCGATCCCCTCTCGCTTTCTCGACGAACTGCCCATGAAGCATGTGGACATCGAGGAAAGCCAGTCGACCTATGGCGGCTATGGCGCCTCCGGCGTCGGCGGCTCGATCTATGGCAAGAGCCGCTTCGACAAGTCCGATCCGTTCGAAAGCACCTACGAAACACCGGGCTGGAAGCGTATGCAGGCCAACAAGGCCAACCGCGAACGCGAGAAATCTCCACGCAAACCGGGCTACGGCTCGAACGTGATCGAGGGAGAACTGGTCGCCAAGAGCGTGTCCGAAGGCCCGGCCCGCTACAAGGTCGGCGAGCGCGTCTTCCATCTCAAGTTCGGCTACGGCGACATCAAGTCCGTTGAAGGCAACAAGCTGACCATCCAGTTCCAGACCGGCATCAAGCGCGTTCTTGAATCCTTTGTCGAGAAGCACTGAGCAGACAGACCTTGTCTTTGTCGCCCGGACAGGCTATCGACAGGCGCAAACGCCAAGTGAGACCCGATCCATGCCCCAATATATCTATGCCGAAGGCAAGCAGAACGACATCCGGACCGCAGCCAAGCGCTTCGAGCTTCTGTTCGAGGAGGATGGCTTCGCCATCTCGAATTTCGAGGTTGACGAGGATAGCAACCTTTGGGCTCTCTCACTCTACCCGGCAGAAGAGGGCGTGACGGACATCTACAAGATCGCTCTTGCCGAATTGTCTGCGCTTTCCATGGCCCTTCCCCTTCGCATCGAGGAACTGGCGGATGTGGACTGGGTGACAAAATCTCTCGAAGGACTGGTGCCGGTCGAGGCGGGCCGGTTCATTGTGCATGGGTCGCACGACAAGGGCGTGATCAATACCAGAGGCCACATCGCCGTGCAGATCAATGCAGGTCAGGCCTTCGGAACGGGTCATCACGGCACCACAGCCGGGTGCCTCAAGGTGCTGTCTGAGGAATTGCGCGGGTTTCATCCCCTGCGCATCCTAGATCTCGGCACGGGATCTGCGGTACTGGCCATTGCCCTCGCCAAGCTGCTGAAACAGGAAATCCTGGCAACGGACATCGACCCCGTTTCGATTGAAACCGCCGATGAGAATACCCGCATCAACGAGGTCCACCCGCTGGTCAAGACCGCCGTGGCCGCGGGCTTTCATCATCCGGTCTTTGCCGAAAAAGGCCCCTTTGACCTGATCGTCGCCAACATTCTCGCCGGCCCCCTATGCAAGATGGCCCCGGATGTTGCGCGCAACACTGCGATTGGCGGCCGCGTGATTCTCTCCGGCCTGCTGCCGCATCAGCGCTCCCGCATCATTTCCGCCTATCGCACACAAGGCATGAGCCTTGTGCGCACGGTGACGGAAAACGGCTGGCTGGTGCTCGTTTTCAAACGCTAGACGCCGCATTCAGACAGTTGAGCCTTCGGATAGAAATGAAAAAGGAGAAAGCGGGACAAGCCTGCTTTCGCCTTTTGTCTTTAAGGTGGCGGCATGATCGGGAAATCAAGCCTCACCCATGAAATCGACCGTCCGGGAACGACGGGATCTCAGAAGCCTCTGGTACGAACCGCCGGACCATCAAACCCGGTCGACAGGATGTCGTCACGGGTAGAGGTTGGGAGGCTGTTCTGCATAAAGCGACGCGCTTCCTGCTCACGCGACTGCATCATACGTCCAAAGGCACGGCTGAACATGAACATCAATCGAGGTCCTTCTCATCATGGATCACAAAGGTGACCCTACGTCTGGCGGCAATATGGTGCAGTGCACCTGTAAAAACAACGGACAGTTGGTCATCCCAGCCAAGCAAAAAATTGATAGCTCGAATTGTTTTGGTACATTAAGAAAATCAGACAAGAAAAAAGCGGGCCTTGGCCCGCTTGTTCTTTGGAACAGTTATCTTGAAACGGTGTCCCTCCCGTATGCGGTCCCCGGGGTTCAGCTCTTGAGCGCTATACCTGACGTAGCGTCTTCAAGGCCCCGGAGGGAACCTCGCGCGATTAGTCGCGAGATTCGATGCTCAGAGCGTCAAGGCTATCAAGGCCACGGTCAGCCATGTATTCGTTAACGAAACGTTCAGCCTGTGCTTCACGAGCCTGTACATATTTGTCAAATGCGCGGTTAAAGAAGTTCATTGTATTTCCTTTCTCTGGTTTGTTATCTTGTCCCTCAGGACACGCTTAATATGGCGCGTCGCAGCATGTTATAAAAGCGCATATTAAACACGCCAGCCATGCAGAAATGCATATCTCAATTTTCAGCCGTGCAGTTTCCTCAGAACTTTACGTAAAACGCCTTATTTCCCGCGGCTTTTGCGGCATTCCTCCGATGAAATTTTCGCGCCTTGCTCCGGTCAAATAAAACTGGCACTGTCCCAGAACCTTCCTTCCACCCCAGATCTACCGTTGCAAAACCAGCCGGTTTCAAAGGACGCTTCGATGTTTCAAGACTTTAGCGATCAAGCCTGCCCCGATCAGGGTCGCGTGCGCATTCCAATGTTGCGCGAGGAACTTCAGGAGCAGGGCCTGACCGGCTTCATCGTGCCAAGGGCTGACGAATATGGCGGCGAAAATCTCGCACCCTACGCCGAGCGTCTGGCATGGCTGACGGGCTTCACCGGGTCGGCCGGAACCGCCGTGATCCTGAAGACAAGGGCCGCGATCTTCATCGATGGCCGCTACACCCTTCAGGTCGTCGATCAGGTCGACACAGAACTCCTTGCGCCAGTTCAGGTTCCCATGAACTCGGTCGCTGACTGGATCGTGGAAAATGCAACAGAGGCAGACGTCATCGGCTTTGATCCCTGGCTGCATACCACCCAGAGCATCAAGAGACTGGAAAAGGCATGCAAAAAAGCGGGAGCCAAGCTGGTCGCCTGTGAAGCCAATCCTCTGGACGCGATCTGGACGGATCAGCCGGGCCGTCCCAGTGAACCGGTCGTGCCGCACCCCTTGAGCCTTGCGGGCATAAGCTCGGAGGAAAAGCTTGAGGCAATCGCCAAAGGGCTCGATGGCAAGGCAGATGCGACCTTCATCACGCAAGGGGACAGTATCGCGTGGCTCTTCAACATTCGCGGCTCTGACGTTCCCCGCGCACCGCTCCCCCTCGCCTTCACCATCCTTGCCGCCGATGGTCGGGCATGGCTGCTGATCGACCCAGAGAAACTGAGCAAGGAAGCGCTCGATCATCTACCTGATGCCGTCATCGTCCGGCCACAGACAGATTTGCAGGCGATCATCAAAGAAGAAATCGGTAGCGGCAAGATCTGGCAACTCGACGAAACCCTTGTGCCCTATGCAGTCAAGGCGATGATCGAAGCGACCGACGCAAAGATCGTCAACGCGCCAGATCCATGCCTCAAACCCAAGGCAGCCAAGACCGAAGCCGAACTCGAAGGCATGCGCGCCGCCCACCAGAGGGACGGCGTCGCCCTTTGCCAGTTCTTCCACTGGCTGGATCAGATGGCCCCGAGCGGGTCTCTTGATGAAATCGGCGCAGCAACAGCACTTGAAGAATTCCGCGCCTCAACCGGATGCCTCAAGGACATCTCGTTCGACACCATCTCCGGTGTAGGCCCCAACGGCGCCATCGTCCACTATCGCGTCACCGAGGCGACCAATCGGGTGTTTGATCAGAACTCACTCTACCTCGTCGACTCGGGCGCACAATATCCGGATGGCACCACGGACATCACCCGCACCGTCGCCATCGGCACACCGAGCGACGAAATGAAGGACCGCTTCACCCGTGTCCTCAAAGGTATGATCGGCCTGTCGATGGCCCGCTTCCCTGAAGGCACGACCGGTGGCCAGCTCGACATCCTTGCCCGTCTCCACCTCTGGCAGGCAGGGCTTGATTTCGCTCATGGCACCGGCCACGGCGTCGGCTCCTTCCTCTGTGTGCATGAGGGGCCCCACCGCATCTCGCCATCTGGCCACACCAAGCTTGAAACCGGCAATGTGCTCTCGAACGAACCGGGCTACTACAAATCCGGTGAATGGGGCATTCGCATTGAAAATCTGCTCGTGGTCTCGGAACCGCAAAAACCGGCAGGAGGGGAAAAGGCGCTCCACTCCTTCGAAACGCTCACCCTCTGCCCGATCGATCAGCGTCTGATTGCTGCGGAGCTTTTGACCTCGGAAGAAAAAGGTTGGCTCAACGATTATCATGAGCGCGTCTTTGCCGAGTTGTCCGCCGATCTTGATGAGCAGACCCGCAACTGGCTCGCAGAAGCAACCAAGCCCCTGCACTAGGCACAGGCACCAACAGATCCGGATCGCCCTACCCTTCGATAAGGGCGATCCATTCATCTTCCGTCATAATGGTGATTTCGAGCTCCTGTGCCTTCTTCAGCTTGGAACCTGCGCCCGGGCCGGCAACGAGAATATCGGTCTTCTTGGAGACCGAGCCAGACACCTTCGCCCCCAGACTTTCCGCCTGGTTCTTGGCTTCGGTCCGGCTGAGACGCTCAAGACTACCGGTGAAGACCACCGTCTTGCCCGAGATGGAGCTGTCGGTCTGAACGGCTTCGGCTGCCTGCGGCGTGACTTCCTCCAGCAAGGCGTCGAGCACATCCTCGTTATGCTGCTCGCGGAAGAAATCGACGATAGAACGGGCAACAACAGCGCCGATCCCGTCGATACCGAGCAAATCCTGCCAGCTGTCGCTGTCCCCTTCCCCGGCCTTGATCATCGCGGCGCGCAAGGCATCAAAGGTGCCATAGTGCCGCCCCAGCAGCTTGGCGGTCGTCTCGCCCACATGGCGGATACCAAGAGCAAAGATAAAACGGTGCAGTTCGACAGAGCGGCGCTCATCGATAGCATCAAAAAGGTTGCGGGCCGACGTCGGACCCCAGCCATCCCGATCACGCAGACGCTCGCCCCTGCCCTTGTCGTCGTCGATCTTGCGCAGACGGAAAATATCAGCGGCATTCCTGATCATGCCTTCCTCAAAGAAGGCGGTGACCTGCTTCTCACCCAAGCCATCGATATCCATCGCATTGCGCGAGACGAAATGCTTCAGCTGCTCCTTGGCCTGAGCCGCGCAGATAAGCCCGCCCGTACAACGGCGGATGGCATCTAGCTCGCCATTTTCCTTCTTCTCGCGCACAGCATGAGAGCCGCAAACCGGACAGATCTCGGGGAAGACATAGGCCTCGGAGCCTTCAGGTCGCAATTCCATCACCGCGCCAACGACCTGCGGAATCACGTCCCCGGCGCGCTGAACGATCACCGTATCGCCGATCCTGACGCCCTTGCGCTCGATCTCGCCTTCGTTGTGAAGGGTAGCATTGGAGACTACGACGCCGCCAACCGTCACCGGTTCGAGCTTGGCAACCGGCGTCAAGGCTCCGGTGCGTCCGACCTGAATGTCGATATCGAGAAGAATGGTCTTGGCCTGTTCGGCAGGAAACTTGTGCGCAATGGCCCAGCGCGGTGCCCGAGAGACGAAGCCCAGCCGCCGCTGATAGTCGAGCCGGTCCACCTTGTAGACCACCCCGTCGATATCATAATTGAGCGACGCACGTTGCGCCTCGATGGCGGCGTAATGATCGAGAAGGCCATCAATCGTGTCATGACGCTGCATCTGGTCGTTGACGACAAAGCCCCAACTGCCAATCCGCTGTACCGCCTCATATTGCGTGGGGGCCAGTTCCTCGCTCACCTCGCCCCAGGCATAGGCGAAGAAGGCCAGATTGCGCGAGCGCGTGATTTCGGCATCAAGCTGGCGCAGGGATCCGGCAGCGGCGTTGCGTGGGTTGGCAAAGGTCTTGCCGCCGCTCTCTTCCTGCCGGGCATTCAGCGCCAGAAATTCCGAGCGCGGAAAATAGACCTCACCGCGCACCTCAACAACGTTCGGAATAGTCTCTCCCTTGAGCCTATGCGGAATCGACGCGATAGTCTTGAGGTTGGCCGTGATGTCTTCCCCGACCGTGCCGTCGCCGCGCGTCACGCCATAGACGAGTTCCCCGTCTTCATAGCGCAGCGAGGCCGAAAGGCCGTCGATCTTTGGCTCGGCGGTGATCGCCAGCGGCTCATTGAGCCCGATACCCAAAAACCGCCGCACGCGCTTGGCAAACTCGGTAACATCCTCACCACTGAAGGCATTGTCGAGCGAGAGCATCGGCACCGCATGGGTGATCTTGGAAAATTTCTCCGAGGGAGCGGCCCCGATCCGCTGGGTCGGGCTATCCTCGCGCCTGAGATCCGGGAACCGCAGCTCCAGCGCCATATTGCGTCGACGCAAGCCATCATATTCGGCATCGGTCAGGACGGGTGCATCTTCGGTATGATAAAGCCGGTCCGCCTCGGCGATCTCTTCGGCGAGATAGGTCAGTTCCTGTTTGGCTTCCGTCGCATCGAGCTGATCGACTTTCTTTTCTCTCAGGTTGCTCCGATCCAAACTCAGGCCCTCGCTTTTTCACCGGAAATCAGACGCCGCGCCGCAGCCCGTGCCTCGTCGGATATCACATCCCCGGCCAGCATCCGCGCGATTTCCTCTTCCCTGTGGTCTCCGTCAATAACCATCACGCCGGTTGCCACCCGATCCTCGCCCTTGACCGGGGTTTTGGCTATGCGCATATGCGCGTCGGCTCTAGAGGCGACCTGCGGCGCATGCGTGACGGACAGCACCTGCACATTGCTGGCAAGGCGCGCCAGACGTCGTCCGATGGCGTCGGCAACAGCACCGCCAACGCCCGTGTCGATCTCGTCAAACACCAGCGTCGGAGCAGAGCCCTTGTCGGCCATCGCCACCTTGAGCGCGAGCAGAAAGCGCGACAGCTCGCCGCCAGATGCAACCTTCATCATCGGGCCGGGTCGGGTGCCGGGGTTGGTCTGCACCCAGAATTCGATCTGGTCGATCCCCTCGGCGGCACGTGCCTCCGGATCACTCGTGTGATTGACGAGGAACTGCGCCGCCTCCAGCTTGAGCGAGGGCAATTCGGCCATCACTTCCTTGATGAGGGTCTTGGCCGTCGCAGCCCGATCCTTGCTCAGCTTCTGCGCCGCCTTGTCATAGGCGTCACGTGTATCGCTCGCCGCCTTCCGCAGGGCAACAAGCCGCTCTTCCCCATGATCGAGCGCATCAAGCTCATCGCGCATCTTGGCCAGAAGCTCGGCGAGTTCATCGGACGGGATCTTGTGTTTGCGCGACAGCGCCCGGAGGGCAAACAGACGCTCCTCGGTCTGCTCCAGCTCATGGGCGTCGAAGTCGGTCTTGCGCTGGGCTTCCTCAAGGCTGCCACGCGCCTCCTCGAGGGCGTTGAGCGCCACGTTGAGATGGCTGAGGGTTTCATCGAGAAGACCGGGCATCTGCTCGGTCTTGCGCTCAAGCCGCCGCATCATGCTCGCCAGCGTCGGGATCGGCGAGGCATTGCCATCAAGCGTCTCGAACGCCTCGTTGAGGTCCCCGGCGATCTTCTCCGACTGCATCATCGCCGTGCGGCGCGTCGCCAGTTCTTCCTCCTCGCCCGCGATGGGGCCAAAGGCGGTCAGTTCCTCGACGGATGCCGTGAGATAGTCGGCTTCCTTGCGAGCCTCATCGATGGTGCGTTCAAGATCGGCGAGATCCTTCTGGGCCTTGCGCCATGCCTTGTAGCTCGTGGTGACCACCTCGACCTTGCCCTGAAGACCGCCGAATGCATCAAGCAGCCCGCGATGGATCGCTGCGTCGACAAGAGCGCGATCATCATGCTGACCGTGAATTTCGACGAGGCCTTCCCCGATCTGGCGCATCAGGCCTGCACTGACCGGCTGGTCATTGACGAAGGCACGAGTGCGGCCGTCGGCGTTCTGGACGCGCCTCAGGATGAGGTCGCCGTCGCCATCGAGACCCTGTTCCTTCATGAAGGAAAACACCGGATGATCGGGCAGCAGGTCAAACATCGCGACAACCTGCCCCTGTTTCTCACCGGCCCGAACGAGCCCGCCATCACCGCGCCCACCAAGGGCCAGCGACAGGGAATCAAGCAGGATCGACTTGCCCGCGCCTGTCTCGCCGGTCAGCACAGTCATTCCTTCGCCGAATTCAAGATCCAGCCGGTCGATCAAAACAATGTCTCGAATAGAGAGTGAGGCGAGCATTGGTCCCTCATGCACAGGATGGCCAGAAGCAGCCAAGGCACTGACTCGGATTTGCGGGCCATGCTATCAAACACGCGGGCAAAAGCAATCGCGCAATGCGTGAACAACACGAACAAAGCGTGATCATTTCCCCAGCTTATTTTGCTTAAGAGGCAGGTTTCAGACCCGATCAGCTAAAGACGCGAGACACCCAGGAGCCTTTTTTGACCTCTGGATTGAGCCCGTCGTCCGTTAGCATCTTGTAGGCCATCTTATACCATTTGCTTTCGGGGAAGTTATGCCCCAGAACAGCAACGGCAGACTGCGCCTCGTGGGTGATCCCCATAGCGAGATAGGCTTCGGCAAGGCGCATCAGACCCTCTTCGACGTGGCGGGTCTTCTGGAAGTCGGACACGACAGTCTTGAAGCGGTTAACGGCCGCAATATATTCCTTGCGCTCGAGATAGTAGCGCCCGATCTGCATTTCCTTACCAGCGAGCTGGTCCATGGTGATGCGGATCTTGCGACGGGCGTCGTTGGAATATTCCGAATCCGGATAGCGTTGAATGAGATCGTTCATCGCCTGCATGGCGCGCTCTGCGGCTTCCTGATCGCGGGTGACATCCGGGATCTGGCGGAAATAGGACTGACCGATCAGATAATAGGCATAAGGCGCATCTTCATCGCTGGGATAAAGCGTGAGAAAGCGCTTGGCATCCGCAATGCACTCGGTGAATTCGCCACCCTTATAGTGCGAATAGGCGGAGAGCATCATGGATTTGCGGGCATAGTTTGAATAAGGATGCTGACGGTCGAGTTCTTCGAACTTGCTGCGCGCTTCCTTGCGGTCTCCGCTTTCCATCGCAACGAGACCCTCTGCATAGAGCTTCTCTGCGGGAATTTCCTCGAAAGCCAGATCGGACTTGTCGGTACTGGAACAGGCGGCGAGCCCACAGACCAGCGCCAAGGCAAAACCAAAGCGGCTCCGTTTAGCGAAAAGAGACCCCATCTTCATACAAACCCTTTTATCTGGAAGCGGACTTCCACGTAGCTCACAAGCGCATTGCCACTGTCTTTACTCGAAAGCAGCTGAATTTGCCAACAGTGACATTACAATTTGGGAAAAAATGTGATCTCCCAATGGCAACTCCGCCATAACTGCACAACATTTGCAGCATCACCGACGGTTTGTCCAGTCACCCTCGGTTTACCATTTCGAAAGAACGGCATCGATTGGCGGAACAGGATACCTCGCACGCAAAAAGGGTGACACAAGGTCACCCCGCATTGCTCAACTTGCAAATTGTCGGCTTAGTTGGTTTCCGGTCCCATCGCGGCCTGTATGGCAGGTGGCTCCTGACTGACAGAAACCCGAGCGGAATTGCGTTTGGCAGGCACGCTCTCGACCCACTCCCAATTGCTGTCATCGGCAAACAGAGCTTCAAGCATATTGAAGTTCAGTTTGTGACCGCCCTTGTAGGAACGATAATGCGCCAGAAGCTGGGCTCCGGCAAGCGCCAGATCTCCAACCGCATCCAGTGTCTTGTGACGGACAAACTCGTCGCGATAGCGCAGACCATCCGGATTGACGATCTTCTGCTCATCATCGATGACGACCGAGTTTTCCAGTGAAGAGCCAAGGGCATATCCTGCGGCCCAGAGGCGTTCCACGTCAGCCATGAAGCCGAAGGTCCGGGCCAGGCTGATTTCGCGCTTGAATACGTCCGGTGTCATCTCCTGATCGAAGGACTGGACGCCGATGGCCTTGCTATCAAAATCGATGGTCACATCGAAGCGTGTGCCTTCGTAAGGAAGCAACTCACCGACAGAATCACCATTCTGCACGCGAACGGGCTTCAACACGCGGATGTAACGACGGGGGGCGGACAGTTCCTTCAGGCCAACCTGATCAATCGCATCGATGTAAGCGCGCGAGCTGCCATCCATCACGGGCACTTCATCGGCATCCACTTCAACCAGCACATTGTCGACCCCATAGCCGACCAGAGCTGCCATCAGATGCTCGATGGTCGCAATCATGCCCTTTTGCGGATCGCCAATGATCGTGCACAAACGCGTGTCGATCACGGAGGTGTAATCCCCTTTCACTTCCAGAGCCCGATCGGATCTGGAAAAGAGGATGCCCGTGTTCGCATCAGCCGGATGGAGAATCATTTCAACGGGTTTGCCGCTATGCACACCAATACCTGAAACCACGACACGATCCCGCAAGGTGGTCTGCTTAGCGTTGTGCAAATTTGCCATACTTACTGCCTTTACATCGTATCGGTTGTCTTGGTGAACTGGCCTTGACGAGGGAACGCTTCATTCGGTTCCAGGTTCCAAGTCCGGTGACATTTGATACGCCTACCCTTTTTGTAGGGCCAACAATAACGTGGTAGGAATGTGTTTACCAAATCACGCTTTCTTACCCAATGTTACGACAGACCAGAAATTGTGTTTGCGGTCGACAAAAAACAAATTATTTCATTATTTCAATAAGATAAAGGCCAGATCCACGAAGGATCCGGCCTTTGGATTTCTCTGGACTGTCACAGTTGTAACAGTCTGTTATCGAGCCTGTCTACGCAGGAAGGCGGGAATCTCCACCTGATCCTCTTCGCGGGGCGAAGCAGCCTGCGGTGCAGGTGCCGGAACATGGCGTCCCTGAGCATCAAGCTGCCCCTGCTGCGGCTGGTACATCGGAGCATGTGGCGCATGCTGCGGCGCACGCTGCTGCGGGCGCGGAGCGAACTCATTGAGCGGCGATCCGGCAGCAGGCATGCCAGGCTGAGATGACATCGGCGCATGTGGAGCAGCCGGAGCACTCATCGTCGGCATGACGGCCTGATGAGCCATGGGCTGCTGCTGCACGGGAGCCGCATGCTGCTGCGGATGTCCGTGATGAGCATAGGCTTCCTGCTCATGTTCTTCGTCGCGACGGCCAAGACCGACAGCTGCGAGTCGCTTCAGCAGGCTCATCGGACGATTCTCGTCATCCTGATGATCCAGATTTTCACGATTGCGCAGGGCTTCCAACTCGCGCTGGATCATCGGCGGCAGTTCATCGACATTCGGCATCGGGCGATGCAGGTTCTCCGGCACTTGGGCAACTGGCGGAATGAACGGAGCGGCGGCGTTCACCGGCTCTTCCGCAGCAGCTTTCGGTGCTTCATATTCTTCCTCGATCATCGGCTCACTGACCGCAGCCGGCTTGAACGGAGCGATGGAAACGTCAGGATCCTGCTCAGAAGGGCGGCTGTAGGTGAAGGCCGGAATGTCCATTTCCTTCTCGACGGTGTCGAGAGCCTGTGCCACAGCGGCCTCGCCGGCCTGCTCGCTTTGCGCGGCAACCATCGGAGCAGCGTGGGTCTGTTCAGGCTTGCTGTCTTCATAGGTCGGAGCAGCAACCGAACGCAGACGCTCGGTCAGTTCCTTCATGCGCTGTTCGGCAGGCACGACGGTTTCAGTCAGGATCTGGGTCGATACCGGTCGCAACGACCGAAACGCGGATCATGCCTTCCATGCTTTCATCGAAGGTGGCGCCCAGAATGATGTTGGCGTCCGGATCCACTTCCTCGCGAATGCGGGTAGCGGCTTCATCGACTTCGAACAGGGTGAGATCCTTGCCACCGGTGATCGAGATGAGCAGGCCCTGTGCGCCTTTCATCGAGATATCATCCAGCAGCGGGTTGGCAATCGCAGCTTCTGCAGCGGCCAGAGCACGCCCTTCGCCGGATGCCTCGCCGGTCCCCATCATGGCTTTGCCCATTGCACGCATGACCGAACGCACGTCAGCAAAGTCGAGGTTGATGAGACCTTCCTTGACCATCAGGTCGGTGATGCAGGCAACACCGGAGTAAAGCACTTCGTCAGCCATGGAGAAAGCGTCGGCGAAGGTGGTTTTCTCGTTGGCGATACGGAAGAGGTTCTGGTTCGGAATGACGATCAGCGTGTCGACATTCTTCTGCAGTTCTTCAATTCCGGATTCAGCGAGCCGCATGCGGCGCTGACCTTCAAAGTGGAATGGCTTGGTGACGACACCGACCGTCAGAATGCCCTGATCACGTGCGGTCCGTGCAATGACGGGAGCAGCACCGGTGCCCGTACCACCGCCCATACCGGCAGTGATGAAGACCATGTGCGATCCGCTCAGGTGATCATTGATCTCGTCGATAACTTCTTCGGCAGCAGCTCGGCCGACTTCGGGCTGGGAGCCAGCGCCGAGGCCTTCGGTCACAGCGATGCCCATCTGCACGATGCGCTCGGCACGTGACAGGGACAGAGCCTGAGCATCCGTGTTGGCAACCACGAAATCCACGCCCAGAAGCCCGGTTTCAATCATATTGTTAACGGCGTTGCCGCCAGCACCGCCGACACCGAACACCGTAATCCTCGGCTTCAATTCGGTAATGTCGGGCATCTTCAAATTGATGGTCATAGTACCCTCATTTCACTGCATGGATCGAATTGTTACCGATCTCAATCCGCATCTTTGGCCGTAGACACTCAGACGGCCCAGTTTCACTTAACATTCTGATCAGGGATGCAGTCGAATCACTTCCCAGCAATATAACTCAACCCCTTGATTCCGATCAACGATTCACGGATGTTTCACGCCGTAAATCGCATCAGACTCAGAAACTCTCCTTCAGCCACTGCATCGTACGGTGCACATAGCCGCCCGTCCCGGTCAGCCTTGGCTTGACCGCAACGCGTTCAAATTGCTCGATCTGGGCAACCTGAGGATAAATCAGGAGACCCACAGCGGTAGCAAAGGCAGGACCCTTGCCCACCTCCGGCATTCCAGCCACACCCAATGGCCGACCCAACCGGACATTGCGGCTGAGGATCCGTCGTGCGGTCTCGGCCATGCCGGTCAGTTGGCTTGCTCCACCGGTCAGCACAACACGTTTGCCGACATGGTTGGAGAAGCCTGATTCCACGATCCGGTCCCGCACCACTTCGAGGATTTCCTCGACACGGGGGCGAATGATCCGGGTCAGCGAGGCCTGCGGCACCTGGTTGAGCAGGTCGCGATCGTCATCACCGACGGGTGGGATGGCGACAAGCTCCTGATCATCGGACAGGGACAGCAAGGCACTGCCGTAAAGGGTCTTGATCCGTTCGGCGTCCGCAAGACGCGTCGACAGACCGCGAGCCAGATCCATCGTGACATGATGCCCGCCCATGGCGATCGCATCGGAATGCACGAACTGGCCTTCAACAAAAATGGAAATCGATGTGGTTCCGCCGCCCAGATCGACACAGGCCACACCAAGCTCGGCCTCATCGTCGACCAGACAGGACAGACCCGAGGCATAAGGCGTCGCGACCATCATCTCCACATCGAGATGGCATCGCTTGATGCACAGCTCGAGATTTTTCAGCGGGGCGCTCTGGGCCGTCACCACATGCATGTCGACCGCGAGCTCATCTCCGAGCATGCCGCGCGGATCGCGTATGCCGTTGCCGCCATCAAGCGAATAGCCGATCGGCATCGAATGCACGACAGTGCGATCCATGGTCAGTAGATGACTTGCACCCGCCTGCAGCACACGCCGAATATCCTGCTGATCCACCTCGTGGCCGTTCAGCGAAACCGATGCGCTCAGCGTATCGCTGTGAATGCGACCGCAGGAGACATTGACGATCAGCGACTCGACTGTGATGTCGGCCTGCCGTTCGGCAGCATCGACCGCAAGACGGATCGAATTCTCGGCCTGATCGAGATCGACCACGACACCCGACTTGATGCCGCGTGCCTGATGAAGACCAAAGCCCAGCACCTGAATGGTATGGGTGCGATGACGCAGGGCTTCGCCTGCAACACGCGGCACAAGCCGCGCGATCATACAACAGACTTTGGTGGACCCCACGTCCAGAATTGTAATCACCGAAGAGCGTTTCTGCGTCAGGGTGCGGATGCGCCGCTCTCTCTTGTTCCAAGGCGAATGCATTATGTTTCCACCTCTTCAGGAACCTTGGCACCGAGGCTGCGAAGCGCCTCGCGTCGGCGCTCGGCTGCATCCTTGCTCATACGAACAAAGGTGCGGTCTTTCAGACGCATGTCCACAATCGTGATATCCTTACGCGACAACGATCCATCGTCGTCAAAGGCCAGCAGACGGTCGAGGGCATCCTCGACATCAACTTCAGGCAACTTTGCCTGTACGCCATTCTTGAAATAGAGATCCCACCTGCGCTCCGACACATAGACGACTGCACGGGTCTTGCGAGCGATGGAAGGATACTGGGCCAGCATTTCGAACAGATCGGCCGCCTTGCGCTGGGCCCCGTTGCCGACAACCATCGGCAGATCAGAAAATTCCGGATCGATATGATCAGACAGCACCGAGCCATCATAGGCGATGAGGGAGACAAGCTGCCCCCGCTGCCAGAGCGCAAAGGGCTGCTGTTCCTTGATCGAAACCTGAAGCTTGTTCGGATAAAGCTTTGTCACCGCCGCTTCGGAAATCCAGCTGATGGCTTCAAGGCTCTTGCGGGCCTTGTAGGCATCAAAGGTCAACAGCGAGCTGTTTTCGTTGATGCCGAGCACCTGAAGGATTTCAGCCTCGGTAACTTCCTTCTGACCGGTGATCAGAACCGCCTCGACCTTCAGCCCGAAAACCGAAGACATGCGCTCAAGCGCGGTCTTGTTCTCTCCGCCGAGGGTCGCCCCGTAAAGACAGGTCGCAACGAGGAAGCTGACACTCAGCCCCCAGCCGGTCCCGCGCGGCAGATAGGCCTCGGCGAAAGGAATAATCCTGCGATAGAATGGCAGACGGCGCTGCTCATAGGCATAGGCACGCGGCGCCAGCGGATCGGAAAACGCCGCAGCACCTGCCTTTTTATCCGTCTTGTTTGACCACTTGCCCATCATCGGTCGCACGAAGCGTCCTCCACCATCCAGGTTACCAAATCTTCAAAACTCAAACCCATATGCGACGCCATGTCGGGAACCAGAGAGGTCGGTGTCATGCCGGGCTGGGTGTTTACTTCCAGACAGATCAGATCACCATCATCACCGGCGGTCTCGTCATATCGGAAATCGACCCGAGACACGCCCCGGCAGCCAAGCGCGCAATGAGCGGTTAGGGTTAACGATTGTATATATTCGTAAATATTCGGTTTAAGACGGGCTGGTAAAATATGCGTAGAACCGCCGGGCGCATATTTTGCATCGAAATCATAGAAGCCGGGTTTGTTGTTGACGATGTCAATAATATCGAGGGCCTTGTCGCCCATGACAGCACATGTGAGTTCCTGACCGGCGACATAGCGCTCGACCATAACGATGTCGCCATAGGGCCAATCTGCTGAGAAAAGCTCCTGCGGCGGATGCTCCTGCCCCTCCTTGACGATCAGCACGCCAAAGCTCGATCCCTCACGAACCGGCTTCACCACATAAGGGGTCGGAAGGGCATGTTCCTTGGCCGCATCAAGACGGTGCATAACTTTTGACTCAGCCACCGGAATACCGGCTGCCTTCATGATTACCTTGGCTTTTTCCTTGTTCATGGCAAGGGAAGACGCCATCACGCCACTGTGGGTGTAGGGAATGCCGAGGAACTCGAGCACACCCTGAATGCAGCCGTCCTCACCATAGGGACCATGCAGCGCATTAAAGGCAACATCGGGTTTGAGATCGTTGAGAACCGTCGCGACGTCGCGCTTCACGTCAATGCGCGTCACCTTGAATCCAGACGCTTCGAGCGCCTTTGCGCATTCTTCACCCGAGCTTAAAGAGACAGGTCGTTCGGACGACCACCCTCCCATCAGAACCGCGACATGTTTCGTCATTTCTTCAACCTTTCCGTCCGCAAAAAGGGCATAAATTTCGTCCAGAAGCCCTGTCTCGAACAGGATTGCACGGCACCGAGTCCCATATGTGGCAAGTCTCGCAGGTCATGCAATTTGCATAGTGTGCATCCAGTTATGGTTAAAAAAACCTAACAAATCATAAGCAGGGCGTATTTACCCCGTCAGCAAAGGACAAAATTTTTTGACTGTGGCGAAAAGGTCAGCATCATTGTGAAAGAATAGGATTTTACAGCCGCCCCCACAGGAAGCCAGTACTGGACCGCGAGCAAACTAGGCGAACCATTTCCTGCAAAGAGCACTCTCGACGTCGATTTCAGAATGCTGTGCAAAAAGCAGAAGATGAGTGAGCACGTCCACAGCAGCCTCTTCCGGAGCAATCCTCAGTTGCTTCTCACTCAACCCACACGCTTATCAACCCCTTCAAACTCAACGAGGCTGCATTCAGCGCAACAAGGCGAGACCGAAGGGAAACAAAAATACAAATTGGACAGACAACAGCAAATCGATCTGAATTATTAAGCTTTCCTTACAGTGTTCATGGGAAAATTCATACATTGACCCAGCTCTAACGGTGAGCAATGCCATGTCCAGTATTTCAAGCCTTATTTACAGCGGATATTCCTCGACGCTCTCAAGCGCTCTCTCGACATACACGAGCATGATGACTTCGGACGCGGCTACAGACAGTGAAGACAGTGCTGATCTGACTGACGCAGAAGCGGTCAGTGACTATCTTTCAAGCCAGTGGGAAGCGACGAAAGCTGAGGCTGCACTTGTCTACCAGCTCATCACTGGGACAGAAATGAGCGGGAACGATGTGATCGATCCGGTGACCAATATGCTGCTGACGGCCTACGACGAGCTTTATGCGGCAACCGGTGGTGCCAGCACTTTGGAAGAGATGCCCTCCTATGCGGAAGCGCTGAGCGCCTGGGCCGAACAAAATGGCGTGACATCTCTTTACAATACAAGCGCCTGAATCTGCCCCCAATTATCGTGAAGACAGGGATCAGACCAATCCACCGGGCCTGAGAGACCTGCATCTATACATCAAGGAATGGGGGGATCTCGACGCCATCCTTGAACTGGCCAATGCGCTTGATTTCCCAGTGCAGTTCGATCCCGGTCATCGCCCGGACCTTGCCGCGCACGGTTTCGCCGAGCCGCTCGATGTCCTCGGCGCTCGCTTCACCGGTGTTGATGAGGAAGTTGGTGTGCTTTTCCGAGACCTGCGCTCCACCGACCTTGAAGCCCCGAAATCCGGCCTCGTCAACCAGCTTCCAGGCACTCTTGCCCTCAGGATTCTTGAAGGTCGAGCCACCCGTGCGGTCCTTCGTCGGCTGGTTCTCCTCGCGATAGGCAGAAACCTCGTCCATTTCCGTCTTCAATGCGTCAGGGTCACCCTTCTCACCGCGGAAAATCGCCTTGGTGAAGATGTAATCGGCAGGCGCGGCACAAAAGCGATAGGCATGCCCCAGATCCTCAGGCGTCAGATCATGGGTCCGGCCTTGTCTATCGACGGCACGGGCCCCGATCAGACGATCCTTGGTCTCGGCCCCATGCGCACCGGCATTCATTCTGAGTGCACCACCAATGGCGCCCGGAATGCCCTTGTAAAAGGCAAATCCGGCAATCCCCTGTTTCGCCATCTGGGTGGCAAACCGCATGTCTGGCATCGCGGTGCCGACCGTGACGATGAGGTCATCATCGACTGTCACATCACTGAAATCCTTGCCAGAAAGGCGAATGACAACCCCTTCGACCCCGCCATCGCGAACGAGCATATTCGAGCCGAGCCCGATCACCGTGACAGGGATATCCTCGGACAGATGCTCAAGAAAGAAGGCCAGATCCGCCTCGTCCTTGGGATTGAAGAAGAGCTGCGCGGGGCCACCCACCCGAAACCAGGTGTAGGGCGCAATTTCGAAATTGCTCTGAAGGCGTCCGCGCACCTCACTGGTCCAGTCGCCCAGTTGCGGCAGAAGATCATCAAATGCCATGTCACTCACCAGCCAGTGCCTTGAGCTGCGCTTCCAGCCCGTTCGCCCATGCGGTGATGTTGCCAGCCCCGAGGCAGACCACATAGTCCCCCGGCTCGGCGATCTCGCGCACTTTGGCGGCAAGCCCGTCTGCCGGCCCGAGCCTTGCGGCATTGCGATGCCCATGCCCTTTGAGCCCCTCAACCAGCGCCTGCGCATCGACACCCTCGATAGGCTGCTCGCCCGCCGGATAGACATCGGCCACCAGAACGCAATCGGCAATGTTCATGCAGGTGCAGAAATCCTCGAAATGGTTCTGCAAGCGGGAATAACGATGCGGCTGCATCACGGCGATCACCTTGCCCTGACTGGCCTGCCGCGCTGCCCGCATGACAGCTTCGATTTCCACCGGATGGTGGGCATAATCGTCGATGATCTCGATCCCGTTCCAGCTGCCTGCACGGGTGAAGCGCCGCTTCACGCCGCCAAATCCGGAAAGGCCGCGCCGGATGTCGTCCGCCGAAATCTCAAGCTCATGGGCAACCGCTATCGCCGCCGTCGCATTGGCAACATTGTGCTCGCCCGGCATGGGCAGCGACAGGCCGGAAATCTCCTCGACCTGACCGGTCTGCCGGTTCTGGAGCACCACGGTGAAGCGGCTCACGCCACCTTCAGAGCGCAGGTCCTTGTAGCGCACATCCGCTTGCGGGTTGGTGCCATAGGTGATGATGCGGCGATCCTCGATCTGCCCGACCAGCGCCTGCACCTCCGGGTGATCAAGGCACATCGCGGCAAAGCCATAAAAGGGAACATTCTCCACAAAGGCCGTGAAGGCCTCCTTGACGGCAGCAAAGTCGCCGTAATGGTCGAGATGCTCGGGATCAATGTTGGTGACGATGGCAATGTCGGCCGGGAGCTTGACGAAGGTTCCGTCGCTCTCGTCCGCCTCAACGACCATCCAGTCCCCCTCGCCCATGCGCGCGTTGGTGCCATAGGCATTGATGATGCCGCCGTTGATCACGGTCGGATCCTTGCCGCCAGCATCGAGCAGCGCTGCGACGAGCGATGTCGTCGTCGTCTTGCCGTGAGTGCCGCCGATGGCAATCGCCGACTTGAAGCGCATCAGCTCGGCCAGCATTTCCGCACGACGCACCACGGGCAGAAGCTTGGCGCGGGCTGCCTTCAGCTCTGGATTGTCCGACTTGATGGCAGAGGAAACGACCAGCACCTCGGCGCCCTCGATATTCTCGGCAGCATGGCCGATGGCAACCTTGATGCCCTTCTCGCGCAAACGCAGCACGTTGGCACTTTCGGAAATGTCGCTGCCCTGAACCTCATAGCCCAGCTTCAGGAGCACCTCGGCAATACCCGACATGCCGATCCCGCCGATCCCGACGAAATGCACCGGACCAATATTCTGTGGCATCTTCATTTGGCGTCTCCTAGAGGTTTGGCCAGCCCCTCGACCAGATCGGCAAGGCGATCTGCGGCATCAAGCTTTCCTTCCGCCCGCGCAGCCTCGGCCGCAGCAGACAGTTTTTCGGGGTTGGCGAACAAGTCTTCCATAATGTCTGAAATGTCGTTGGGTCTCAGCCCGCGCTGCTCCAGAACCCAAGCCCCGCCTGCCTTGACCAGCACATCGGCGTTGGCCTTCTGGTCCTGATCAAGTGCACCGGGCAGCGGCACGAGGATCGACGGGCGACCGATGGCAGCAATCTCACCGACCGACGAAGCACCGGACCGGCAGATGACGAGATGCGCATCAGCGATCTTTTGGGGCATATCGGAGAAGAAAGGCGCCAGCTCAGCCTGCAGCCCCAACTCACGATAACCAACCTTGACCTTCAAAAGGTCCTCGGGCCGGCATTGCTGAATGAGGCGAATGCGATCCCGCATTTCCTTGGGCAAGCGGCCAAAGGCACCCGGCATATATTCTGAAAAGAACCGCGCCCCTTGCGATCCGCCGAACACCACGATGCGGATATCGCCCTCGTCACTCAACGGCTCAAACGACTGCTTGGCGGCTTCCTCGACCATCGGGCGCACCGGGTTGCCCGTCAACGTCACCTTGTCTTCCAGACCTTCCCCGCCCTTGACGATGGGAAAGCTCGCGGCAATCGCGCTTGCGCCCTTGGCGAGAAACCGGTTGGCTCGTCCCAGAACGCCATTCTGTTCATGCAAGCAGGAGGGCACACCCATGGTGCGAGCGGCGAGCATAGGCGGGACCGTCGGATAGCCCCCAAAACCAACCACGATGTCAGGTTTGAGTTCCTTGATCGTCTGACGGGCAACTAGATAGCCCTTGGCGAGCTTCAGCACGGCCTTTGCCAGAACAACGGGATTTTTGACCGAAGGCGTCGCCGACGGGATGATCCGGATGCTCTCGGCAGGAAAGTCCTGCCCATATTGCGTGGCCCGACCATCGGTCGCCAGATGCACGGTCCAGCCCCGTTCATTGAGAGCATGGGCAAGCGCCTGAGCAGGAAACAGATGACCTCCGGTCCCCCCGGCCGTCAGCAAAGCAACTTTTGACATCGAGCACCCCGTCCCGCAAGCGGACGGCTCCCTCTCTCGTTTCAACCCAGCCTATGCGCGCGGGTCGTAATAAGGTCTCTGGTCCAGTCCCACTTCCGGGCGTCGTCTTGTCAGCGCCAGAAGGAAGCCCATTCCCAACGCAACGGAGAGAAGCGAGGACCCACCATAGGAAATAAACGGTAGCGTCATACCCTTGGCAGGCATCAGTTGCAAGTTCACAGCAATATTGATCACCGCCTGAAGCCCGAAAAGCAACGCAAGACCGGCAATGGCCAGCCTTTTGAACAGATCCTGTGTTTTCAGGGACTGCGAAAGCGCGCGACTGACGATGAACATATAGGTCGCAACAAGCAGCAGACAGACGATGATGCCGAATTCCTCGGCAAGCACCGCAAAAATGAAATCTGTATGAGAGTCAGGCAGGATCCGCTTGACCATGCCCTCCCCCGGCCCGACCCCGAGCCAGCCACCCCGGATGATCGAATCCATTGCGGTGTCGACCTGAAAGGTGTCACCGGTCGAGGGATCAAGAAAGCGGTTGATGCGGCCCGTCACGTGCGGCACGAAGAAATAGGCAACGGTCAGCCCGCCGACCCCCAGCCCCATCAAAAGGAAGATCCAGAACAGCGGCATGCCCGCCATGAAGAAAAGCCCGGCCCAGACAATGCCAATGAGGATCGTCTGCCCGATGTCCGGCTGCGCGACCAGCAGCACGATAATGATCATGAACAGCACGATCGAGAAGAGGTTGCCTGGAATCTCCGGCCTCCGATCATTCTCGGCGAACAGCCAGGCGGCCAGCACCACAAAGGCAGGCTTCATGAATTCCGACGGCTGGATGGAAAAACCCGCAATGATGATCCAGCGCTGCGCGCCCTTGGCAGAGAACCCCATCACCAGCGTCAGCACCATGCCGACAATCGAGGCGATGAGAACATAGAGCGCAACGCGCCTGATGGTCCTTGGCTCAAGGAAGGTCAGGCTGATCATCAGCCCGATTGCAAGGGGAATGAAGAAGAGGTGGCGCTTGACGAAGTGGAAGGGTTCAAGCCCCAGACGCTCCGCGACGGCAGGGCTCGCTGCCATCGAAAGAACGAGACCGGCAAACAGCAGCAGCGCGAGCGCCAGCAACATGGGCCGGTCGATCGTCCACCACCATTCGGTCAGCATATTCTTTCGTGTGCGCCGCATCTAAACCCTCTCACCCTCCATGAGCCGGGTCGACCGGCACGCTACCGCTTTCCAGATAGGTCTGAACGGCCTCCCGGAACGCATCACCTCGACGCATGAAATTGGGAAACTGGTCAAAGGAAGCGCACGCAGGGGACAGCAGGATGACCCGTTCCTTTCCAGCATTGTCCGATTCTTTCGCATCTTCAACAGCACGGGCAAGCGCGACATCCATGTAGCCGCACTGGCTGAGCGTCACGCCCTTCTTGCCAAGGGTCTCGGCAAAGGCCTCTGCGGCATCTCCGATCAAATAGGCATGCTCGATCCGGTCGAAATAATCGACCAGTGTTTCAATACCGCCTTCCTTGGCAAGACCACCGGCAATCCAGTAGATCGAGCGGAAGGAATTGAGCGCACGGGACGCTGCGTCGGCATTGGTTGCCTTGGAATCGTTGATGAACAGCAGACCATCCTTGGCGCCGACTTCTTCCATCCGGTGTTCAAGACCACCAAAGGATATCAGCCCGCGCGACAGGACCGCAGGGGGTACATCGAGCTGACGAACAACCGAGACAGCCGCCGCAGCATTCTGCGCATTGTGCGTGCCACGCAGGGCCCGCGCCTGGTCGAGATTGAACAGGAAGTCCCCTTCCATGCTTTGCAGCACCCCGTCAGGGGCTGCCATCATCGCCCGCTCGTTGCCAAAACCGGAAATGGTCACCACGGCCCGGCCCTTGAGGCGCAATTGCGAGGCGATGTTGGCCGTCAGGCGATCATCAAGCCCAACCACTGCCATCTCGGAAGCCCCCACCAGCCGCGCCTTGATCCGCGCGTAGTTGGTCAGATCCCCATGCCGGTCCAGATGATCGGCGGAAATGTTGAGCAGCAGGCCGATAGACGGATCGATCCCCGGAGCCAGATCGATCTGGTACGAGGACACCTCAATCACATAGATCCGCTCGGCAGCAAAGGGCTCAAGCGCCAAAATGGGCGTTCCGATGTTGCCGCCCATCTGCACATCCATACCCGCCTCACGCAAGAGGTGAGTAACGAGAGCCGTGGTCGTCGATTTTCCGTTCGTGCCCGTGATCGCGATGAAGGGGCAATCCTGCCCGTCCTCATGACGTTGGCGGCAGAACAGCTCGATATCGCCGATAATCTCGACCCCGGCCTCTTTGGCGAGTTCCACGCTCCAGTGCGGCTTCGGATGGGTCAGTGGTACGCCCGGCGCCAAAACCAGCGCCGCCACGCTTGACCAGTCCGCCTCGCGCAGATCGACGATCTCGACTCCGGCGACGGCAGCGGCCTTTTCTCGGCTGGCTTCATTGTCATCAAAGGCGAGCACCTTCGCCCCACCGGCGGCGAGCGCCTCGAGCGTCGCAATCCCGCTACCACCAAGCCCGAACACCGCAATCGTCTGGTCCTTGAAGATCGTAATCGGGATCATGTCAGTCTCTCATTTATCACCCGAAGCGGGTCTTTGATGTTGGGCAGCGAGCCGGAACAGGCCGTAAGTGCCTGAAGATCTTTTAGCGAAGCTTGAGGGTTGCGAGACCGATCAGGGCAAGAATGACGGCGATGATCCAGAAACGGATCACGACCTGTGGCTCGGTCCAGCCCTTGTGCTCGAAATGGTGATGAATCGGCGCCATCCGGAACACCCGTCGCCCGGTCAACTTGAAGGAGGCAACCTGAATGATCACTGAAACCGCCTCAAGTACGAAGAGACCGCCGACAATCGCCAGCACCAGTTCGTGTTTGGTGGCAACAGCAATCGCGCCAAGCATCCCGCCCAGTGCCAGAGAGCCCGTATCGCCCATGAAAATGGCCGCAGGCGGCACGTTGAACCAGAGAAAACCGAGACCGGCCCCAACCATGGCCCCGCAGAGCACCAAAAGCTCACCGGTGCCCGGCACATAATGGATCTGCAAATAGTCAGCGAAAATCTCGTTCCCCGATAGATAGGCAATCAGGCCGAAGGTAGCACTGGCAATCATCACCGGCACGATGGCCAGCCCATCAAGACCGTCGGTCAGGTTGACCGCATTCCCCGACCCGACAATCACGAACAGACCGAAGGGAACGAAGAACCAGCCAAGATCGAGGAGAATGTCCTTGAAGAAGGGAAAGGTGACCGACGTCGAGAAAGAGGTTTCGCCAAGCTGGGCAACCGCGAAGCAGGCCATCCCGGCAATGACAGCCTCAACCGCAAGACGGACGCGACCCGAGAAGCCCTGATGGGACGAGCGAGAAACCTTGAGATAATCGTCATAAAAGCCGATGAGTCCGAAGCCGATTGTTACGAACAGCACGATCCAGACATAGGGGTTGGAAAGGTTCGCCCAGAGAAGCGTTGCCACCAGCAAACCGGTGAGGATCATCAAGCCGCCCATGGTCGGCGTGCCCTTCTTGGTCAGAAGGTGGCTCTGCGGGCCATCCTCGCGGATCGGCTGCCCCTTGCCCTGTCGCACGCGCAAGGCCCGGATGATGGCCGGACCGAACAGGAAGACCACCAGCATCGCCGTTATAATGGCACCAGCGGTTCGGAAGGTGAGATAACGAAATACGTTGAATCCAGATATCTGATCTGAAAACTCTACTAGATACATCAACATCCGGTTTCATCACCTTTCCAGCCGGCACCAGAATGCCGACTCGCTTCCCCAATCAATTCCCCAACAATGCAGACACCACGGGTCCCATTCTGGACCCGAGCGACCCCTTGATCATGACGGCATCCCCGGCCCGCAAATCAGCGCGGACATCGGCCACCAGATCGAGCGAAGCTTTAGCATAGGTGCCTCTCATCGCGATAGGGAGAACTTCCCACAAATGCGCCATCATCGGTCCACAAAGATAGACCCGGTCGATGCCGGCTTCTTGAAGCGGTGCGAGCAATCCCATGTGCATTTCGGCGCTCTCGTCACCCAGCTCCAACATGTCCCCCAATACGGCGATTTTTCGACCATCCCCGTCAAAGAGGCCCAAAACGGCAAGCGCCGCGGCAACAGAGGATGGATTGGCATTGTAGCTCTCGTCAATCAACAGCACCGAGCCGCCATCCACTGACAACTGGTGCTGTTCCCCCCGGCCCTTTGTCGCACCGTGCGACCCGAGCACGGCAGAGGCAGCAGCAACGTCAGCTCCAACGAAGTGAACCGCACCGAGCACCGCCAGCGCATTCTGCGCCAGATGCTCACCGGGTGCCGCAACATGGCAGGAAAGGCTGTCGCCGATAAGCGAGATGGAAAGGTCCGATCCATCGGCACCAAGGACCAGTTCATCAAGACAGATATCAGCCTCGGGGCCCCGTCCGAACTGCAGCACCGTCTCGATGCCATTGTCACGAGCCACACCGGCCAGAAACTCGGCGAAGGGATTGTCGGCATTGATCAGCGCCGCTCCGCCCTTGGCCACACCTTCAAAGATTTCCGCCTTTGCGGCGGCAATCTGCTCGATGCTCTCGAAATTGCCGATATGGGCGGCAACCACGGTGGTGATGAGCGCCAGATCAGGCTGAACCAGCGACACCAGATGACGGATCTCACCAGGATGGTTCATGCCGATCTCGAACACGCCGAAGTCGGTATCCTGAGGCATCCGCGCCAGCGTCAGCGGAACACCCCAATGGTTGTTGAAGGAAGAGACGGCTGCATGGACCTGGCCGCTCGGGGCCAGTGCGGCACGAAGGGCATCCTTGGTGCTCGTCTTACCCACCGAGCCGGTCACGGCGATGACCTTGCCCTTCACCCGCTTGCGCGCAGCGACACCGAGCCGTTCAAGTCCTTTGAGCACATCATCGACAAACACCACCCGTTCGGAGAGATCGGCAAAATCCGCCTGTCTCGTGTCATTGAGCACGACGACGGCAGCCCCTGCCTCAAGCGCGGACCGGGCAAAATCGTGGCCATCGAAGCGCTCCCCGGCAATGGCAAAGAAGGCATCGCCCTCGTTGACCGTGCGGCTATCAATGGAAATACCCGTCACATCACGGATGGCTCCCGGTTGCGCGGTCGCAGCGATGGCAGCTGAAAAGTCGGATGCGGTCCAGAGAGCTGTCAAAACGCACCTCCCTTGCCGGTCTGGGCGAGCGCCTTGGCCACGGCATCATGATCGGAAAAAGGCAGAACCTTGTCTCCAATGGTCTGCCCCCGCTCATGCCCCTTTCCAGCAACCAGCAGAATATCTCCCGGAGCCAGCATCTCAACGCCCAGCGTGATGGCCTCCTGACGTCCGGCGACTTCCAGCCCATTGGTTACGGTCTCCATCACGGCAGCCCGGATGAGCGCGGGATCTTCGGAGCGCGGATTGTCATCGGTCACAATCGTATAATCGGCAAAATCGTTGCTGGCCTTGCCCATCATCGGGCGCTTGCCTTTGTCCCTGTCGCCACCGGCACCAAAGACCGAAATCAGCCGCCCCTTGGCAAAGGGCCGAAGCGCCTTCAAAGCCACTTCAAGGGAATCCGGTGTGTGGGAATAGTCGATATAGACAGCCGTATCAGGCCCGGCGGTTCCAACCAGCTCCATGCGACCGCAGGCTCCCTTGAGCGTAGAAATCGCAGCAAGAATGATCTCTGGATCGAGCCCGCCAGTAAAGGCCATCAGACCGGCAACGAGCGCATTCGAGACCTGAAAATCACCCACGAGCGGCACGTGACAACTGACGTCGCCCCAAAGACCAGACAGCGTCACATTCTGATCAAATCCTTCGACCTCGATCGAGCGGATGACCAGATCGGCATCTTCGCCATGGCCAAGGGTGTAGCAGGTCAGCCCCCGCTTTTTGGCAACCTCCAGAAAATACGCTCCATTGGCATCATCGAGATTGACGACAGCCGCCCCACCGTCCCGGACAAGGCGGCTGAAAAGCTGAGCCTTGGCATCGCGATAGGCTTCAAAAGTGCCGTGATAATCGAGGTGATCGCGGGTCAAGTTGGTGAAGCCGCCGACATCGACCGTCAGGCAATCAAGGCGCTTCTGCTCAAGGCCATGGCTTGATGCCTCAAGCGCCAGATGGGTAACGCCATCTGCGGCGAGGGTCTGGACACTCTTCATTAGTCCGACCGGGTCAGGCGTCGTCAGACCGCCATAGCTGCTGCCCTTCGGTCCCTCGATACCAATGGTGCCGATGTTGGCCGCCCCCTTGCCACCATGCGCCCAGATCTGGCGCAGGAAAGAAGCAATGGAGGTCTTGCCATTGGTGCCGGTGACAGCACCGACCCATTCAAGCGAAACGGGATAGCAGAGGCTAGCGAGCCTCGCGAGCGCAAGG
Source organism: uncultured Cohaesibacter sp. (assembly GCF_963662805.1). Lineage (NCBI taxonomy): Bacteria > Pseudomonadati > Pseudomonadota > Alphaproteobacteria > Hyphomicrobiales > Cohaesibacteraceae > Cohaesibacter > uncultured Cohaesibacter sp. The sequence goes on from NZ_OY759868.1 coordinate 95,415, forward strand.
TGAGGATCCTCCACGCGAAGGACCGGTTTGCCTTGTGGATCGAAACCGTCTGGCAGGGCGGATTGATTGGAGATGATGCAGATGAGAGCGCCTTCAGCGAAGGCTTGCGGCACGAAGCGGGCACCGTCGACTTTGGAACCGGGAATGCCGACAAAGACAAATCCCTCCTCAACCGCACGACTGTCGCCGGTCACCCCCGTGACGGACAGCTTTGCAACTTCTTCCGACAGATCGAGATCCATCGGTACTGCGAGCTTGTTCAGCAGCTCTGAAACGTTCATCCAACAGCACTCCGGCCCTGTGTCTTCACTGAGTCACGTGGCCCAGCATTAAAAGGATGCCGCCACTGTTGGAACAATCGTTTGGCCAAATCGGGGCATAACCCCCAGGATTGAACCAACCCTGCGAATAACTGCACCGGCAGTGGGAGCAGCGTTGACGCCGGCGGTGGCATAACCATAAGTCTCTTTGAGCCCCTGAGGCTCATCCAGCATGACAAGCACCACATATTCCGGTTTGTCAATCGGGAAGGCTGCAAGGAACGAAGTCAGCAGCTTGTTGTGGGCATACTTGCCATCGACGACCTTTTCCGCCGTACCGGTCTTGCCCCCAACCAGATAGCCATCAACCCGGCTGCGCTTGCCAGAGCCCTTGGTGGCATTGAGGCGCATCAGATAGCGCATGTCGGCGCTGGCCTGATCGGTCAGAACACGCTCAGTCACTTGCTTGGCCTGCTCTTCGGTCCGCTTCAAGAAGGTCGGTTTGACATAGAAGCCACCATTGACGATGGCCGCTGCGGTCGCCGCAAGCTGAATGGGCGAAACCGAAAGACCGTGCCCAAAGGAGATGGTCATGGTCGACAGGTCGGTCCATTTGGACGGATAAGATGGCGAACGGGATTCAGGCAATTCGGTCTGAAGGCGATCAAGCAGATGGGCCCGCTTCAAGAATGCCTCATGAGCCTCTTTGCCGAGCTTTAGCGCCATCTTCGCTGTGCCGATGTTGGAGGAATAGATGAAAATTTCGGGCACCGAAAGAATGCGTTTCTTGCCGTGAAAGTCACTGATGGTGCTGCCGCGCACACGAATCGGCTGCCGCGCATCGAAGCTGTCCTGCAACGACACCATACCGGAATCCAGCGCCATTGCCAAAGTTACCGCCTTGAAGACGGACCCCATTTCATAGACCCCGGCGGTGATCCGGTTGAGGTGATCAGGCTTGCTCGCGTCGACCGGATCGTTGGGATCAAAGTCAGGCAAAGAGGACATGCCGAGCACTTCGCCCGTATTGGCATTGAGCACGATCCCGGCCGCTGCCAAGGCCTTGTATTTCGTCATGCTCTTGTAGAGCTCATCCCGCAGGGCATGCTGTACCCTGAGATCGATCGAAAGCTTGACCGGCTCCTGATCCTCGGTGGTCGCGAATCCGGCTTCCCGCAGGGCCGCGAGACCGTTGGTATCGACATATTTCTCCATTCCCGCGATGCCCACATTGTCGACATTCACCAGTCCGACAATATGCGAGGCCGTGGGACCTGCCGGATAGAAGCGGCGGTTTTCATGCAGGAAGGCGATGCCGGGAATCCCGGCTTCATGGACGGCCTGCTGCTGCTTGGGAGAAACTTCGCGCTTGATCCAGACGAATTTGCCATCTCCGGTCAGGCGTTTGCGCAGGGTTTCGGAATCTAGATCCGGGAAGACCCCGGTCAACGCATCAATCGCTTCTTCAACATCAACAATCCGCTGCGGCTCGGCAAAGATCGAGGCGGTGCGAATGTCCGTCGCCAAAATCTCACCATTGCGATCTACAAGGTCCGGGCGTGCAGAGGAAATCGAAGCCTGCGGACCTGCGCGATGACTGGCTTCTGCGGGTGTTGCATAGCCGAGCAGCACCAGACGCGCCACCATTACGGAAAAACAGATCCCAAAGGCAAACATCGAGAAGCGAATTCGGCCACTGGTTTCTTCCGAGCGCACCTTGTTGGCCCCCTCGAAATCAAACCGATGACGCGTCAAATTCGAAGTGTCGTGATTTTGGGTTGCATCCACCATTGCCGCCCCCTATTCCGATTTCAGCGATGCAGGCTGGGCCTGATCAAGCAGAGATTTGAGCTGTTGCTGGTCCTTGTCCGATACGGGCGACCCTTCAACGCGTTCGGGAAGATCAGTCGCTTTGCCGATCTGGAAGGGCTCGACCTCTTTCAGTCCCAGCTCCCCGGAGAAGCGTTCCGTCAGGGCTTGAACCCGGTCGGGCCGATTGAGGTAGCTCCATTCAGCCTTGAGCAGCAGCAAGGCTTCTTTTTCTTCCTTGATCTGCTGTTGCAAATTGGCAATTTTCTCTTCTTCCAGCTTGGCCTCATGCTTGACCTGATAGAGCCAGAAGGCCCCCAGAAGCACGAAGAAGAAGAGAACGGCATTGACTAGTCTGCTCATACTGGGTCTCCTGAGCGGCTTTCTGCCAGCATTTTGGGCAACCCGAGCCCGCGCGCATCCAAACTGTGCGACGCGGCCTCCGTGCGCACGCCAGCCCGCATCTTGGCCGATCGTGCGCGCGGATTCCGCGCCAGCTCTCCATCTGAAGGACCCGTCCCACCCTTGACGATCATTTCAAAGCTGGGGGCCTCAAGGTCCAGTTCCGGCATATAGCGAGAGCCGCCAGAATGGGTCTTGGAGCGCTCCTGAAAGAAGCGCTTCACAATTCTGTCTTCGAGCGAATGAAAGGTGACAACCACCAGCCGTCCGCCCGGTTTCAAGCTGTTTTCTGCCGCAACGAGCCCGTCAACCAGCTCATCAAGCTCGCCATTGACGAAAATCCTGAGTGCCTGAAACACCCGCGTTGCCGGATGGATCTTCTGCTGCGGCTTGCGTCCGACGCATTTCTCGATCACCCGCGCCAGATCCAGTGTCGTCTCAAAGGTCGCCTGCTTACGGCGCGCAGCGATGGCACCAGCGATACGACGGGCCAGCTTTTCCTCGCCCAGCTCACGAAAGATCCGGACCAGCTCGGTTTCTTCGTAACTGTTGACGACATCGGCAGCGGTCGGACCACTCTGCGACATGCGCATGTCGAGCGGCCCATCATTCATGAAGGAGAAGCCACGCTCGGCCTCATCAAGCTGCATGGAGGACACGCCAATATCGAGAACCACCGCATCAAGCGGCGACAGCCCCTCGCCTTCGGCAATCTCTGCCAGCTCGCCAAAACAGCCTGCGACAAAGCGCAGACGACCGCCGTAAATTTCCTTGAGTTCGGCAGCACGCTCCGCCGCCAGCGGATCGCGATCGACCCCGAGCACATTGGCTCCCTTGTCGAGGATGGCAGACGAATAACCGCCAAAGCCGAATGTACCATCAAGCACCCATTGCCCCTCTTGGGGTTCCAGCGCCTCGATCACTTCATCAAGCAACACCGGAATGTGACGCACACTTTCATCCGCCCCTGTCATCGTGGCTGGATCGGTCATGCCTCGCCTCCCGAGGAAGCCCGGCGGCGCGCACCCGCAGCCTTGCGCAGAACGAGCGCCCGTTTGGTCGCATCAGCCCTGTAGGCTTCGTATTTCTCGGGCTGCCACATCTGGAACTTGAAGCCATTGCCAATGAAGGCAACGGAATCCGTAATCCCGGCATGCTCCTTGATGGTTTCACTCAGAACCACTCGTCCATCCTTGTCGATCTTGAGGCTTTCACTCTCCCCGAGCAGCGCGGTGGCCAAAACCTCGCGCTCATCGGAAAAGACATCGAAGGCCTCCAGATAGGTATCGATTGCACCGCGCAATCCAAGTCCACCAGCATCAACCGCATCAAGTTCGAGAGACGGGCTGCAGAAGAGAGCCTCCAGTCCCTCACGGGCCAGAATCTGCCGAAACGGCGCAGGAATAGACACCCGCCCCTTTGAATCCAGCCGATTCACATATTTGGACACGAAATCGTCCATCTGGTCCCGCCTTGAAACGCGATTTACGCCACTCGTTCGACCGCAATTTGCGGTGCCGCTTCGAACACCAGAAAAATTCAGGTCATTGCAAAAGACACGATTTTTCAGGGCACCTTCATGGGATACCATGGGATCATATGGGCGTCAACGGATTCCCATGGAGTCGTCGCAAAAGGCGTTTCAACGAGAATTGTAATAAATTCATAGTTAACAGAGAGTTACGTAGAAGCCGCGATTCGCCCTCTCCCGCATTCTCAACAGCTTTGGGATAACTCGGTGGATACAACTTCCGATGCTTGACAGCGCCTACTCAGATTACGCGTTGAGATTCGTTTCAGATCAGGACAAAAAGCGCTCGAGCAGGACCACTCGGTGAAGTGGCAAGTATTGTACCCGGATGTATCGGAGTGCCGCTGTCAAAGCGACAGATACCCCCTGTCTATTTCAGCTCATTCGACCAGTGTGTCGCGGATATTTCACTGTGTGCAGGCGCAATAGCTCAGAGCAGCAGCTTAGCCACCGCCCACAAGCCTTCATTGTCTGACACATCTGAAGATCAGCCCAACCTATAGGTCCAGAAAACTGAATATAAGAACTATCCGGGACGAAGAGCTTCAGGAAAGAACATAATTCGACAGATGTCTGGCGATCTTCTCGATCGCAACAAAGTACAAATGGCGCCGGCTCAGATGTTCGAAAATCAATCCCGAATGAGACCGAAGACTTCGCCCCAACAATCTGCTTTTGGGCCCTGAAGACTTAATCATCAAAAACAGGAAATCACGCCATTTAGTCACTTTTCCTGACAGACTGACCAAAATAGGTGTTTTTCCTAATAATTAACCAAATTTGGTCCCAAAGACCTGACAAAAAATTTAAACTGATAGTTGTAAGGCGGAAGTTCAAGTGGGGATCAGAACAGCCTTGACCCCAGCCGTTTCGGCGGTCGTCTTGTTCAGGGCTAAGCCAACATAACGAAAGTTTCTAAAATGACTTCAAAATTGGTTATTGGGCTGGATGGGCAATCGTCTGGTCAGCGCGCACTCACCTATGCGCAAGAGCTGGCTGCTAAACTTGGATCCTGTGAGCTTCTGGTCACCTATGTGATCGAATGGTCACCCTTCTCCTTCCAAACTCCGGAAGAAAACGAGCAGCGTCACAAGCGTCGCACTCAGGAAATCGACACCGCGATGGAGCGGGTCGTCACCCCCGCAGTCGCGGCACTCACCGAAGCTGGCATCAGTGCACGCGGCATCGTGCGGCACGGCAATGTTGCAGACACGCTGATTGATGTCGCCGAAGAGGAAGGTGCCGATCAGATCATCGTCTCTCGCTCCAGCGAAGACGGTCTGGCCAAACGCCTGTTCGGCAGTTCGACCGCCAATCTGGTCATGCATGCAACCGTCCCAGTCACTGTGGTCAATCCCGGAGTTTAATCATATGCAGTTGTTTTTTAAATTCGCGTCCTTTCTGACCGTAGCTCTGATGACGGCACTCGCGGCTTCTGGCGTGGCAAACGCGCAGGAAGCCATGTCCATCGATGCCAAGGTCAATGAAATCTTTGCCACCGCAACAGGCCCCTTCGTCAACCTGATCTTCGCCCCCATTCCGGGCACCAGTTTTCCCTGGATCGTCATGTGGCTGGTGATCGCGGCCACCATTTTCACGCTCTATTTTTCCTTTGTTCAATTTCGCCTCTTCAGCCACGCAATCGCACTCGTCAAGGGTGACTATTCCAACCCAAAGGATGCAGGTGAAGTCAGCCACTTTCAGGCACTCACCACGGCCCTGTCCGGCACGGTCGGCCTCGGCAACATCGCCGGTGTCGCCGTCGCCGTGGGCATCGGCGGCCCGGGCGCAACCTTCTGGATGATCCTTGCCGGTCTTTTGGGCATGGCGTCGAAATTCACCGAATGTACCCTCGGCGTGAAATACCGCAACGAATATGAAGACGGTTCGGTCTCCGGTGGCCCGATGTATTACATCTCCAAGGGTTTTGCCGAGCGAGGCCTGCCCGGCGGCAAGATCCTCGCCGTTGTCTTCGCCATTTTCTGTATCCTTGGCGCCTTCGGCGGCGGCAACATGTTCCAGGCCAATCAGGCCCACGCCCAGATTGCTGGCCTTGTCGGTGACTATCCCGGCTGGATCACCGGCGTGATCTTCGCTGCCGTAGTCTTTGCGGTCATCGTAGGCGGCATCAAATCCATCGCCAGCGTGACGGAGAAGGTCGTTCCCTTCATGGGTATCCTCTATGTCGGTGCTGCGATCATCATCCTGATCGTCAATGCGGACAAGATCGGCTGGGCCTTCGGCCAGATCTTTGCCGGAGCCTTCACCGGCCTCGGGATCGCAGGCGGCTTTGTCGGCGCCCTCATTCAGGGCTTCAAACGTGCAGCCTTCTCCAACGAGGCTGGCGTCGGTTCTGCGGCCATCGCCCACTCTGCCGTGCGCACCAATGAGCCCGTCACCGAGGGTGTCGTCTCTCTGCTCGAACCGCTCATTGACACCGTGGTCATCTGCACCATGACGGCGCTGGTCATCACCATTTCGGGTCAGTTGATCTTTGACCCCGCGACGGGCCAGTATATTCTCGATGGCTCGCGCATCGCCACCGTCGATGGCAACACCGGCGTCGCTCTCACGTCCGCCGCCTTTGCCTCCTCGATCAGCTGGTTCCCGGTCATTCTGGCCATCGCGGTGATCTTGTTCGCCTTCTCCACCATGATCTCCTGGTCCTATTATGGCCTGAAGGCATGGACCTATCTGTTCGGGGAAGGAAAGACCTCAGAACTGGTCTTCAAGCTCATCTTCTGCGCCTTCGTCATCATTGGAGCGGCAGCAAGCCTCGGGCCTGTGATCGACTTCTCCGACGCGGCAATCTTTGCCATGGCAGTGGTCAACATCACCGGGCTCTATTTCCTGATGGGCATCGTGCGCAAGGAGCTCAATTCCTACACCACACGCCTAAAGTCCGGCGAAATCAAGAAATACAAGTGACCCTCGCAGCCTGAAACTAACGTCAGGCAGAGAAACATCCGAAGTGGCGCTCTGTGCCACTTCACAGCGTTCAAGAGGATAAAAATACCAGTCGGTCTGTAAGCCGGGTTTTGTATGGCAAGGGCCGAAGCCCTCGCGTGGCAACCATTCATCTGGGACATCCATTGCTGAATGTCTCTAGCAACCCACCCGAATGACTGGCTTGAAAGCAAGCTGGACCGAGGCCCGCGCCATTCCTATTCGGTTTTGCTCCCGGTGGGGTTTACCCTGCCACCTTCATTGCTGAAGGCGCGGTGAGCTCTTACCTCACCCTTTCACCCTTACCCGATCTCGCGATCAGGCGGTTTGCTTTCTGTGGCACTTTCCCTAGAGTCGCCTCCGCCGGGCGTTACCCGGCACCGTGCTTTCATGGAGCCCGGACTTTCCTCACCGGATTGCTTTCGCGCGACCGGTGCGGCTGCCCGACCGACTGGTGAGAGGGACCTAAGCTTTTCCGGCCATCAGGTCAAGGGGTCTCGTCAGACAGGATCCGGGCAATCCGTTCCACCCCCTTCTTGATTTCATCGACATCCGACGCCGCATAGCCCAGAAACAGCCCCTGCTGCGGCTTCCACGCACCTGACCAGTAGAGCGAGGACAAGGCCGAACATTCCATCCCCTCTCGCGTCAACCGGTCAGCAAGAAGGCTGTCTGTCCACCCCGCTTTGAGGCAGGCATCCGTCAACAAGGCAGGCATCTGGATGCCGCCTTCGGGGTAAACCGGCTTGAGAAACGGGCCACAGGTCTCCAAAAGGGCGTCATACAGCGCATCGCGTCGCTCGCGATACACCCGGGTCATTTCGCGCAAATAGGCCTTGAAATGCCCCTCCTCAAGAAAGCTCGCCAGAGCCAACTGGGTCGTATGAGACGGCACGGCACCGGTGTTGCGCAGGCCAAAGCCGAATGGCTCGACAAGGGCCGGAGGCAGGATCAGATAAGCCACCCGCAGCGACGGCATGAAGGACTTGGCAAAGGTGCCCATGTAGATCACAAGCCCATTGCGATCGAGCCCCTGCAAGCAAGAAATCGGAGCACCGGAGAAATGGAATTCGCTGTCATAATCGTCCTCGAGCACAAAAGCCCCATGAGAGGCGGCAAATTCGAGCAGGGACAGACGGTCTTCAAGCGGCATCACCCGTCCGGTGGGAAACTGATGCGACGGCGTGGCATAGATCAGCCGGGGCGTCTCTTGTTCCCCGATGCTTTCATGAAGTCTCTGATAGGTCTGGGGATCGAGAACCGGGATCGGGCGAATGTCCGCATCAAAAGCCTTCAGACAGGCCAGAACCCCGCCATAGCCCGGCTCTTCATGCATGGCCATGTCCCGAGGCTCCAGCAGCATCCGGGTCACCAGATCCATCGACGCCTGAGCCGACGACAATATTATCACCTGCTCCGGATCCGCGACCACACCCCGGCTGATGGCCACATGATCGAGAATGGCCCGCTTCAACTCCGGAAGCCCGACATAGTCGTCATAGCCGCCAAGCTCCGGCCTCGACAGCAATTGCCGGGCCGCACGCCTCAGCAGCCGGGCCCATAGGTCATGAGGGAAGGTGCGCACCTCCGGCAATCCGGTCTGGAAGCAGGAAGGCAGGCGATTGACGGGGCGCTCGTTGGCGATCAGCCTCCTGCCATGGATGGACAATCGGAGCGGTGCCTTGTTCTGAACCGGATCGACCTTGCGATCCTTCCACCGCACGAACCCGGTCGTCGCCTTGCTCACCCTCGTGCCGCGCCGACCGTCGGTCTCCAGATACCCCTCAAGGGTGAGCTGCTCATAGGCGGATATCACTGTATTACGCCCCACCCCGAGCGTGGAGGCGAGTTTGCGGCTCGGGGGAAGTGGCACCCCGGTCGCCAACTTGCTGTCTTCAATCAGACCGCGTAATTGCATAAAAAGCTGGCGCGACAGCCCCTCATCGCTTGCCCGGTCAAGGGTGATCTGTTCGGCGATCATATTGGCCCTCAAAACTTTTGTCTTTTGGATCTGTATTTAGAGCCAATTCTTGACCATGATCAAGACCAACAGTTGAAGCGACCCGCTTCAACGCCCACCGCGCCGCCTCAAAGCCATTAGGCTAGGCACAATGTTGCGCGCGGAAACTAACCATATATTTGTCACTCGGCTCATCGGGTCGGGTGGAAAAATGCGTTAAAAAGACCATGACTGACAAGCAAAAGACCTCTGGCGACTTCCCCGTTTCTTCTCTCAACAAAGTCCGCGTTACTAAGCGCGCCACCTATGACGTCGACACGGTCCACGCCATTCTGGATGAGGGCATATTGGCGCACGTGGCGTTTGCCGACGAGGGCAACCCGATTGTCCTGCCCATGGTCTATGGCCGCATTGGCGATCAGCTCTACATCCATGGGGCCAAGGCTACCCGGATGTTCAAGAAGCTGAAGGTTGGTATCCCCGCGTGTGTCAACGTCACCATTGTCGACGGTCTGGTCGTGGGGCGCGCTGCCTTCCATCACTCGATGAATTTTCGCTCCGTCAACATCCATGGCACCGCTCGTCTCGTAGAAGATGAGCAGGAAAAATATGACGCACTCGTCGCCATCACCGACCATCTGGCACCGGGGCGCTGGGATGAAACACGAGAGATGACGAAGAAGGAAGCCAACGCAACGTCCGTCATTGCTCTCACCATCGAGACAGCTGCCGCCAAATGCCGCGCTGGCATGCCCATCGATGACGAGGAAGATTACGGTCTAGATCATTGGGCAGGCATCGTCCCGATCACGACCGCATACGGCCAACCAATCGATGATGCCCGCCTCAAGGACGGGGTGCCGGTTGCCAAAAGCATTGCCAAGCTGACCAGTCGCAAGTAGGCGTGGTGGGGACAATCGGGGGACATGTCAGTCTCACTTGATCTGGCACCAGCTTGATCGTCTGCAACCGAGGCCTATCTGGTTTCCGGTTGCAGACACCAACAAGAAACGCCCGCGGAAAACACTCCGCGGGCGTTTGCGTGTCAGATCTGGTCCGGAATTGCCTTACATCTTGCCGCCATAGACGGGGAAGATGCTCGCATCGCCATAATCCTTGATGCGATCAGTGTTTTTCAGGACATCCATATCCGCATCGGAAATCTGAAAATCCACATCGGCGTTGGATTTCATGTGATCCGGATTGGCGGTTTTTGGCAGCGGCAGCAGACCAAGCTGCAGGCAGTAGCGAATGCAGAGCTGCGGAACGCTGACGCTGTATTTGGCAGCAATCTGAGCGATTTTCTCGTTGCCGAGGATCTTGCCATGAGCAACCGGAGAATAGGCCTCGACCAGAATGCCCTTGCTCTGGGAATAGTCGATCAGATCGAACGGCGTGTTGCTGACGTGTGCAAGGATCTGGTTGATCATCGGTTTAATCCGAGTATTCTCCAACAGATTGTCGAGGTCGACTTTCTCAAAGTTGGAAACGCCAATTGCGCGGATCTTGCCAGCTTCATAGGCTTCTTCAAGGGCACGCCATGCTTCAAGGTTGCCTTGGAAAAAGCGATTCTCACCCGCAAAATCGCCCCACGGCTGCGGGCTGTGAATGATCATCAGGTCAATATAGTCAAGGCCCAGCGTTTCAAGCGAGCCATCGATGGCGGCCTTGGCACCCTCATAGTCCTTGTGCGACGCATCGAGCTTCGTCGTCACAAACAACTCTTTGCGTGCGATGTCCGTGTTGCGGATGGCTTCGCCAACACCGCGCTCGTTGGCATAGGCTTGAGCGGTATCGATATGGCGGTAACCGAGCTTCAGGGCTGCATCAACAGCGGCAGCGACTTCGCTGTCATCGATCATCCAGGTACCAAGCGCCAGTTTCGGAATCTCCACACCATTGGAGAGCGTAAAGGTTTCTTGCAAAATCATATTGGGCCTCATTTATTCTTGTGTTGTCGAGTAAGGTTCGGGTCATCTCAGGCCTTCTGACCGGATGACGGGGATCGGTCGCGGCATCTGTCCAAGACCAACTTGAGACAGGTTCAAGACAGCCCAAAGACCAAAGCGAATTCATCGGTCTTCAAAGCGCAGGCGACATCGTCCCTAACCACTGCGCTCAATGTAGCGGCTCTAAACGCCACTTATAATCTAATAAAAATCGAAAGCACTCATGAGCCCAGCTCATGAATTGACCGTTCCTGCGAAACAAAAAATCAATCGGGAAAGGCTTGAAAAGAAACAGGTGGTTTCACGCAAGTGCGCAATCGCACCAACAAGGCCCGCTTCAAGTTTCAGAATATTTTATTCGGAAATAAATAAAACAAAGTCGACATCAACGATGTATTACACAACATTGAACAATAAAATCAAAACAAGCAACGAGATAAATACTTCTGATTCACCAACAATAAACCAGTCTTTAATTGGTTTGATTGAGAATATTTTCTAATAGCACCAACCACAGGTGTACCCCCATGGCACGAGGTATGAAATGGCCTTCAAAAATCTCCCAATCGTACACAAGATGCTCAGTGTCTTGGCTCTGCTGGGACTGGCATCTGCGGGCATAGCCTGGGTGTCATATGCGCAATTGACATCTCTCTCCCGAACCTTTTCTCAAGTCGGACTATCCGAAGAAGCAGCCCGCGAGGCGATGGATTTGCGCATCGACATCGTGGCCATTTCACGCATGACCTACCAGTTGGCAACCGAGCCGCAGGAAGCAAATTCCTACTACGCGCAAAACAAAAAGCGTGCAGACGAGATGCTCGGCAGACTACCGAAACTTGAAACCGCAGCAAACAGCGAAGAGAAAAAGCAGCTTCAGGACATCAGAACATCGCTGACTTCCTATTTCTCCGTCATCGAAGACATGATCCGGACGGCAGAAGGCAATCCCGACGACACCGCCGCAATCAAGTCTGCGCTTGACGCGGCACTGGAGGCACAGAAAGACGTCACCGCCAAGGTCAAGGTCTACAGCACCTATTCCGGCGAATTGATGGCCACCAAGCGCGCGAACTCCGCCGAACAGGCTGCTTTTGCTTCGCAGAGCATTCTGCTCACCGCCCTGCTTGCCATCGTGTTGACAACCGTGATTGCAGTGATCATCGCCAACTATGGCATTTCCCGCCCCATCGGACGGATTGTCGGTATTCTCAAATCTCTCGCAGAGGGATCCAATGTCGATGCCATCGAAGGAGCGGACCGTAAAGATGAAATCGGTCAATTGGCCAAGGCAGCCCAGTTCTTCAAGGAACAATCCGAAGAGAACCGTCGCATCACAGCAGAAAACGAATCCCAAAAGGCCCGAGCAGAAGAACAGCAACGCGCTCTGCTGCACAAGATGGCCAATGATTTCGAACAGTCTGTTGGCAGTATCGTGAACAGTGTTTCGTCCGCGTCAAGCCAGCTCGAAAGCTTTGCCAAAGAGATGTACGATAACGCCAACAAGACATCGATCCAATCCGATACGGTCGCAACCGCCTCTTTGGAAGCATCATCGAACGTCGAAACCGTTGCTGCCGCGACAGAAGAACTAACCGCATCCGTACAGGAAATTTCCTCACAGGTCGATCAGTCCAACCAGATGTCTCAGGTAGCGGTCCGCGATGCAGATTCAGCAGCTGAGAAGGTCCACGGCCTGTCGTCGGCTGCCCAGAAGATCGGCGACATCGTCGAACTGATCAACGGCATCGCAGAACAGACGAACCTGCTCGCACTGAATGCCACCATTGAGGCAGCACGCGCTGGCGAGGCAGGCAAGGGATTTGCCGTTGTTGCGGCCGAAGTCAAGCAGCTGGCAGACCAGACCAGCAAGGCGACGACAGAAATCGCCAACCAGATCACGGAAATTCAGGGCTCGACCACGGATTCAGCCTCCGCGATCAATGGGGTTGCCGAGACCATCAACCAGATGAACCAGATTTCTGCCGCGGTCGCTGCCGCCGTTGAGGAACAGGCCGCTGCAACACGTGAAATCGCACGGAACGTTCAGCAGGCCGCGTCTGGCACGTCAGAAGTGACCAGCGCCATCGGTCTCGTCACCGACGCTGCGAGCGATTCCAGCCGAACAGCCAATCAGGTGCTCGAAGCAGCCGGAGAGCTCGCCACTCAGTCCGACAGCCTGCAAAAGCAGTTGGAGAAATTCCTCTCCACCATTCGCGCAGCCTGATCGCACAAAAGGTGCACGTCGAGCGCCTGTACAAGGGAACGTTACCAAGGGAGCGGATCATCAGGATCCGCTCCCTTTGCTTTCTTCGGCACGAGCAGAGCGCTTGACACAAGCGCACCCAACGGCCTATATCCTCGCCAAGGTTGCAGACACCTGCCGCTCGCGAGGCCTTCGGGCCATGGTGAAGTCTGAGATCCGATCACACACAGTCAGCCCCACATGCATTTCATGCGGGTGGCAATGCGAGCCCCATCTAAGACACCGAAATGCGTAGATATTGGAGGCTGAGATGTCATCGGACAGCTCTCGCAACAATCTCTCTGCATCCAACAGCTTCACGGACGCCCCGCTTGGCGCCCTATTTGCCAGAACGGCCATGCCTGCCATCTTCGTGATGAGCATGAACGGACTTCTGTCTGTCGTGGATGCACTCTTTCTCGGACTTTACGTCGGCGCAGACGCTCTCGCGGCGGTCACGCTGATGTTTCCCATACAGATGCTCATCATCGCCCTGACGACTCTTGTCTCGAGTGGCATGTCGAGCCTGCTCGCCCGTCACCTCGGGGCAAAGAGGATCAACGAGGCGCAGGCCCTCTTTGCCGGAGCGCACGGACTTGCTCTCCTGATCAGCCTGCTGTTCATCGCCGCGTTCCTCATCTGGGGTGAGACCATCACCCTGACCCTTGCAGGCGGCTCACCCAGATTGGCCGCTCTCGGGATCGTCTATCTCAGGATCATGGCCTTTACCTCGCCGCTGTTCTTCATGCTCTCGCTCCATTCGGACGGATTGCGCAATGAAGGGCAGGCAGCCCTGATGGCCGCGATCAGCCTCTTTGTCTCACTCGCCAACATCGCGTTGAATTATTTGTTCATCGCCCTTCTCAACATGGGGGTGGCGGGGTCCGCCTATGGCACGGCGCTGGCACAGGCTCTGGCGTTCGTGATTGTCATGATCTACCGTCAACGAGGCCGAACGGTGCTGAAACCAAGTTGCCTTTGGCAGCATGCCCCCTTCACCGCATGGCGACAGATGCTGGCTCTCGGCGCGCCGCAAAGCCTCAATTTTCTCGGCATGGCGCTCGTCTCGACAGCGATCATCGCATCGCTGCAGATGACAAGGACGCCTCATTACGCCGAGACGATCACCGCCTATGGCATCATCACCCGCATCTTGACCTTTGCCTTCCTGCCGCTGATGGGATTGGCCCTCGCCTTTCAGTCGATCATCGGCAACAATTTCGGGGCAGCCCATTGGCACAGATCCAACGCGGGTCTGCGCATCGGCCTGATGCTATCACTAAGCTATTGCCTCCTCATCGAGGTCTTGCTGATCGGCTTTGCCGCTCCCATCGGCGCCCTCTTCGTTGATGACGCACAGATCGTTGCGGAAGTGGTCCGGATCATCCCAATCATGACGGCGATGTATTTCCTGTCCGGCCCCTTGCTGATCACGTCAAGTTACTTTCAGGCCATCGGAGATGCTCCGAATGCGGCAATCCTTGGCCTCTCGAAGGCCTATCTGTTCCTGTTGCCTATGATCTTCCTGTTGCCGCTCCGCTTCGGAGAGACCGGCATCTGGCTGGCAAGCCCCCTCGCCGAGATCATGTTGCTGACATCCGCAGTCCTTGTCTTGGCAGGCACGGCCCGCAGCAGGGGCCACAAATGGGGCCTGTTCATTTCACACGAGGAAACAAACCCATGAGCAGCAAACCGAAAAGTGCTGAAGACGCCAAAAAACAGGCCAAGCTCCTGCGCGAGAAGCTGAAGAGCGAAGGCATGGAGATCTCGCACAGCAAGGCGCTGGAGCTCGTCGCCCAGCAACATGGCTATCGTGACTGGAACACCCTGTTTGCCAGCTTTGGCAACCGGGCAGCACGCGAGTGGCAGGTGGGAGACCGGACGTCCGGCCTCTATCTCGCCCAGCCCTTCAAGGCAGAGATCATAGCCGTCAGCCGTCTCACAGATGGCCGCTACAAGTTGACCTTCCAGTTCGACGAACCCCGTCGACGTGATCACCTTCGAGGGCATGAGCAACTGGCGCAAACGCACCACCCAGACTGTCGGACCAGACGGGACGACACAGGAGAAGACCTCTGACGGCAGGCCCCACATGATACTGGACCTGTAGCCATCGGTGATCAGCGCCATTTTGCCAGTCTCAGAGTTCGGGCAGCATGGCGCTCAATTTGTAAAGAGTTGTGATGGTGGAGGCATCGGCCACCCCATCCACTCTTTCGGGCCGGAAATGCATCTGGAAGGCCTTTACGACCATCTCGGTCTGGGTGTCGAACACACCGGTGATATCGATCTTGTAACCATAGACCCCGAGCATGGACTGCAGCGCCTGCACTGGCTGGCCTTCGTCACCAAGCTGGAAGAAGCGACCACCAGCGACATTTTCTGGCTCGACCCAATGCCCGACCCCGGCACTGGCAAGCAGCTTCCACGGGAACTTGGGGCCCGGATCAATCTTGCGCCCCGGAGCCACGTCTGAGTGGGCCAGAACCCGATGGGGCGGAATGCCGTGACGGGCCATCAGCTCTTTTGACAGCATGGTCAGGGTCATCATCTGCTCTTCGGTGAAATCCTCGACACCGGTGTTGGCGATCTCGATGCCGATGGAGCAGCTGTTGATGTCGCTCTCGCCGCGCCAGAAGGACACCCCGGCATGCCACGCCCGCTCGGCCTCGTCGACGAGCTGAACCAGCGATCCGTCCCGATTGAGGAAATAGTGCGAGGAAACCTTGCTCTCCGGATTGCAGAGCCAGTCGAGGGCGCGATCGTCGTCCTCAAGAGCGGTGTAATGCATGATCAGCATGTCCACGGCGCGCCCGTTCTTGCGTTCCTCGAAGTTGGGAGAGGGCTTGACCTCGCAAGGGCAACTTGTCTGTGGTTCAGACAGCATGTCTTCACTCCAATCAAAAGCGAAAAGATTGCCGGAGCAATCGAACGGTCAGCGCAAGCCGCGCTCCAGAACGATCTGCCCCCAGGCATTGTTGATGGTCGCCAGCTTCTCGGTCGCGATCCGCACGAATTCTTCCGGCACGCCGCGCGCGATCAGGCTGTCAGGGTGATTTTCCCGCACCAGTTTGCGGTAGTGTGACTTGATTTCGTCATCGCTCATCGACCGGTCGGCCTCGAGCACAGTATAGGGATCCTGCTCGTCCGACTTGACGTGGATCATCACGAGACGCTCAAAACAGCGATCTGGGATACCGAAGATCGCCGCGACATTCTCCAGATAGAGCATTTCGCGAGAATGCATGACCCCATCCGCTCCGGCGATCATGAACAGCCCGTCCATGATGTCGTTGAGCGCCTCGGGTTCGTCCTTGTAGAGATTGGCAATCTGGTTGGCATAGGCCTCGTAACCGGCCACATCCTGCTTGGCGAGATTGAACATCCGGGTCACGTTACGCTCTTCACCGGACGGCACATCGAACAGACGCTGGAAGACATTGATCTCGTCCTGCGTCACCACTCCGTCTGCCTTGGCCATCTTGGCCGAGAGGGCAATCATCGCGACCGTGAAGGTGATCTGCTTGCGATCAACCCCACTGCCGATGCCGCGCACAGCGGACGAGACCTTTTCGACAATGGCAGTGATGGCTTCACTCTGCCGTATCTCATCGATAAGACTGCCGATCTGGCTCCAGATGCTCATATCAAACGCTGCCCACTCATTTCGCTCAAGCGGTCTCAATCTAGGTGAGTCCGACCCGTATTGCGAGTAGGGAGAACGAAAAATGAACCGCCTTTTAGGCCCATTGATCGAAAATTTCTCTAAATTGGAGTGAGTTGACCTACTGACAGGACCGCCAGAGGCCGCGCCTGCCATGACTGCCGTGATCGAGATGGATGTGATCCTGATGATATTTGTCACCACCCGGACCGATCACGGTAGTGAAATATTTGCAGGCCTCGCGATTGAACGCACGCATGAAGCGCCCCTTTCTGCCATAGGACGACCAGTCGTCATCGACCGTGAGCACCGTTCCGTCAGACAGGGTCAGCGCACTGATGTCGATGGCATTGGCTTTGCCATGCTCCGACAGCTTGGCGCCACGCTTGCTGTTGCGCGTTCGGCAAGAATAGGACGCCGCAACCCGGATGCCGGTTACCTGCTCGCCCATGTAGGATTGGGCCAGTGGCTGCACCTTGTCATTGAAGAATCGATTGAGCTGGGAAATCACCACGCAATTGACCGTGGCCTCGCGACTGAGCTCAACGGGCTGGTTTCCGGCGATCGTAGACAGCAAAAATGGAGCAGGATGTCCACAACCACCACGATCATCAATCGGCGGCAGGGCAACAGCCGGATTTTGCCCGGTCTCAACGATTGGACAGAAATCGTTTGAGATGGCAGGATCCGGCAGAATTGCCTCGCGCTGAAGCTGCTCTTGATCCATGTCGTCGCCACCGATGAATCCTGCGCAGCCAGCAAGCAATGACGCGACCGCAAGCAGCGTCAATTGACTCATTGTTAAGCTCCAGTTTCTCATCCGTCCGGTTCCTGCTTGCAGCCTGTTCATTTAGGGCGCATCCTGAACCGAAATGGTAAACAAAGGGAAAGTCGTGACGAAAACTTGCAAAACGCCCGACCGTGTCGCCCCGATCAGCCTTCTGGAAACCCGCAAGCGCATCAACGCTGGCGAGCTTTCACCAAGGGATGCTGTCAGCCAGTGCCTTGACCGCATCCAACAGTTTGACGGGGACATCCATGCCTTTACCTCTCTCAACGGTCATGCCCTTGATCAGGTTCCAGAGCTAAATACTCCACTGGGAGGAATTGCCTTTGCGGTGAAGGATGTTTTCGAGACAGCCGATCTGCCGACCGAGTATAATTCCCCGATCTATCGCGGCCATGAGGCCAAACGAGATGCCACCATCGTGGCTCAGGGGCGCGACGCCGGCGCGACCCTCATCGGCAAGTCAGTAACCACCGAATTTGCCTTCTTCCATCCCGGCAACACGCGCAATCCTTACAATCTCGATCACACGCCGGGTGGCTCCTCTTCCGGATCTGCCGCAGCGGTGGCCGCAGGAATGGCTCATCTGGGGATCGGCACACAGACCGGAGGCTCGACCATTCGCCCGGCGGCCTACTGCGGCGTCACCGGCTACAAGCCAAGCACGGGCCTCCTCCCCAAGGTTGGCCTGAAGGACTTTTCCTGGACCCTCGACACGGTCGGCCTTTTCACCGCCACCGTCGCGGACGTTGCCTACGCGGCCTCGGCCCTTACCGGTCGCAACCTTGCCATCAATGTCGATGAGAATATCGCCAACCCGCGCATCGGCATTGCCCGAAGCCACAGCTGGCAGGATGCCGACCCGGAATATCGCCACAAGTTTGACGACCTGATGGCGAGCCTCAAGAGCTGGGGTGCCGAACTGGTCGAGATCGAGCCGAGCGACGACTATATCGCAGCCTTCCATGCCCACCAGATCATTCAGGACTATGAGGGGCGGCAATCACTGGCGTGGGAATATACCAATCACTCCGAGCTGCTCAGCCCCTTGTTGCAGCAGACCCTCGATTTTGCCCTGACCATCACGCCATCCGACTATGACGAGGCGAAAATCTCTGCTGGAATCGCCAACGCGGAAATCGAGGATCATTTCGAAGACCTCGACATCATCTTGTCACTATCGGCCCCTGGCCCTGCTCCGCGCGGTCTCGAGTCGACCGGGTCTTCGATTTTCAATCGCGTCTGGACCCTATTCGGGCTGCCTTGCCTCAATGTTCCGGGATTGATGAACGACAACGGCCTGCCTCTCGGCGTTCAGGTCATCGGCCCCCATCGGGCTGATCGCGACACGCTGCAACATGCCCACTGGCTCGAAGGGGCCATCAAGCGCCACCTCAGCCAGTAACCGACAGCGCTCAGCTTTTCTCTCGGCCCGCCTTGCGCTTCGCCTTCAGCACCTGCTTGGTTTTTGCAGGCAGCTTCTCTGTTGCCGCCTGCCAGGCCGCAGGTGCCAGCACGCCCACATGGCGATCCAGAAAATGCACCGCCTCTTCGGGCCAGACATGATAGGCCTCGCGCAGCGTCCAGCCCACAGCCTTCTGAACATAATAGTCAGGATCCCCAAGACGGCACTCGACCAAACGGAACACCAGTTCCGGCTCCGGAAAGCTCTCCCTCAAGCGCGAGTAAAACAACAGCGCCACCAGCGACTGCCGTCGCTCCCACGGCTGTTCACTGACATTCCATCGTTCCAGCGTCGGTGCCGTATGGTCGGGGATGCGCTCATTGAGATGGGACAGCACATCAGACAGCGTATCGGACTGGTCCCAGCAATTGACACTGGCAACCCACGGCACGAGCTGATCCCAGAGCCATACGGGATCGATTGTTCTGTTTGGCCTCTCGACAAAGAAAGCAGCCTGCATCTTCGCCTCGTGATAGTTTGCCGCGTTCCAGACATGGGTCCAGATCGGCAGTTGTTCTTCAAAATCGAGATGGGAAAAGCTGTACCCGACCTTCAACCGCGCCCGCTGCTGCGGCACCGAGAGGCCGATCATGGCCATGGGTGTCTTCATGCAAAAGGCTCGTTCAGCGGCCTTGTGTGGCGAGATTGACTGGCCTTCCGCGAGTAGAGCTGCTTCGATTTCCGTGAGCGCTTCTTGACAGATTTGTGAATGCTGCATTGCAATATATCTCGCTTATCCCCCATTTTTCTGTCTTCGAATTGTCGCACGCCAAGCCAAGGAGAGACAAGGGTTTAAGTGATATTTCGCATATGAAATACCGCTTTTATTCGCACCGCACCATGTTTTTCTCTTCTCCAATTTTTGAAGTTGCCGTAGACTTTTTTCTTGTGAAGGAAAGGCTAGGAGGAGCAATCACATGATCAGATCTTTGAATATCATGTTTGTATGTGCAGCCTTTGCATTCGTTGCAGCGGTCGTCGTTGGCATTATTTAGGAGGAGATGCCAGCAACGGTTGGCAGACAGCATTGAGCTGTCAAACAAACCCTTGAAAAGACACTTGATTCCTCAGTTCTGAAGAATCAAAAAACCGGGAGTGATCCCGGTTTTTTCTTTGCGAATACTTGTTTTCCTTTAAGACTTACGTCTAAGACATCAAGGTCTGTAGTTGAGAATCGGCGCCAGCCAGCGCTCGGCTTCCTCGACCGTCCAGCCCTTTCTCTCAGCATAATCAGCCACCTGATCCCGCTCGATCTTGCCGACGCCGAAATAGTGGCTGTCCGGATGAGCGAAATAGAGACCCGACACCGCAGACCCCGGCACCATGGCAAAGCTCTCGGTCAACCTGATTCCCGTCGCCGCTTCTGCATCGAGAAGCTTGAACAAAGTTTCCTTCTCGGTGTGATCCGGCTGGGCCGGATAACCAGCGGCTGGACGGATGCCCTGATAGGTCTCGGCGATCAGCTCCTCTTTGCTCAGGGTCTCATCGGCAGCATAGCCCCAAAGCTCCTTGCGCACTTTCTGGTGCATCGCCTCGGCAAAGGCCTCCGCCAGACGATCCGCCAGCGCCTGCAACAGGATCTTGGAGTAGTCATCCCCGGCCGCCTCGAAGGCAGCAACCCGCTCGCTCTCGCCGAAACCGGTCGAGACAGCAAAACCGCCGATATAGTCCTTCACGCCACTGTCGACCGGAGCCACGAAATCGCTGATCGAGACATTGGCCCGGGCCGACCGACCAGCAATCTGCTGCCTCAGGCCATGGAAACGAGCCACCTCTTCGCTGCGAGCCTCATCGGAATAGATCGCAATGTCGTCGCCAACCCCGTTGGCTGGCCACAGGCCGATCACCGCACGCGCCGTCAGCCACTTCTCCTCAACGATTTGCTTGAGCATCGCCTGCGCATCGTTGAACAGGCTGGTTGCCGCTTCACCGTAGGTGTCGTCGGTGAGGATTGCCGGATAGCGTCCCTTCATCTCCCAGGTCGAGAAGAAGGGTGTCCAGTCGATATAGGGCACAAGAGACGCGATGTCATAGCTCTCGAAAACCTTGGTGCCTGTGAAGCCGGGAGCCACCGGGCTATATCCGGCCCAGTCAATCTTCAGCCCGTTTCCCCGCGCATCGGCGATGGTCAGGCGCTTTTTCTTGTCCTGAGCCGCTTCATGCTTGGTGCGAACCTGCACATAGGTATTCTTGATGTCGGCGACATAGTCTTCCTTGTCACGCGAGAGCAGCTTGGTCGCCACCCCGACCGCACGGCTGGCATCGGTCACATAGATTGCCTGCCCCCGGTGATAGTTGGGAGCGATTTTCACGGCCGTATGCACCTGCGAGGTGGTCGCACCACCAATCATCAGCGGCTGATCAAAGCCTTCGCGTTCCAGTTCGGCAGCGACATGGCACATTTCGTCAAGGGACGGCGTGATCAGGCCCGACAGGCCAATGATGTCCACCTTCTCGCGACGTGCGGCTTCAAGGATGTCATTGGCAGGCACCATGACCCCCAGATCAACCACTTCATAACCGTTGCATTGAAGCACCACGCCGACGATATTCTTGCCGATGTCATGCACATCGCCCTTCACGGTGGCCATCAGAACCTTGCCGGCGCTCGTCTTCTCGCCTGCCTGCTCCTCTTCCATGAAAGGCATCAGATAGGCCACCGCCTTCTTCATCACACGGGCCGACTTGACCACCTGCGGCAGGAACATCTTGCCATCGCCAAACAGATCGCCAACCACATTCATGCCGTCCATCAACGGCCCCTCGATCACATCGAGCGTGCGGGTGGACTTTTGCCGCGCTTCTTCAACGTCCTGCTCAACATAGTCGCCAATGCCCTTGACGAGCGCATGCTCGAGCCGCTTCTCGACCGGCAGCTCGCGCCATGCCTGATCGACGACCTTCGCCTCGCCCTTCTGGTGCAGATAGCGCTCGGCAACTTCCAGCAGGCGATCCGTTGCGTCTTCACGCCGGTTCAGCACCACATCCTCGATGCGTTCGAGCAGATCCTTGTCGATCTGATCATAGACCATCAACTGGCCCGCATTGACGATGGACATATCGAGTCCGACCTTGATGGCATGATAAAGGAAGGCCGAATGCATCGCTTCGCGCACCAGATTGTTGCCACGGAACGAGAAGCTGAGGTTGGACAGACCGCCGGACACATGAGCATGGGGCAGATTCTTGCGAATCCACTTGGTCGCCTCGATGAAATCGACGCCATAATTGTTATGCTCCTCGATCCCCGTCGCCACAGCAAAGACGTTCGGATCGAAGATGATGTCTTCGGGCGCAAAACCGACCTCGTTGACGAGGATGTCGTAGGACTTCTTGCAGATCTCGATCTTGCGCTCGTAGCTGTCCGCCTGCCCGTTCTCATCGAACGCCATGACGACAACCGCCGCGCCATATCGCTGAATCAGCTTGGCATGCTCGACAAAGGCTTCCTTGCCTTCCTTCATGGAAATCGAGTTGACCACCGACTTGCCCTGAAGGCACTTCAGACCGGCTTCGATGACACTCCATTTAGAACTGTCCACCATCACCGGCACGCGGGAAATATCCGGTTCCGAGACGATCAGATGGAGGAAGGTGGCCATTGCCTCCTCAGAATCCAGCAAGCCCTCATCCATGTTCACGTCAATGATCTGCGCGCCGCTTTCCACCTGCTGGCGGGCAACATCGAGCGCGGCTTCATAATTGCCGTCCTTGATCAGATTGCGGAACTTGGCCGATCCGGTCACGTTGGTGCGTTCACCGATGTTGACGAAATTCGTCTCAGGCGTCAGCGTGAAGGGCTCCAGACCCGACAGACGCATGTAAGGCTGGATCTCGGGGACATTGCGCACCGGGTATTTCTTCACCGTGTCGGCAATCGCTTTGATATGCGGCGGCGTCGTGCCGCAACAGCCACCGACGATATTGATCAGACCATCGCGTGCAAAGCCGTCGATGATGCTGGCCATATGTTCCGGGCTCTCGTCATACTCACCGAATTCGTTTGGCAGACCGGCGTTCGGATAGGTCGAAACCAGCGTCTCGGCAACGCGGGAGATCGCGTCCACATGCTGGCGCAGCTCCGCCGCACCAAGGGCGCAGTTGAGGCCCACGGCGAAGGGTTTTGCGTGGCGAACCGAGTGATAGAAGGCCTCAGCGGTCTGGCCGGACAGAGTCCGTCCCGACTTGTCGGTGATGGTGCCTGAAATGATCACCGGCCAGCGCATACCACGCGCCTCGAATTCATCCTCGATCGCGAACAGGGCAGCTTTGGCATTAAGCGTATCAAAGATCGTCTCGACCGCCAGCGCATCAGCCCCGCCATCCAACAGGCCGCGAGCGGCTTCGCGATAGGCGTCTTTCAGCTCATCAAAGGAAATGGCCCGGAAACCCGGATTGTTCACGTCCGGCGAGATGGAGGCGGTCCGGTTGGTCGGCCCCATGGCCCCAAGCACAAAGCACTGCCGTCCCGGCTCTTTGGCCATCACCTCGTCGGCCGCTTCCTTGGCTCGCCGTGCCCCTTCCACGTTCAGCTCATAGGCCAGATGCTCCATGGCATAATCGGCCTGCGCAATCGTGGTCGAGGAGAAAGTGTTGGTTCCGGCAAAATCCGCCCCGGCCTCGAAATACTGCCGGTGAATGTCGCGAATGGCATCAGGCACCGTGATCGACAACAGATCGTTGTTGCCCTTGAGATCCTGATTCCAGCTCTTGAACCGTTCGCCGCGAAAATCCTCTTCCGACAATCCCAGACGCTGGATCATCGTGCCCATCGCACCATCGAGGATGAGGATACGCTCCGCAGCGAGGCGGGTCAGCTGATCAAAGGACGGGCTCAGTGGCAGGCTCGGCATAGGCTTCTTCCTTCACTCTCAAAGAGGTGCGAGGCCTCTCGCCTCGCATGTGTTTCATTCTGTGTTTTTGTATGGCGCTCTCAGGCGCCAACCGCCTTCTTGACCGGCCGCATACCGAGCAGATGACAGATGGCATAGACCAGATTGGCGCGGTTCAGCGTATAGAAGTGAAACTCGTCAACGCCCCGTGCATGGAGATCCTCCACCTGCTCGGCAGCCATCGCGGCAGACACCAGCCGGTGCGTGTCCGGATCGTCCTCAAGGCCTTCGAACCGGTTGGCGAGCCACTGTGGCACGCTTGCTCCGGCTCTGGTGGCAAAGCCTGCAGCTTGCGTGAAATTGTGGATCGGCATGATACCCGGCACAATGGGAATGAAGATCCCTGCCCGGCGCACCCGTTCCACATAGGCTTCATAAAGGTCATTATCAAAGAAGAATTGCGTGATCGCCTTGGTCGCACCTGCGTCCACCTTCTGGCGCAACAGCTCGATGTCCGTCGCGAAGTCGGGGCTTTCGGGATGCTTTTCTGGATAGGCCGAGACGAAAACATCGAATTCGCCGAGCTCCTTGATCCCGGCAACAAGCTGGGGTGAGCCCGCATAGCCGCCCTCGTGCGCCACATATTTGCTGCCCACACCGTCAGCCGGATCGCCGCGCAGGGCCACGATCTGCCTCACACCGATCTCGCCATAGGAGCGGATGACGTCGTTGACTTCTTCCTTGGTCGCCCCGACACAGGTCAGATGCGCCGCCGTCGGAATGCCTGCTTCCTTGATGATGCGCTCGACCGTGGCATGGGTCCTCTCGCGGGTGGAGCCGCCCGCCCCATAGGTGACCGAGACGAACTCGGGAGCCAGAGGCGCAAGGCGCTGCACGCTTTCCCAGAGCATTGCCTCCATCTTCTCCGATTTGGGCGGGAAGAATTCGAAGGAGATTTTCAGCTTGTCCGCGGACCGGCTTCTGCGACCGCTGCGTTCAGCATTGGGTGTCATCATATTTCTTTCGTCTGGACCAGACCCGTCCGGCTATGAAGTGGAAGGAACCATAATACCGGAAGTCTGTTGATCAAATCTGAGCGGCCATCCGAGGAATGACCGACTTGGAATATCTGGGAGGTGTCAGGTTCGGCGCCCCGTTTCACCGGTCTTTCTGGCCAGCCAGATGGTCACGGTCAACTGTGCCGAATAGGCCTCATCGGGCATCATCTCGGGCTGAAGATCCCGAGCTAGCTCAACGGTGAAGCCTGCCTGCTCCATCCAGCGGCGCATGACGTCATGGGAGAATCCCAATCGTCTGTGCGCATGTTCCTTTCGCAAGAATTCATGATCATGTGGTGCGAAGTCGACCACCAGGATCCGCCCGTCAGGCACCATGACATTGGCCGCTTCAAACAGGGCCGCCGCCGGATCATCAAGATAATGAAGCACCTGATGCAGGGTGACGAGATCGAACCGGCGATCAAGAGACGCCAAATCAAGGATATCACCCTGCTGGACATGAAGATGGCCATGATTGGGGCCATCCAGCCGCGAGCGGGCAATCGCCAGCATGGGCCGGTTGACGTCGATCCCCAAGCCCTGACGGCAAATTCCTGCCAACAGGGACAGGATGCTGCCGGTGCCGGTACCAAGATCAAGAAGACGCTCGACCGGCGCGTCCCCGAGAGCAGAGACGATCGCGGCTTCCACTGCGCTTTCGGGCGCATGCAGGCGGCGCAGTTCGTCCCAATGCTCCGCATTGAACTGGAAATAGTCCGCAGCCTGTTGGGCATTGGTGGCCTTGATCTGATGCAGGCGCTCCAGATCCCGGCGCAGCATGACATCGCTGCGATCCAGAAGCTTGAGGGATGCGGCCAACAGATCGCTCTTGGCTTCATCCTGTGTCAGGCAATAATAGACCCATGCGCCTTCGGGCAGGCGCTCAACCAGCCCGGCCTCGTACAAAAGCTTCAGATGGCGCGAAATACGCGGCTGGCTCTGATTGAGGATCGCCGTCAGGTCCTTGACCGACAGATCCCCCTCCGCCAACAGCGCAAGCAGCCGCAATCGCGTCACCTCGCCACTGGCCTTCAACAAACCAACCATTTCTTCAAGTGCAAGCATGGATACCCTCAAACATATAAAGATATCTTTATACGACGAGAATTTACCAATCAAGTCCATTCTTGCCGCTGCTCACAGCGCATTTTTCAAAAAAAGCCAGACAAAACAAAACCCCACCATCAAGGCAGGGTTTTGCACGTGATATCACGAATGAGCCTGAAAGCGCCTATTCGACGCTGTCGGCCATACCGAGGGCATGAAGATAGAGATCCAGAAGGGCCTCCATTTCCTGCCGTTCGTTGCTGTCCTGTTTGCGCATCCGCACGATCTGACGCATAACCTTTACGTCATAGCCATTGCCCTTGGCTTCCGCATAGACATCCTTGATGTCGTCGGCAATCGCCTTCTTTTCTTCTTCGAGGCGTTCGATACGCTCAACGAACGCACGCAGCTGATCTGCAGCCACTCCACCAGCATTTGACATTCTAAACTCCACATCTCGATCATGACCCGCCAGTTCCGAGTTAGCCTGCGGGCGGACACTGATCGCTCTCTAAATCATTTTTTCTGTGACAGGATCAACCCTGTTCGTGAATAGCTGTGAAAGCTTCAAGCTGTTCTTTGGATGCTTCGCGTTGATGGGATTGCTTCCATTCGTCATATGGCATGCCATAGACGACTTCCCGCGCCTGACTTTCAGACATGTCGAAACCGGCCTCAACAGCCGCTTCCCTATACCATCGTGACAGGCAATTGCGACAAAAACCCGCCAGGTTCATCATGTCGATATTCTGCACATCGCTGCGCTCGCGGAGGTGCGCAACGAGCCGCCGAAAGGCGGCAGCTTCTAGCTTTTCGCGTTCACTATCGTCCATGGCTTTCCAGAAACAATTTCCCGATGGCATTGATTCCCGGAACGGCCCGCCCCGGGAACAGGCGCAGATAATAGCCGTTTGGCTTTCGAGAACAAGGGTGAATTGCCCCGTCCCTAAGCCAGCCTTCAGATTTGCGCACTATGCACAGGATAGACGAAAGACAAAGCCCCTTCGTCGCGATTCCGCCCCAGTCCTGCGCAACAGCATATCACACAGCCGTCATCCTATTTCGTTAGAGACATCCCATGTGATCAGCGAACCTTCCTCTCAGTCGACGATGCATCAAGGAGCGAACCCTGCGACAAGCGGGCCAAAGCGACCACCGTCAGGAGGCACGCCCAGGGCATTCAAAATCCATCCAGTCCGGGTAAAAACCCGCACGAAACGCAGAACAAGTTCGACTAATGTAGGAATATTCATTGACTTTATGGGCGTGAAACGCGAAACAAAAGGCGGCTACCCGACACTCGAACACAATAGTGCATAGCCCAATGATTGTTTGTGAAAATAAAAAGCGACTTTCAGCATCACGTTTTGCCCGGACGGTCGCGATTGCCAGCCTCGCAATGGCCGCAAGTTGCCTCAGCGCAGCGGCAGACCTCCGCGTCTGCAACAAGACGAGCAGCACCATCGGTCTGGCAATCGGCTATGAGATGCAAGGCGACTGGATCAGCGAAGGCTGGTGGAATCTTGAGCAAAACAAGTGCGAGACCGTTCTGATGGGCATTCTCGTCAAGAACCGCTATCTCATCCATGCCATTGATTATGACAAGGGTGGACAGTGGAACGGGGAAACCTTCATGTGCACGCAAGATCTTGAGTTCAAGATCAAGGGCACGGAAGAATGCGTCGCAAGGGGATTTGAACGCAC
The DNA here is from genome assembly GCF_963662805.1 of uncultured Cohaesibacter sp. Lineage (NCBI taxonomy): Bacteria > Pseudomonadati > Pseudomonadota > Alphaproteobacteria > Hyphomicrobiales > Cohaesibacteraceae > Cohaesibacter > uncultured Cohaesibacter sp. Next base: position 123,074 of record NZ_OY759868.1, read on the forward strand.
CGGCTTCTTCGAGATCGATACGGCCGGAAAACAGGATTATACGGTCCAATTGACCGATCAAGAATAGGAAAGCTGTTGTGACTGTTAGAAGAAACCGAAAAGTGAAAATCCTGGCCACGCTCGGGCCTGCTTCTGAAACAAAGGAACAGATCAAAGAACTGTTTCTTGCCGGCGCTGATGTTTTCCGCATCAACATGAGCCATTCCGACCATCCGACCTTGCGCGAACGCGTCGCCAAAATCCGTGAAGTCGAAAAGGAAGTCGGCCGCCCGATCGGCATTCTCGCCGACCTTCAGGGCCCCAAACTCCGCCTTGGCATCTTCAAAGACACCAAGGTGACGCTTGAGAACGGCTCCAGCTTCACCCTCGACATGTCCGACAAGGAAGGCGACGTCACCCGCGTGCAACTGCCGCATCCCGAAATTTTCGGCTCCGTCAAGGAAGGCGACATTCTGCTGCTGGACGACGGCAAGGTTCGCCTCAGAACCATCGGCACCGCAGCTGACGCCATCCACACCGAAGTCGTTACCGGCGGCCAGATCTCCAACCGCAAGGGCATCAGCTTTCCGGATTCGACCCTGTCCTTCTCGGCCCTGACCCCGAAAGACCGGTCGGACCTTGATGCTGCCGTAGAAGCCGAAGTGGACTGGATCGCCCTGTCCTTCGTACAGCGTCCCGAAGACGTTGCCGAAGTACGCAAGCTGTCCCGCGGCCGCACCGGCATTCTGTCCAAGATCGAAAAGCCGCAGGCCGTTGCCTGCCTCAACGAGATCATCGAGCTATCCGATGCCATCATGGTCGCCCGTGGTGACCTTGGCGTGGAAATGCCGCTCGAGAAAGTCCCCGGCGCACAGAAGCAGATCACCCGCGCCGCCCGTCAGGCTGGCAAGCCGGTCGTCGTTGCGACCCAGATGCTCGAATCGATGATCACGTCACCGATGCCAACCCGCGCAGAGGCCTCCGACGTGGCAACCGCCGTGTTCGAGGGCGCTGACGCCGTGATGCTTTCCGCTGAATCTGCAGCTGGTCAGTTCCCGCGCGAAGCCGTGGCCATGATGAACCGCATTGCTGAAGAAGTGGAACAGGATCCCTACTACAGCAACATCATCTACGCTCAGCGTGCTGAGCCCGAAGCAACTGGTGCCGATGCGATTTCTGCTGCATCCCGCCAGATTGCCGAAACGCTGAACCTCGCCAGCATCGTCTGCTACACCTCGTCGGGCACCACCGGCCTGCGTGCAGCCCGCGAACGGCCACAGACCCCGATCATCACCCTGAGCCCGATCAACGCCACCGCGCGTCGCCTGTCTCTGGTGTGGGGCCTGCACTGCATCGTATCTGAGGACGCCGGCACCCTCGACCAGATGGTCGACCGCGCCTGCAGCACCGCCTATTCCGAAGGCTTTGCCAAACCGGGTCAGCGCGTCATCATCACCGCAGGCGTACCGCTCGGCACCCCCGGCGCCACCAACATGCTGCGCATCGCCTTTGTCGGTAGCGACGGCCTTGGCGGCATCTGAGCCCCGCCCAATGGATCAAACAGAAAAGGGCCGGTCACCAGACCGGCCCTTTTTGATTTTCGGAACGACAAAGCTTAGTGCTAGGCGGCGCGAACCCGCGCGATGAAGCTCGACACCTTATCCTTGAGAAGGCTCGACTGGCTACCAAGCTCCTTGACCGCCGTCACCACATTGTCCGAAGCAGCACCTGCATCTCTGGAGGCAATCGAGACCTGATTCACGTTGGCATTGACCATTTCACTGCCACGCGCAGCCTGATTGATGCTGCCAGCGATTTCCTGAGCCGTCGCATTCTGTTCCTCGATAGCCCCGGCAATCGCAGTAGAAATGGCCTCCACCTTCTGAATAACGGTGCTGACGTCCTCGATGGAATGCGTGGCGACATTCGTCGCTGCCTGAATTTCCGCAATCTGTCGGGAAATCTGTTCCGTTGCCTTCGAGGTCTGTCCGGCCAGAGCTTTGACCTCACCGGCAACGACCGCAAAGCCCTTGCCCGCTTCCCCGGCCCGCGCCGATTCAATGGTCGCGTTAAGCGCCAGAAGGTTGGTCTGCTCCGCGATCGTCGAGATCATCTCGACGACTTCACCGATCTTGCTGGCCGTCGCGGCAAGAGACTGCATCTGCCCGTTAGGCCGTAGACTCATAAACTTCTGATCCAGACAAGTGCTGCGACGAGTTTGATAGCAGCCAGAAAGTTTAGCGGGTTCTTCTCATATCTGGTGGCGATGGCGCGAAACTGCTTGATTTTGTTAAAGAAGCGCTCCACTGCATTGCGCTGTTTATAGACCCATTTTGAAAAGGTCACGGATGCCTTGCGATTTCGTTTGGGCGGGATATTCGCCCAAGCGCCCCGTTCTTTGGCTTTTGCCCGGATGGCGTTACTGTCATAAGCCTTATCCGCAAGGATGATTGTATTGGCTCTCATGATGTCGAGCATGTCATCAGCAGGGCGACTGTCATGGACTTGTCCGGCACTCAGGCGCAGGTCAATTGGTCGGCCTTCTGCATCGACCAAAGCGTGGATCTTGGTGGTCAAGCCGCCCCTGGAGCGTCCCATGCAACCATCATCCTGATCCCCCTTTTTGCCGTGGCACCGTGTTGATGGACCCGAACATAAGAACTATCGATCATGATGATGTCGCCGTCATAAGCCTCGGAAACCGCTTGAAGAAGTCGATCCCAGATACAAGCTTTACGCCAACGGACAAACCGATTGTAGCAGGTCGTATAAGGACCATATCGTTCGGGGATATCGGCCCAGGGTGAACCTGTGCGAAAACGCCAAAGGATACCATTCAGCACCCGACGATCATCAACACGGGCAACACCCCGAGATTTGTTCGGCAACAAAGGTTCGATAACGGACCATTCAAAGTCGGTTAATTCATAACGACGGCGTGTCATGCGAGGCTCCTTAGTCTGGAACCCTTGAATCACAATCTCGACTGAAATCAAACAACTTTTATGAGTTTACGGCCTAGTACTGCCAACCTTGCCAACCGCTTCTTGCGCGGCCACAGAAGCCAGCCCGATCTGCTGGCTGATCTCCGCGATCGACGACGTCATCTCTTCTGTCGCAGATGCAATCGTCTGCACATTGCTCAGGGTCTGGGCTGAGGCAGCCGAGGCAGAGGTCGCCTCGCCTTCGGTCTTCTCGGCGACAGAAGCCATCGCCTGCGCGGTGGCATTAAGCTGATAGGAAGATTGGGACACAGCATCAACGATACCACTGATATGAGTATCGAACTCGTCCGCTAGCTGCTGCATCATGGCACGCTTTTCCTGCTCGGCGCGTTGCTTCTTGATCGCTTCTTCGGCTTCCATTTCCTTCTGCGCCTTCACATTGCTATGCAGAAGCGCCGCAATTTTGCACAACTCGCCGATTTCATCCTTCTGCTTGCTGACCGGGATCTCTGTTTCCAGATTACCCTTTGCGATTTCATTCATCGCATTCGTCACATTGTGGATCGGTTTGGTGATCGAGCGAATGACCAGAATACCCCCGACAAGGAGAAGAGCCGTCATCGCAACGATGATACCCACCACCCACATGCTGACATTTGCCTCAATGACCCGGCGCTCTTCGCGCGCGTCAGCCAGAACCTGTATGGCAGAGCGTCGCAAGTCCAAAAGTTCGCTGGAAATTTCGGTCATGTGGCTGCGATAGGCATCGACCTGAGCCAGCACGGTCTGGTTCGCCTTGACCCACTGCTGAAATTTGGCGTCGTAGTCCTGCATCAGGGGAACGGCATCGCTTTTCAGGCTGCTTGGCACCGCCGAGGCCTCAAGCACCTCGTAGAATTCGCCGATGCGTTTGTTGAAGGTCTCGATATACTTCTCTTCCTGACGAAGCATATAGTCCTTCTCATGGCGTCTGAGCATCAGCATCTTGACCATGATCGCATCAATAACAACGTCAGGATTGTCCTTGCTGAAATCGCCCAGCTTTGCTTCAACCGTCTTAACCGCCAAGCGCAGCTGCCCCTTGAGGCCCTCTTCCTCCGAGAGACCCGCAATCTTCCGGGCTTCCACAATCTGCATGGACCCGGCAAGCACGTCATCCACATAGGCAGAAAGCTTGGAGGCATAATTCCCAATGCTACCGAAAGACTGTTTGCTGCGAGCAGCAATCTCTTTCATTTGCTCGACCTGCGCGAGCTTGCCATGTTGGAGAAACTGTTCGGTGAGAGCCCCTATCCGCCTGATACCAATCTCGGCGAGGCTGAATGACGTCACATTCTCTTCAGCAAGAGAGGTCGCTTCCTGCACGCGATTCTGCCGCGCTTCGCCCCAATAGAACGAGCCAGACAAAACCACAAGACCAACGAGGCTGAGAAGCAGAACACCCCAAATGCGATGTTTAAGCGTCATGACACGTCCTATCGCGTTCGCAAAAAACATACATCGCCGACCAAATCGGCAACAACATAGAGGGATTTTTCCAGTAAATGATTATATAATTATTACGATAAAGGGAATTTATATTGGACAGAAATGCAAAAATTCATCCAACGATCGATATACCAAGTGAATTTTATATACACCGGAACAGAATATAGGAAAAACTCAATGAGAAAGAACTAGAACCACAACAATTTGTTAGTAAAACAAGAACAATAGAGCACCAGTACTGACCGCATACAGACAACAAAAAACGCGCCGGAAACTTCCAGCGCGTTTCATGTTCAACAGTCAAGAAAAAGTCGCTTAGCCCTGACGAGCCTTGAAGCGAGGGTTCTTCTTGTTGATGATGTAAACACGACCCTTGCGGCGAACCATGCGGTTATCACGGTGACGCTTGGCAAGTGCTTTAAGAGAATTCTTGATTTTCATTGTTCCAAGCCTCGGCCAAATCTTGCGAAACAAAAAGCGCGCCGAGGCGCGCAAATTCGATGCGGAACCTACGATTCCTTCCTCCACTTGTCAACTGGCAAAATCCGGCCAGACCCCGTTTGATGACAGTCTGCATCGATTTGAGGTCGACCAACTTGCTTTTGTTGATCAAATTCCACAACCCAATAGCCGATCCGGCAGGAATTGAACAGCAAAACATGCCTATTTTCTCGACAGAATCCAGAAGTCTCGCTACCCTGTCGCCGCGCCAAACCGGCTGGCTGTGGGAAGTATGCAAGGGAGAATGGGAATGGCTTTCGGCGGAACTGTCGATGTGAACTGGCACCACAAGGAAGTGGTTGTTGCCGACCTCAGGTGGGTCAACAAGACAATCGTCATCCATGTGGAAATGAAACAGTTCGAAGAAAACAAGCATCAGGGAATCGAACCATCCGTCATTCTGACGCGCCGCTCACCTGCCAAGACGGAAGACATCCTGATCGTGTCTGGGCGTGCAACGGCCCATATCCTTGTCAGCCTCAGTCACGAAGACCAACTCGTGGCACGGATTGACACGAGCAACCCCAACGCCGCTGGCAGCGTTAAATGGGAAATCGTGGCCTGAGACCCACAATTCAGAATCATAGCGGATCAAGGCATGAGCGAGCCGGATTGTCCGGCTTCTCGCTCTGCCTATTCGCGCTTCGAGCGATCCCTTTGCTCCCATGCAAGTCACACCAGGCCACGAGTGCTGCAGTGAAATCACAACCTTGATCGCGCAAGGGTTGCTATTTTTTCAGTTTCCATCAAAGATAGCGCATCTTCAGCCAAAGTTCAGTCCCCGGGGGACCATTGGGAAATGAGCAATGAATATGCGTGATGGCACAGCAAATCATGCCAGCGAGTCGGATCTCATTCAAATCGGCCACCGCCTCAGCACGGCATTATTCAACGGTGATCTCGATCAGTGCATTGAAATCATACTTGTTTACGGCAAAGCGCGAAATTATGCATTCTCTGACCGCAGCCGTTCGCTTCTCGAAAAGCCGGATATAAAGCTCTGCGACTAGCGGCGTCTCGAAACCGGGCTGAAGCTCCACTCGTCATATCAGGCAATATCTTTGAGATAGTGCTGCACATCGTCTGCGGCTGACTGAATTCGGTCTGCCAGATCCTTCAATTCCCGCGACAGGGCGCTGAACTCAGCGCCAAAGGGTCCCGCCCGCCCGGCAGCGACCCGCGCATTGAGAGATACGATCTTGGAATGCCTTGCCGCTGTCCCGATCTGTTCTATGGCCTGCCGGGCATCGGCGACGGACAGTGAGAGAAGACGGGCCTGCTCCTCCGATCTAGTCGAGAATTCCACCTGCAAGGCTTCGACAATGCGCTGCAGAACAGAAAGCACCTCGCCCGGGATCAAATCTGTCAAGCGGATCAAATGCGCCTCTTGAAGCTTGTGAGAGGCATGGGCAGCGTCGAGCACCTCTCTGCAGTTGCGCAACAGGAAATCAATCAGCTTGATATCGGCGTCAGCCACCAACTGCTGCAATGGGCTGAAATGGAGCACCTGCCCGCTGGAAGCAAAGCGACCGCTTTCGAGCAACTGATGCGTGGCCTCGAAGTGTTGAATGGCCTGTTCGAGATCTTCCAGATCCGATGCATCGCACTTGGAATCAGAATCTCCGGTCAACTGCAGCTTGAGCAAAAACAGACCGATCCTCTGGGACAACATGCGTTGCCGCCCTGCTACATTGAGCAATTCCGAATAGAGTTCTATGGGTTCGTTGGAGTACGCCATGGCCAGGTCCAAGTGTTGTTCCGGGCCAAGGATTAAGGCTTATCCTTATCAAGACATTAACAGCACAGGCATTTCGGACTATATGGGCTGCTACATGGGCGCTTTGAATAATATTTGTTCAACTGCACAAAGTATTGACAGAAAACTCCAGCAAAAATCTGACAATTTTTCCACATCACTCGCGTTTGAATCCAAAATTGTGCTTGGAATAAGCCGTCAAATGCTGGCACTCCGCTCACAAATTGGCACCAATAGCCTGTCACGAGAACAGTTTTCACTCGCACATAAAAAAGTCGGGGCACCTCTTGAGAGACACCCCGACCTTGTAGACCCTTTTGTAAAACAGCGTTAGCTGGCCTCAGCAGGACGACACCTTGTTGACGAAGTCGTCGATGCTTTCCTGCAGGCGCTGGGATTGTTCGTTGACCTCCTTGGAGGACTGCAGCACCAGATGGGCCGCATCTGCGGTGCTCTGAACCGTCTCGAGAAGCTTGGTCGTCCCGAGCACCGAGATGTTCGATCCGTTCGCCGCCATCTGCGCGCTGGTGGAGATCTCGGACGTTGCTGTTTCTTGCTGAATGACAGCGGACGCGATGCTTGAGGTCACCGAATTGGCCTGATCCATCTTGTCGGTGATTTCCTTGACCGCCGTAACAGCCTGTTCGGTTGCCGACTGGATTTCCGTCACTTGCTCGACGATTTCCTCGGTCGCCTTGGAGGTCTGGGTAGCCAGCTCCTTCACCTCAGCGGCAACCACCGCAAATCCCCTGCCAGCTTCACCAGCTCTTGCGGCCTCGATGGTGGCATTGAGTGCCAGCAGATTGGTCTGCTCGGCAATCGCCTTGATGAGATCAACCACATCGCCAATCCGGTTGGCAGACTGCAACAGATGCGAAATGCGGCTGCTCATCGCCAAGGCAGACCCGGATGCTTCCTCGACAACCGTGTGAGCACGGTCGGTCTGGGTGCTGATTTCCGAAATCGAGGCGGTTAGTTCCTCCGCTGCAGACGCAACAGCTGTCGCACTCTGCAGGGTTTCGCCCGTTGCCTGATTGGTCTCAGTCGCATGCTGGGTATTGGATTCAGAAATCTCGGCAAGGTTGGAGGCAACATCCTCCATCTTGTGCGCATTCTGGTCCATCGAAGCCAAACGCTCGGCGACATCGATCTGGAACTTGGAGATCAGTTCGGAAATCATGTCACTCCGGCGACGCTGAGCTTCCTCTTCCTGACGTTGCTGTTCCGCAAGACGTCTGCGTTCGACGGCATTGTCGCGGAAGACAAGCACTGCCTGCAGCATCTTGCCAATTTCATCCTTGCGGTCACTGGCTGCCAGTTCAAGGTCGGTCTTGCCCTCGGCAAGCTGCAACATGGAGGCGGTCACTTTCGCAATCGGCCGTCCGATGATCAACGAAAGTGCAAAGGCAATCCCGCCAGCCAGAACCAGCGCAAACAGCAGCGTGACGATCACGGCAGTGGTCGACAGCTTCTGATCTTCTCTGGCCACCTGAGCCAGCTGGGTGATCATCTGGCCAAGCGACTGCGTTGCCGCCAGAGATTCCTTCCGCGCATTCTCACCTGCGGTTTTCATCGCGATTGTGGCGTCGGCAAACTGGTCGAAACTTGTCGAATAGCTCGCAAACAATTCGCCAACTTTCGAGGCCCCCGCGCGATTGAGGCTCACTCCAAGTGCCTCGGCATCCATCAGACCCGCACGCACAGCGGCGAGGTTGGCATCACTCGGCTCATGCTGATAGTTCAGCGTGGCCAGATCGATCCGAGAGACCAGAGCGTCAACAGAACGACCGGTTTTCATGGCAAGGCCAGCTTCATCCTTGGCAAACGTTGCCCGCCCGCTGCCCATCTCGGCCTCACTCTTGGCCCGATTAAGATCAAGCCGCGCACGCAAGGCGTTGTTGGCGAGATCATCCATTTCTTTGACCAGATTGGTGCTGGTCCAGTAAACCGTGTAGACGGGATATTTTTCCGGATCCTGAATGGAGTTGTCGAGTTCGGGCAGCAGCTTCTGAATCGCCTCGTAGTTACCGGAGAAACCCTTCTTGTGTTTGTCGAGTTCCTTTGCGTCGATCAGCTGCTTGAACTCCCGATCCATCATCTTGATGCTCATGCGAGCCTGAGCAAGCAGCTTTGCATCTCCAGACTGGCTTGCCTGCAGGAGCCGAAGACCAGCACGGTTGGCAGACGCCTGAACCTTATCTGTCGCAGTCATCAAGTCTTGAACGTAATTCACGCCGACAGCAGCTTCCTCGGCTTCTTTTCCTGCTGCTTCATATTTTGCGTTAGCATCTGACAGAGTCTGGTTGGCCTCCTGAGACAGGGAGGCAAGAGCGACCTGCTGACTGACGCGAGTGCTCTCGATCACTGTTGAAGCCTGCGCCAGATCATCAATGGCACTTTCAAAACTCTCGATTGCCTGCCGGGCACCCGTGAGCACGTCGCTGTTGCCACCGATCGAAGACAGGGTCTGACGAGCCTCAGCAAGATGGCCTTTGGCGATCTCGAGATCCTGCTTGTCTGAACTCACGTTGAAATTGTCGACCGATGCGCTGGCTTCATGAACCTTCACGACAACGGCTGTACTTTTCTCTGAAACCGTGATGGTTTCTCCCAGTCGGAACGTCCCAAAAAGACCAACACCACCGACAATGATCGCCAGAAGTGTAAGCAGGCTCATTCCGAGGGCAATTTTCATACCGGTTGACCGGTTTTGCAAATAAGAAAGTACCATTTAGTCCTCCCAAAAAGGGTACACCCGCCATTTGTAATTGTCCCCGGAGATACTTCGCCCCAAAAGTAAAAAACTCTTAAAAATCGGGCACTTGGAATACTACGTAGGGATATGTCAGCATTCTGGACACCAATTTATAACTTGCTGAATTTGCTCAACTTTTGCTACCTCTGGATGTGGATCGCAACTCGTTTTGGACAAAAATATTTATTTTCTCCTGAACATTATCCAAAGGAAAGTCATTTGCCATCACGATTTTCAATCGCAACCAAACGTGAATCGAATGTGTGAATCACGCTAAACTGAAATGATTCCAGGGGTTTATTTCATTGCCGTTCCATTCGAAAATGGTCCTCGACCGGCAGGTCTAAATCATCTCCCAGGACCGGCAAGGAGCTTGTCTCACGTCCGGACCGCCTTCATCCGGCAAAGGGTCACACAGAGAACAGACCCTCAAGGTTGCAGGTCACCGGAGAGCCGATTTTGACTGCCCTGAAGAAACCATTCTGACACATCTGAAGAGCGAAGCCCGACATCAGGACCTGCTCAACACCGAAGTTGAGGGGCGAGGACCGCCCGAACGTCCCAAGGCCCAAACCGCTCAATCGGAAATTATCTCATCGTCTTTCTGGGAGGAAAGTTCATGAAAAGGCTTAAAGTAGGTCTCATCGGCACAGGATATATGGGCAAATGCCATGCCTTGGCATATGGCAACGTGCGCGCGGTTTTTGGCAATGTTCCCGCCGTTGACCGTGAACTCCTGTGTGATGTCCCGATGGACAAGGCAAAGGAAATCGCCGACCAGTTCGGCTTTGCTCGCGCCACCGACAATTGGCAACAACTGGTCTCCGACCCGGCCATCGACATCGTCTCCATCACCACGCCAAACAAGTTGCACAAGGAAATGGCCATTACGGCAATCGAGAATGGCAAGCACGTCTGGTGTGAGAAGCCTCTGGCCCTGACTTTGGCCGACGCAGAGGAAATGGCCGCAGCGGCCAAGAAGGCCGGCGTCAAGACCATGGTCGGCTACAATTATCTCAAAAACCCGCTCATCGCCCACGCCAAACAGCTGATAGCCGACGGCGCTATCGGCCGTCTGCTGCATTTCCGCGGCTTCGTTGATGAGGAATATCAGGCCGACCCGTCTCTCGCCTGGACATGGCGCGCCACCAAGGCAGAAGCCGGTCTTGGCACCCTTGGTGATCTGGGCTGCCACCTCGTCAGCATCGCACAGGAACTCATCGGCCCCGTCGCGAGCCTGACCGCCGACATGGCGACCGTCTATCCCGAACGCCCGATGCCGGATGGGGATGGCATGGGCAAGGTGGAAAACGAAGATGTCGCGACCGCCATCTGCCGTTTCGAGAATGGTATCATCGGCACCCTCTCCTCCTCCCGTTCAGCCTGGGGCCGCAAGAACCATCTCGCCTGGGAGCTCCACGGTGACAAGGGCATGCTCATCTATGATCAGGAACGCATGAACGAACTGCGCCTGTTCCAGAATGAAGGACCCGTTTCTGAGCAGGGCTTCAGAACCATTCTGTCCGGCCCGACCCATCCCAACTATGCCAAATTCTGCCCGTCAGCAGGGCATGGCCTCGGCTTCAACGAACTCAAGGTCGTCGAACTGGCCGATTTTCTGAAGGCCATCGACACGGACACCCGGCCCTATCCCGATTTCGACGCAGCGGTTGAATTCGAGAAGGTGATCCATGCGATTGCCCAATCGGCAGAAGAGAAAAGCTGGGTCACCCTCTGACCCACCAGCACCAAACAATGAAAAGGCCCGCTTCATCAAGAGGCGGGCCTTTTTTATGATCAAGGCATGTCTTCCGAAATGGATCACTCGGTGTCACTGATCTTGTAGGCCAGCGAGACGATGATCGACTGCACGAGGCAGTGGGTTACACATTGCGAGCGAAAGGCATCGATCTGGGTTTCGTTGACCACGAAGCAGACGTCGCTCAGCGTCGCAATGGGACTGATCTGACTGTCTGTGACCACGATCTGCGCTGTCCCTGCGTTGCTGGCCGCTTCCACCGCGATCAGCGTTTCCTCGGCATAGGGCGCGAAACTGATGGAAACGAGCACATCCTTGCTCGACATGCGATTGCACTGCTCGCGATACATCCCCCCCATGCCATCAATCAGCACCACCTTGCGATCAAGATGATGCAGGGCATAGGTCAGATAGGAGGCAATGCTGAAGGAGCGCCCCATACCCACGACATAGATTGTCTCGGCATGCGCCAGTTGTTCCACCGCCTGATGCAGATCTTCGGGCGGTGTGCGCAAGGCAAGCTGCTTGAGCGCTTGAGCGTTGGCCTGTGAGAACTCCTTGAGGATCTTCATCGACCGGTGGGAAGACGTCTCCTCATGCGGATAGGCACTGGCGAGCTTGGCTCGTTCCGTATAGCTCGTCGTTTCCTTGATCAGCTTGTCGCGGAACAGCTTCTTCATTTCGTTGAAGCCACCAAAACCGAAGGTGTTGGCAAAGCGGATCATGGTCGAGGGAGGAACGTCGGCCTTTTCCGAGATCACCGCGATCGTGTCGAAGGCAACGCTGTTGTGATTGTCGATCACGAATTGCGCCACTTGCTGAAGCCGTTTGCTCAGCCCGCCATATTCGGCTCTGATCTGATCCTGTAGTTCAACAAGTGTCTTGGCGGGCGTCATCCGGTCCTCGATCGTTTCTGTTCTTCATTGCCCCCGATGCGGGGTGGCAACAACCCTCTCATATGTATTCGTCTCTCGGGCTTTGCCAACTGCCCGGGTTCCAAAGCGTCCAGCAGGGTTTGAACCGTTATACGCAGCGAGTATCATCCGGCTCAATAGTTTTACCTATCTCGCTGAAGACCCGAGCGCTCGCACGGAAGAAAAAGCCAGTCTCAAAAGCGACACTCCGGACAATATGCAAGGCGTCATACTTCGGAAAGTAATGACCTTTTCCCGGTCCGCCTATTGTACCTTTTTCGCGATAGGTGCGATTTGCTACAAATAGGCACAGGCTTTTTTTAAAGAAGAGGAGACGCCCCGCGCCTCCCCCATAGTCACAATGCACTCTGGCAGAATCAGTTCCGGGTCAGGGTGCCGTCCCAGGTGCTGACTTTCTTCTTGGCATCTTCTTCGGAGAACCAGACCGAGGTGACCGATTTGGTTTCGGTGAAGAAGGCAACCCCGTCCTTGCCCATGGCATGCAGATCGCCAAAGAAGGACTGCTTGTGGCCAGAGAAGGGGAAGATCGAGAAGGGAACAGGAATGCCCACGTTGATGCCGACCATGCCACCATCGGTCCGTCTTGCAAATTCACGCGCATAGAGACCGGACTGGGTGTAGATGCACGAGCCGTTGGCAAAACGGTTGGCATTCATGATGGCAAGGCCTTCTTCGAAGTCCTTCACGCGCTTGATGCAGGTGACCGGGCCAAAGATTTCCTCGTCGCCAATCCACATGCCTTCCTTGACATTGTCAAAGATGGTCGGGCCGACATAATAGCCGCCATCAGCGCCCTCGACTTTCACGCCGCGACCATCAAGAACCAGATCGGCCCCTTCGTCGACACCGCGCTGGATGCATTTTTCAACGAATTCCTGCTGGCCTTTGGAAACAAGCGGGCCGAGTTGGGACGTCGGGTCATAGGCCGGACCGATTTTCAGTTCCTTGGCCAGCTCGATGAGCTTGGCGACGAACTCGTCGGCAATGGATTCCTGAACGCAGACAACCGGCAGAGCCATGCAACGCTGGCCAGCACAGCCGTAGGTCGAGTTGATCACGCCGCGAACGGTGCGTTCCAGCACGCAGTCTTCCAGAACGAGGGCATGGTTCTTGGCTTCGGTGAGCGCCTGAACGCGTTTGCCAGCACCAGCTGCCGTTTCATAGATGTGCATACCGACAGTGGTTGAACCCACGAAGGTCACGCCCTTGACAGCCGGGTGTTTGAGCAGCGTGTCGGCTTCAACGCGCGAGCAGGTGACGAGGTTGACAACACCCTTCGGCAGGCCCGCTTCAATCAGCAGCTCAAGCATACGCGATGCGGTCTGCGGCACCATGGAGGCAGCCTTCAGGACAACCGTGTTGCCGGTGGTGATGGCAAACGGGATCATCCAGCCCATCGGGATCATGGCCGGGAAGTTATAGGGTGCAATGGCAGCAAAAACGCCAAGAGGCTCGCGGAAAGATACCGTGTCATAGCCGGTCGACACGTTCATGCAGGTATCGCCCTGCATCAGATAGTGGCTGGCGCAGGCGCATTCGACCACTTCGATAGCTTTGAGAACGTCGCCACGCGCTTCGCCAAGACATTTGCCATTCTCGGTCGCCAATAGTTCGGTCAGCTCATCAAGGTTCGCATCAAGAAGCTGCTTGAAACGGAACATCAGCTGAATACGAACAGGGATCGGCGTGTTGGACCAGCCGGGATAGGCAGCAGCAGCAGCTTCGACGGCGCCGTCAACTTCGTCCTGGGTGCAGCAAGGCGCTTCAGCGGTCTGCACGCCCATCGAAGGGTTCATGACCGGCATGTATTTTTCGGTCTTGGATTCGCGCCATTCATTGTCGACGCAATATTTCAACCGTTTGACACTCATTCTGGTTTCCTCCACTTGGATGATAAGGCTGGCTCCGCAATCCGGGGACGTCAGCAAGTCGGTTCGAGGGTTGGGCAGGTCTGTTGTCGGCCCGCCGTGATCAGGGGAACTGAAGGCTCAGCAACCGGTGGGCCTGAGCAGCGGCAAGACCGCAGGCTATGTCACCCCACTGGTTTGATGCGAAATGTCAGAAAGAACCGTGCGAGAAATAACGCCAGACTGGTCTGATCTATGGGAGCTATGCCCACCGGACGCGGCGTAGCTCCGGCCAAATGTCAGGAACGAGCGCTCGAGGAAGGCGCAGGAGCACCGTCTCATAGCTTCCCTGTTCTCACTGCTCATCGTGACGTCAACCATGACGACCCAAGCCCTGTTCCAGTCCCGTTGCGCAATTTCCATTTCCTGAAGCATTTGACGGGAAACCCATCAAAAGGCATCAACCAAAGAAAACGGCAGCAAACGGCTCCTCCAAACCAGTTGTCACTCCGAATGTGGCATTCGGACTGCTCTTTGATGACCCAAAGGGGTAATCAAGCCCCAAGCATTGAACCATGAGACAGATCAAAAATGAAATATTTATTTCATAAATCACAACTTTGAAATATGGATTTCAAATCCTGATTAAGTCCATCAGAATCCGCAGCAAGGCGACGATGGCTGCACAACGCCTGCGACAAAAGTGACCAGAAATGCGGCAGAGCCAATTTTTAAGCAACAAGTTATGAAGCGCTAATCAAGGTTATATTTACACTTGATGACAGGCAGAAGAGGCTCGAAGTTCTGTTTCTCCAACTTGCCCTCGCACTGCATCCTGAGGATCACTTTTGCCCGCTCCAACTCGGTCGAAATGTCGTGCGTCAGAATGAAGTCGATTCCATCCTCTTCGAGCAATTCGGATGAAACGCGAGTCAGCTCATGGCCCACGAAGAGCACGTCATTCTTAATTCCCGCATCAAGCAACGCCTTGGTGATTCCAGCATTTCCACCCGCCACATTGTAGATGCCGATCGGCGGCGGGCTCGACTTCAGATATTGCGTCAGATATTCATAGGCGGTGTAGGAATTGTCCTTCTGATTGAAATATTCAACGATGGACAGGTCGGGGTACTTGCTGCGAATCACGCGCCGAAATCCGATCCCGCGCTGCTCCTGGCAACGATAGGCGGCGCTCCCAAGAAGGATCACCTGACCCGACGTTTTCCTCGCAAATCTGCCAATCAGATGGGCTGCGCAGCTGCCCGCAGCAACCTGATCAAGACCTGCGTAGCAAAGCCGTCTGGTGTGTGGCTGGTCAGTCGTGACACAAACGACCCCCGTCCCGCTTTCGACCGTCGTCTCGATCGCACGGGCAATGGCCGGATGCTCTCGGCAGGAGACGATCAGGCCATCATATTTCTCGCCCCATTCGATGATCTTGTCGGAAAAGGCTCCGGGGTCGAACTGGATCGGCAGGCTCGAGAAGACATCAATCTTGACGCTTGGATCTGCATCATTGCTCTCGGCGATAATATCCTTCAGAGCCACCGTGAAGGAGGCGTCGGAATCGATCAGCAAACCGAATTCCAGCATCTCCTCCACAGGCTGCGTCTTCTCCTGAGAGGCCTGCAGTTCGGCCAACGCACGCTGGACCAGCAGAACTTTTTTTTGCGAGACACCACCCCTGTTGTGCAGAACCCTGTCGACTGTCGCAGACGAGACGCCAGATATCTCAGCAATTTTAGCAATGGTCGGGCTTTGCCAGGGAGCGCGGTTCATTTTTTCCTCCGTTATTGGTCAAATAGAACCATTGTTCTGATGGACTTTCAATCAAAAATTGGAGAAATCATTTCAATATTCCACATGCATGAAATAATAATTTCAAAAAATTCAATAGTCAGATCAGTCCGTTAGCCAGCTCGCGGCGAAATAGCGAAGTGAAATCAGCAACATCGTTGACTGAAGCGCTGTCCACCATATGATTGATAATGAAAAAAGCGACCTCGCTTTGGAGGAAGACGGTCGCCAGTGAACTGGGAGGTTTGCGTGTCTGCTAGACTGGATTACGCGCTCAACCACATGGTTGTGCCGACAAGGACTCTTGATGTCTTTTTTCCCTTTGCGAAAGCGCAGGGCATTGGATACGTTGAAATCCGTAATGACATAGAAATCAATCCCTTGGCTCTCGGGATCGCGGCGGCCGATGTCAAAATCATGGCTGAAAACGCAAATGTAGAGATCCTGTCGATCAATGCGCTGCAGCGTTTCAACGAATGGAATGACGAGCGCCAGACCCAAGCCATCCAACTCATCGACTATGCTGCGGTCTGCGGTGCAAAAGGCCTCGTGATGTGCCCGGTCAATGACCATGACTATGGCAAGAGCGAGGATGAACTGGCAGCCAACCTGCGCCAGTCACTGACGGCTCTCAAACCCCTCCTCAAAGACAAAGGCGTCATTGGACTGGTTGAGCCATTGGGCTTCCCTCAATGCTCCCTCCGCTTCAAGGCAGACGCCGTCGCTGCCATCAACGATGTTGACGGAGAGGGCGTATTTCGTCTGGTCCACGACACATTCCACCATCATCTGGCAGGCGAGAGTGCACTGTTCCCGGCTGAAACCGGCCTGATGCACATCTCCGGCGTCGAGGATCCATCTCTCGAAGTCGCAGACATGCTGGATGATCACCGTCTGCTGGTCGGGCCGAAGGATCGGCTGGGCAACATCGAGCAAATCAGGGCGATGATCGAAAAGGGATACCGCGGGCCGGTCTCGTTCGAACCCTTCGCCACGGAAATTCATCAACTGGCCGATCCGGCGCTCGCACTCAAGCAGAGCATCGAGCATATCGAGGCCAGTCTTTAGTTTGTCAGGCTTGCCTGACCATCACGAGATCCACCCGGATCTCATCAAGTCGTACTCGTTCATGCAATGCCTGGAGGATCAAGGGCAAAGCATGGTGAACCATCTTACCAAGGGGCCTGATAGGCAGGCCTTCTTTTTCGGGAGGAAAGTATGAAGAAAACTCTTATTGCCATGGCAGCAGCAGCATCAGCGATGCTCTCGACCTCTGCCTATGCAGAAAACATCGGCGTTGCGATGGCAAGCTTCGATGACAACTTCATGACCATCGTTCGTGAAGCAATGGCAACCGAAGCTGCCAAGGATCCCAGCATCCAAATCCAGTTCGAAGATGCCCGTACCGACATCGGCAAACAGATCGACCAGGTTCAGAACTTCGTCGCTCAGGGCCTCGATGCCATCATCGTGCATCCGGTTGACATGTCCGCAACCCCACGCATCACCAAAATGGTTCACGAAGCCGGCATCCCGCTGGTCTACGTAAACCGTAAGCCTTCCGACAAGGACCTGCCTGAAGGCGTCGTCTTCGTGGGTTCTGAAGAAGTGGTTGCAGGTCGCCTGCAGATGGAAGAACTCGCCAAGAAAATCGGCGGCAAAGGCAACGTTGCCATCATGCTCGGCGAACTGTCTTCAGACGGCACCCATGGTCGTACCCAGGGCGTCAAGGAAGTGCTCGAAAAATTCCCCGAAATCAAAATCGTGGAAGAGCAGACCGCTGAATGGCAGCGTTCCGAAGCCATCGACCTGATGAACAACTGGATCGTATCCGGCACCAAAATCGACGCTGTTGCAGCCAACAACGACGAAATGGCACTGGGCGCCCTGCTTGCCATGAAACAGGCTGGCATCTCCCCGGACGAAATCGCCGTTGCCGGTGTTGACGCAACCCCTGACGCACTGGCTTCCATGAAAGCTGGCGAGCTCTTCATCTCCATCTTCCAGGACGCTGAAGGCCAGGGCGCAGGCTCTGTCAAAGCTGCAATGCAGCTTGCCAAAGGCGAAAAAGTCGACCAGTTCGTCTGGATCCCCTTCAAGCTCGTCAACCAGGAAAACCTCGACGAGTTCATGAAATAACCCTTTCGAGCCTCAGCTGCATGCGTCCCCCGGGACGCATGCAGTCAACTAACAAGCGCATACAGACGATCCAGTTTCATCTGTCATGCTTTTGGACACCAATTCAGCACTGTTGCCTCCTTCTTCAACTTAAAAAAGAGCGTCCATCGTCGGGATCCCCCCAATCCCCCCAGCCCGCTCTACCAGCGATCCGGTTGGCAACATGGAAACGGTGTTGGCGAGAATTGGTATAGAGAAGGGAAACGCTCGTATGATTAGCCCCAATACTCTGCAAGTGATCAGAGAAAGCGGCGCGACCTCCCATGCACAGCACCTGCTGGAAGTGGAAGATGTCCGCAAGGAATTCCCGGGTGTTGTCGCTCTGGATGACGTATCCTTGAAGGTACGCCCGGGCACAGTACATGCACTCATGGGTGAGAATGGCGCAGGCAAATCGACCTTGATGAAGATCGTTGCCGGCATCTATCACCCCGACCACGGCTCGGTGAAGCTGCGCGGTCAACCCGTCGTCATGAGCACGCCACTTGATGCTCTGTCTGCCGGTGTTGCCATGATCCATCAGGAACTCAACCTGATGCCCTTCATGACCGTTGCAGAAAACATCTGGATCCGCCGTGAACCCTTGACTTCTCTCGGGTTCGTCGATCACAAGGCCCTGCGCAACAAGACGCAGCAGCTGTTCGATGAACTCAATCTGGATCTCGATCCGGACAACGAAGTCCGCAACCTTTCCATCGCCAGCCGTCAGATGGTCGAAATCGCCAAGGCGATCTCCTATGAATCCGACGTCCTGATCATGGACGAGCCGACCTCGGCCCTCACCGACCATGAAGTCCGCCACCTGTTCCGCCTCATCGCCGACCTGAAGGCAAAGGGCAAAGGCATCATCTACATCACCCACAAGATGGATGAAGTTTTCGAAATCGCCGACGACGTTTCCGTTTTCCGCGATGGCAAATTCATCGGCACGGACCTTGCGTCCAATCTTGATCGCGACAAACTCATCCAGATGATGGTTGGCCGCGAAATCACCCAGATGTTCCCCAAGGAAGACGTTCCGATCGGCAAGGTCGCCCTTTCGGTTCGCAATCTGTCGCTGGAAGGCGTGTTCAAGGACGTCAGCTTTGATCTCCATGAAGGCGAAATCCTCGGACTGGCCGGTCTCGTTGGCGCAGGACGTACCAATGTTGCCGAAACAGTCTTCGGCGTAACCCCGGCCACCTCGGGTACCATTGAGATTTCAGGCAAGAAGGTCGTTATCTCCTCCCCTCACAAGGCAATGCGCCATGGCATGGCTCTTCTGACGGAAGACAGACGAGATACGGGCCTGTTCCTCGTACTCGACGTTCTGGAAAACATGCAGATGGCCGTGATCAACCAGAACCATGTGAAAGCCGGGTTCGTTGACGAGAAGACCGTTACCAAGCTTTGCGAGGACATGAGCGAGACCCTGCGCGTCAAGACACCGAACATGCAGGAACGCATCGAAAACCTCTCGGGCGGCAACCAGCAGAAAGTCCTCATCGGCCGCTGGCTTCTGAACAAGCCCAAGATCCTGATCCTGGACGAGCCGACACGCGGCATCGACGTTGGAGCCAAGTCAGAAATTCACCGCCTTATCACGCAGTTGGCCAAAGAAGGCGTTGCCGTCCTCATGATCTCTTCGGAAATGCCCGAAGTTCTCGGCATGAGCGACCGCATCATGGTGATGCATGAAGGCAAGCTCACCGGCATTCTGGATCGTTCAGAAGCCGATCAGGTGAGCATCATGAACCTGGCATCCGACTAACAGAACACAAGCGGCGCTCCCCCAAGCGCGCCCACCGATGAATAGCGACTAAAGGATTTGTCCAATGTCCACAACAACACAAACAGCGCCAAGCGCTCCGGAAGTCTCCAAGAAGCCGAAGAGCAAACTGCCCAGCGAAGTCAACATCCTCCTGATCCTTGTCGGGATCGCCGTCCTCTTCGAAGTCATGGGTTGGATCATCAAGGGTGACACCTTCCTGTTCAATCCGCAGCGCCTGCTGATCATGATTCTTCAGGTCTCGATCATCGGCCTTCTGGCCATCGGCGTGACCCAGGTCATCATCACCGAGGGGATCGACCTCTCGTCCGGTTCGGTTCTGGCCCTCTCGGCCATGGTTGCAGCCAGCTTTGCACAGACCTCCGATTATGCCCGCGCTGTCTTCCCCGCCTTCACCGACTTGCCCTTCATCATTCCGGTCATGCTCGGCATTCTGGTAGGGATCATAGCGGGAACGATCAACGGCTCTCTCATAGCCTACACCGGCATCCCTCCGTTCATCTCGACCCTCGGCATGATGGTGACGGCGCGTGGTCTTGCCCGTTTCTACACCAAGGGCCAGCCGATCAGCCTGCTGTCTGACGATTACACCTGGATCGGCTCGGGCACCGTCCCTGTCGTCATATTCCTTGTGGTCGCGGCCATCTTCCACATTGCTCTGCGATATACGAGATACGGCAAGTTCACCTACGCCATCGGTGCCAACGTTCAGGCAGCGAAGGTCTCCGGTATCAACGTCAAGCATCACCTCATCAAGGTCTATCTGATCGCAGGCATGCTCTCCGGTGTTGCCGGGGTTGTCGCCTCTGCCCGCGCAGGGTCCGGTCAGGCAGGCATGGGTCTCGCCTATGAGCTTGACGCCATCGCAGCCTCGGTTATCGGCGGCACCAGCCTCTCGGGCGGCGTCGGACGTATCACCGGCACCGTGATCGGGACGATCATTCTCGGCACCATGATTTCAGGCTTCACCTTCCTTGGCATCGATGCCTACATTCAGGACATCGTCAAGGGCGTCATCATTGTCGCAGCCGTGGTCGCCGACCAGTATCGTCAGCGCAAACGTGTCAAGAAGAGCTGACCGGTTCAATACACCAATGGCGCTCTCCCCTACCCTCCTCGGGGGAGGGCGCGTCCCCCTAAAAACAAGCAAGAGCCCAATAGGTAGACCGCCGCGTCTACCCAGTGTTTCGAAGCCAGAATCAGAAAGTTCCAACCCTGCCAGCCCGGCAGAATGATCAGGAACACACGAAAACTGGCACTCACTTCAAAAGGATGTATCTGATGATCTCCATCGGACTGATTGGCGCCGGACGCATTGGCAAGCTGCATGCAGCCAACATTGCCCAATCCGCAAAAACCAAACTCGTGGCCGTGACTGACTTCGTTCCCGAGGCAGCGGAAGCCCTGGCGAAAGACTATGGCATCAAAGCCGTAACGACCGAAGAGCTGATGGCCGATCCTGCCATCGACGCGGTCTTCGTCTGCTCGTCAACCGACACCCATGCCGACTACACCGAAATGGCGGTCAAGGCTGGCAAGGATGTCTTCTGCGAGAAGCCGGTCGACATGTCATCCGATCGCATCCGCGAATGCCTCAAGGTTGTCAGCGCATCGGGCAAGAAGCTGATGATCGGCTTCAACCGCCGCTTCGACCCGAACTTTGCCGCAGTCCGCGCCCGCATCGAGGCAGGCGAGATCGGCGACGTCGAATTGGTCTGCATCACCTCGCGTGACCCCTCCGCTCCCCCGGTGGAATATGTGAAACGCTCCGGCGGCCTGTTCCGCGACATGATGATCCACGACCTCGACATGGCCCGCTTCCTCCTGGGCGAAGATCCGGTCACACTGTTCGCACGCGGCTCCAGCCTTGTTGATGCCGGCATCGGCGAAGCAGGTGATGTCGACACCGCCGTCGCGGTTCTCGAAACGGCCAGCGGCAAGATTTGCCAGATCTCCAACTCCCGCCGGGCCACCTATGGCTACGACCAGCGCATCGAGGTGCATGGCTCCAAAGGCATGCTGAGCGCTGGCAACTGCCGCGCCACGACGGTTACCCTTGCCAACGAGCATGGCTATCAGATCGATCCGACCCTCAACTTCTTCCTTGAGCGCTACGGCGAGGCCTTCCGCAAGGAACTCGACGCATTCGTCAAACTCTGCGAAGGGGAAGCTGTGTCCATCCCGACTGGCGAAGACGGCCTAAAGGCCCAGCTGCTGGCCGACGCTGCAACCGAGTCCGTGAAAGACGGCACGCTCAAAGCACTCTCCTGAGGCTCACTCCTCAGAGACCTTCAAACCGGTATCGCTCCCTGATCGCCCATCGATCGGGGAGCCACAAACAAGGAAAACGACATGACAAGCCTTGATGTCATCACCATAGGTCGTTCCTCGGTTGATTTGTATGGCACACAGATTGGCGGTCGCCTGGAAGATATGGGTTCTTTCAGCAAGTATCTGGGAGGATCACCGACCAACATGGCTGCAGGCACCGCACGCCTCGGCCTGAAATCCGCTCTGATCACCCGGGTTGGCGACGAACACATGGGCCGCTTCATCCGTGAGCAGCTCGAACGCGAAGGCGTTGACACCCGCGGCATCGTGACCGACAAGGAACGCCTAACCGCTTTGGTTCTGCTCGGCATCCGCGACCGTGAACAGTTCCCGCTCATCTTCTACCGTGAAAACTGCGCCGACATGGCGCTCTGCGAAGACGATATCGACCCCGCATTCATCGCAGAGAGCCGTTGTGTCACAGTGACCGGCACCCATCTGTCCCATCCCAAGACAGAGAGTGCCGTTCTCAAGGCCTTGCGGCTGGCCAAGGAGAACGGTGCTCTCACTGCGCTTGACATTGACTATCGCCCCAACCTTTGGGGGCTGTCCGGCCACGGCGATGGCGAAAACCGCTTCATCGCGTCCGACAAGGTAACCTCCAAACTCCAGTCGACCCTGCATCTGTTCGACCTGATCGTCGGTACCGAGGAAGAATTCTTCATTGCTGGTGGCTCGACCGACGCCCTTGAGGCCCTCAGAGCCGTGCGCAAGGTCTCGAACGCCACCCTTGTCTGCAAACGCGGCGCCAAGGGGGCAGTTGCCTTCACCGGCGAGATCCCCGACAGTCTTGACGACGGCCAGTGCGGCCCCGGCTTCCCCATTGAGGTCTTCAACGTGCTCGGCGCGGGCGATGGCTTCATGTCTGGCCTCCTGAAAGGCTGGCTCACCGGCGAGGACTGGCCAACCGCCCTCAAATATGCCAACGCCTGCGGCGCCTTTGCCGTTTCCCGCCATGGCTGCACCCCGGCCTATCCGAGCTGGAAGGAACTGCAGTTCTTCCTCGAACGCGGCATCGTCAACAAGGCCCTGCGCAAGGACAAGGACCTCGAACAGATCCATTGGTCCACCAACCGAAGCGGCGACTGGACAACCATGCGCGTCTTCGCGTTCGACCATCGCATCCAGCTTGAGGAAATGGACGGCGCGACCAACGACAAGATCGGCGATTTCAAGCAGCTCTGCGTTCAGGTCGTCGACAAGGTCTCTCAGGGCAGAAATGGCTATGGCCTGCTCTGCGACGGTCGCCTTGGCCGCGATGCCCTTGATATCGCTACCGGAAAGGGCCTCTGGATCGGTCGCCCGGTCGAATGGCCGACCTCCCGCCCGCTGACCCTCGAACCTCAGCTTGGCGAGGATTTTGGCGGACTGGTCGAATGGCCGCTTGAACATGTTGTCAAATGCCTGTGCTTCTATCATCCCGACGACACCGACGAAATGAAAGCGGATCAGGAAGCGACCATCAAGCGCCTGTTCGCAGCCACCCGTCGCAACCGCCTCGAATTCCTGCTCGAGGTTATCCCGTCAAAAGTGGGACCAATGGATGAAAACACCGCTCCGGCGATCATTCAACGCTTCTACGACATTGGCGTTTGCCCCGATTGGTGGAAACTTGAGCCTTTCCAGACCGACAGCGAATGGGCGGCTGTGGTCGAGACCATCGAGAAGAACGACAAGAACACCCGCGGCATCGTGGTTCTCGGCCTTGATGCCCAGATGGATGAACTCAAGGCATCCTTTGCTCAGGCCGCCAAGTTCGATCTGGTCAGGGGCTTTGCCGTTGGCCGCACGATCTTTGGCGACGCCGCTCGTGCCTACATGCTCGGCGAAATGACCGGTGAGGCCGCCATCGCGGAGATGACCGAAAAATATGCCAGCCTTTGCGCTGTCTGGGACGAAGTACGCTCAGCGGCCACCGCTGGCAAGGAGTGACGATGATGAAAACAATCCGCCTCACAGCTGCTCAGGCGATGGTGCGCTATCTCGGCAATCAGATGAACGAGGACGGCGTTCCGTTTCTGGCGGGCATCTGGGCCATCTTCGGCCATGGCAACGTCGCGGGTCTGGGCGAGGCGCTCTATCACGCCAAGGACACCCTGCCCACCTACCGTGGTCACAATGAACAGGGGATGGCCCACGCAGCCCTCGCCTACACCAAACAGCAGGCACGCAGGCGGGCCATGGCGGTCACCTCTTCCATCGGTCCCGGCGCAACCAACATGGTCACAGCTGCCGCTCTCGCCCATGTCAACCGCCTGCCGCTGCTGCTGATCCCCGGCGACGTCTTTGCCGGACGTGGACCCGATCCGGTCCTTCAGCAGATCGAGGACTTCAACGACGGCACGATCAGCGCCAACGACTGCTTCAAGCCGGTCTCTCGCTATTTCGACCGCATCACCCGCCCCGAGCAATTGCTGGTCGCCCTGCCCCGGGCCATGGCGATCCTCACGGACCCGGCCGACTGCGGCCCGGTCACGCTGGCCTTCTGTCAGGACGTGCAGGCCGAAGCCTTTGACTGGCCGGAAAGCTTCTTTGACAAGAAAATCTGGTACCAGCGTCGCATCCGCCCCGATGCAGGTGAACTCGTCCGCGTGCTCGACACCATCCGCGCAGCCAAGAAGCCAGTCATTGTTGCCGGTGGCGGTGTGCATTATTCGGGCGCTTGCGAGACCCTCAAAAGCTTCGCTGAACAGCACGGCATTCCGGTGGTCGAAAGTCAGGCTGGCAAATCCGCCCTGCCATGGGATCATCCACTCAACATGGGTCCGGTCGGCGTGACCGGTGCTGCGAGCGCCAACAAAGTCTGCGAGGATGCCGATCTCGTGCTCGGTGTCGGCACCCGTTTTCAGGATTTCACCACCGGCTCTTGGGCCCTGTTCAAGAACCCGGAGCGCAAGCTCGTCAGCATCAACGTCGCGGCCTATGACGCCATGAAACATGGTGCCCTGCCGATGCAATGTGATGCCATGGTCGGCCTCGAAGCCCTGTCGGCAGCCCTTGCTGACTTTGCCTTCGAAGTCCCCTCCGAGAGCCTCAAGGCAGACTGGTTCGCAGCGGTCGATCCCCTGACGGCAGCGCCAGACGAAGAAGCCAACGCCCTGCCGACCGACCAGCAGGTCATCGGTGCGGTCCAGCGCGCCTCGACCAACGATACCGTCGTCATGTGCGCAGCGGGCACCATGCCCGGCGAATTGCACAAGCTTTGGAAATCGCCCCGCCCCGGTGCCTATCACATGGAATATGGCTATTCCTGCATGGGCTACGAGATCGCCGGTGCCATGGGCATCAAGATGGCCCAGCCGGACCGTGATGTTATTTGCATGGTTGGTGACGGCTCCTACATGATGATGAACTCCGAGCTCGCCACCGCCGTCATGATGGGCGTCAAGATCACCGTCGTGATCACCGACAACCGCGGCTATGGCTGCATCAACCGGCTTCAGATGGGCACAGGGGGAGCAGAGTTCAACAACCTTCTCGACCATGCCTATCACGTCACCCCGGCGAATATAGACTTTGTCCAGCACACCGCCTCCATGGGTGCAACCTCCGTCAAGGTCGCCTCGGTTGCCGAACTGGAGGATGCTCTTCAGAAGGCCAAGGAAGCAACCGCTCCCTTTGTCATTGTTATCGACACCGACCCCTATCCCAGCACCCCGGACGGTGGGCACTGGTGGGACGTCGCCGTGCCGGAAGTCAGTGAACGCGCGGAAGTCAATGAAGCCCGTGCAAACTATCTCAAACAACTAGCATATCGGAACTAAGGTCATGATCCTGTTCGGTACCAACCCTATTGCCTGGTCCAATGATGACGATCAGACGCTGGGCGCTCACATCACCCTCGAGCAGTGCCTTGATGAAACCGCCAAGATCGGTTTCGACGGCATCGAAAAAGGCCACAAGCTGCCCACGACCCCGGAAGGGATCGAGAAGGAGCTTGGAGGCAGAGGCCTCAAATATGTCTCCGGCTGGCATTCGCTCAACGTGCTGACCAACAGCATCGAGGACGAAAAGGCCGCCATGCAGAGCTATCTTGATCTGCTAAAGGCCGTCGGCTCCAAGGTGATCATCACCTGCGAGACCTCCAACGCCATCCATGGTGCGGACGACACCCCGGTCAACAACAAGCCGGTGCTGTCCGCGGAACAATGGGAAGCCTTCGGCAAGGGCGTCGAGGAACTTGCCCAGTTTGCGGCTGACCAGGGCATCAAGCTGGTCTATCATCATCACATGGGCACCGTCGTAGAAAGCCCTGAGGAGATCGACCTCTTCATGAAATTCACCGGTCCGGCAACCCATCTTCTGCTCGACACCGGCCACTGCTATTTTGGTGGCGGCAACCCCGAAGAGGTGGCAAAGAAATACATGGGTCGCGTCGGTCATCTTCATGCCAAGAACATCCGCCCCGATATCATGAAGCAGGTGCGCGAAGACAACCTGTCCTTCCTTGAAGGCGTCCGCCGTGGCGTCTTCACGGTCCCCGGCGACCCGGACGGCATCGTTGCCTTTGAGCCGGTTCTGAAGATCGCTGCCGAGAACAAGTATGACGGCTGGATCGTCATCGAGGCAGAGCAGGATCCGGACGTCCGCAACCCGCTTGAATATCAGACCATGGGCCTCAAAGCCCTCAAGGCCATGTCGAAAGACGCCGGCCTGATCTGATCCACCAACAAAAGAGAGAACACCACATGCTTGACGCTTCCCACCCTTCCTTCAGACCACTCTGGGTCCGCATTGTCGTGACATTTGTCGCCTGCGGGTGGGCGGCGTTTGAAGCAGCCGATGGTGCCTACGTCTGGGCGCTCCTGTTCGGAGCGGCCGGCGTCTGGTGCATTTATGCGCTTCTCCTCACCTACAAAGACCCCGAAGCGAATGCGGAGGAACAATCGTGACCAACCTGCAACGCAAGCCCACCGCCAAATCCGGCAAGGTGCATGACATCACACCGGACTCCGCAGGATGGGGTTATGTCGGCTTTGCCCTCTATGATCTTAAGCCCGGCGAAACCGCATCAGAGACCACTGGCGACCGGGAAGTGATCCTCGTCGTGGTGGAAGGCAAGACAAAGGTAACTGCTGCTGGCAAGGACTGGGGCGAGATGGGCGAGCGCATGAGCGTCTTTGAACGCACACCGCCGCACTGCCTCTATGTCCCGAACGGCTCTGACTGGTCCCTAGAGGCAACCACGCCCTGCAAGGTCGCTATCTGCTCGGCCCCCGGCAAGGGCAACTATGAAGCCCAGCGCCTCGGCCCCGATGGCATCGAATTGACCCCGCGCGGCAAAGGCAACAACACCCGTTTCATCAACAACATCGCCATGGAAGGCCGCGACGTCTGCGACAGCCTTCTGGTGACCGAAGTCTTCACCCCGGACGGCAACTGGTCTTCCTACCCGAGCCATCGTCATGACGAGGATGACTTTCCCCGCATGACCTATCTCGAAGAAACCTATTATCACCGGCTCAACCCGTCTGATGGCTTTGGCATTCAGCGCGTCTACACCGACGATGGCTCGCTCGATGAAGTCATGGCGGTAAAGGACGGTGATGTCGTGCTGGTTCCGAAGGGCCACCATCCTTGCGGCGCTCCCTATGGCTTCGAGATGTATTATCTCAACGTCATGGCAGGCCCCTTGCGCAAATGGCGCTTCGAGGCAGCGCCCGAAGTCAAATGGATCATGGATCGCGACGCCGATTGAGGCAACAAGACACGTCATCCCGATCTGAGGGCACATGGCCAACTTTTGGGATGAAACGAGCTCTGCGCTGTCGCCAAGCGTCTTTATCCAGTGTTCTGATCTGTACCTAGCAAGCATCAGAACTCTCCGCGAGGAATGCCCGACCACCCGCCGGACCTTCCGAGCAAGGAAGACATCCTTGACGGCAACGCTGGAGGTCATGGCTTTCTCCAGCCATGGTCCCCACTCTTCTCTCCCCACTCACACAGAGAAGACTT
This sequence comes from uncultured Cohaesibacter sp., assembly GCF_963662805.1. Classification (NCBI taxonomy): domain Bacteria; kingdom Pseudomonadati; phylum Pseudomonadota; class Alphaproteobacteria; order Hyphomicrobiales; family Cohaesibacteraceae; genus Cohaesibacter; species uncultured Cohaesibacter sp. The sequence goes on from NZ_OY759868.1 coordinate 151,068, forward strand.
GCAGCCCGCCTTGCCCTGATCCGGCGAGGCGGGTTGCCTGAAGTCTTCACTATGTCCCTCAGGCATCCCGGACAAGCGACACCGACTTGACCATGGCCTGCACCTTATCGCCTCGGTTTGAGATCGAGCAGATGGAGGCTCTTGCGGGAGATACGGGCCAGCAACGACTGTAGCTCGCCCTCGCCCTCAAGGATCAGGAAGACGTTGGCCATATGCTCGCCGAAGGGCTGGATGGTCTCGATGCGTGCCGATGGCGTGTTGAGGATCGACGAACTGCCCTTAGGCATATCGCGCGCAATCGAGACGTCACTCGCCTCGATCCTGAGCCGCACCGGCCTGCCGATGGCCCCCACAACACCGGGGATCTGGAATGAAGTACCCGACACCTCGATCATGCCGATGCCATAAAGCTCGTCAAAGGCATCAAGTCGCCCGGACAACACTGAGGCTGCATCGGGCATGCTGGCAAGTGACAACGAAGGATCAGAGAGCAGGGACTGGATCGGCCCCATAGCCTTCACCCGCCCCTTTTCCATCAGCACCATCTGATCCGCCAACCGCTCCACTTCGCTGATATCGTGGCTGACATAGAGCACCGGAATATCAAGCTCATCGTGGAGACGCTCGAGATAGGGCAGGATCTCGTTCTTGCTGAACCGGTCAAGCGCCGCCATGGGTTCATCCATCAGGAGGATTTCCGGACGGGACAGAAGCGCCCGACCGATGGCCACCCGCTGACGCTCGCCACCCGACAGCTTGGTTGGCGACCGCTTGAGCAAGGGGCCAATGCCGAGAAGCTCGACCACCTCACCCTGATCAAGGTAGCCGGAAGCCGACCCGGAGGAAGACCCGGCCCGCCTCTGGCCATAGGACAGGTTCTTTTCGACCGACATGTGCGGAAAGAGGCTCGCCTCCTGAAAGACATAACCAACAGGGCGTTTGTGTGTGGGAACAAAGCGTCCCCGATCCTGCCACACCTGCCCCTTGAGAGAAAAATAGCCCTCTTCCATCCGGTTGAGACCGGCGACACAGCGCAGGATGCTGGTCTTGCCACAGCCGGAGGGACCGAACAGGGCCGTTACACCACGAGCCGGGGATGGAGAAGGCAACGTCGAGATCGAAGTTGCCCAGAGAGCCGCGAAAGCTTGCCTTGAGACCGGACTCTTCCTTGTCCATAGATGCCTGTGCGAGAATGGATGTCGTCATTGCGTTTCGCTCCTCAGGCGCTTCTCAACCGTTGTGGTCAGGAAGATGACGAGAAAGGAGAAGACCAGCATACCCGCAGCCAGAATATGGGCCTTGGTCCATTCCAGCGTCTCGACATAATCGTAGATCGCCACCGACAGCACTTTCGTTTCACCGGGAATATTGCCGCCGATCATCAGCACCACGCCAAACTCACCCACCGTATGAGCAAAGCTCAGGATCGTGCCGGTTATCAGACCGGGGCGGGCGAGCGGCAAAACGACCGAAAAGAAGCGATCAAGAGGCGAGGCCCTGAGAGTCGCGGCCACCTCCAACGGGCGCTCGCCGATTGCCTCGAAAGCATTGCGGATCGGCTGCACCATGAACGGCAGGGAATAGATGACGGAGGCCACCACCAGACCGGCGAACGTAAACGGCAGGGTCTGCCCGAAGACAGCGGCGATGCTCCGCCCCAGAAGGCTGTTCGGGCCAAGCGCCAGCAGCAAATAGAAGCCGAGCACCGTCGGCGGCAAAACGAGAGGAAGGGCAACCACGGCACCGATTGCCTCCTTCCACCAGCTTCTTGATCGGGCCAGCCACCAGGCGATGGGGGTCCCGACCAGCAACAAAAGGAGCGTCACCGTGACGGCAAGCTTCAACGTCAGTGTGATGGCTTCCAGCAAAATGCGCTCCTATCATTGATCTTGCAAAAGGCGAGAGCGGTCACGCCCTATTCGACACCATAGCCGAACTTGCGGATGATGTCCGTTGCGGTTTCGGACTTGAGGAAGCCGATGAAGGCTTTTGCGGCTTCGTCATCAGCACCGGTTTTCAGCAACACCGAATCCTGCCGGATCGGGGCATAGAGCTCTGCTGGCACGACCCACTGCGAGCCCTCGGAGCTACCGATGACTTGCGACAATGCAAGGAACCCGAGCTGGGCATTGCCTGAGGCAACAAATTGATTGGTCTGGGAAATGCTGTCGCCCTGAACGATCTTGTCGAGGGTTCCCTGCGGTACTTTGAGCTTTTCCATGGCCTCCATCGCAGCCGCGCCATAGGGCGCCGTCTTGGGATTGGCAATCGCAAGCTTGTCAAAGCGGTCCGGGTCCTGAAGCACATCCCCCTTGTCGTCCACGAGGTCCGCATCAGTGCTGTAGAGCACAATCTTGCCCGACGCATAGGTGAAACGAGATCCTTCAACGGCCACGCCATCAGCCTCGGCCTTGATCGGGCGAGCCTGATCGGCAGCCAGAAACACGGTGAAGGGGGCGCCATTGACGATCTGGGTAAACAGCTTGCCGGTTGAACCAAAACTGAGCGTGGCGACATGGCCGGTTTCCGCCTCAAATGCCGCGGCAATCTCCTTGGCAGCGGCGGTGAAATTGGCGGCGACGGCAACATTGGTCTCGGCCGCATCGGCCATCATACCAAGGCTGAAACTGGCGGGGACGGAAAGGCATAGGGAAAGGAAAGCGCATTTGAGGCGATTAGACATGACTAGACATCCATTCAGGCAGGTTTGGTTGGCAGGAAGAAAGAAGGCAGAGAGGGTTACTCGACACCGAGAATGATCTGGGACGCCTTGACCATCGCGCACATGCGGATACCGGGCGTGATGTTGAGACTGTCGACACTCTGCTTGGTGATCACGACGGTCAGAACCTTGCTGTTGCCGATATCGAGCTGAACCTCGCTGTTGACCGCTCCGGGATCGACAGAGAGGACCGTACCCCTGATCTGGTTTCGAGCAGAAAGGCGAACGCTATCGTCCTCCAGCATCAGGATCGGGCTGGACGCCTTGATGAGGGCAAAGGCTTCCAGACCTTCTCGCAGCTCCAGCGACTCGGCACTCTTGTTGGTGATGATCACCGTCAGGTCGGTCGTCTCGGAAACCCTGAGCACGACCTCAGAGTGAACCGCACCTTCGACAAGGCTTTCGATGACACCGTGAAAAACATTTCGGGCGCTGGTACGCATGGCAAAACTCCATAGAAGCGGGCTGGAAAGGCTGGCACTTCCCGGATTGCCGGGAAATGTCCCTTTCCATCTCCGCCAGAAATTCATTGAGACGATCGGTGAGGATATTGATGAGCAACCAACGCCTTGCGTCCCTCATCCGTCAAAACGGCCCCTCCCCCCTTGCGCCCACCGGGTTGGGCAACGACAAGGGGCGAGCTGAACAGGTTGTTGAGGGCATGAACCGCATCCCACGCCCCCTTGTAGCTGACGCCGATTTCCTTGGCGGCAGCGGAAATGGAACCGGCTTTATCAATTTCCGACAGCAGTCGGAACCGCTCTTCGCTGGCTCTGTGACCAGCTTTGTCCAGAAAAGACAAAACAGGACGAATGGAGTGTGGTATCTTGTTGGCAGCTTTGGTCATGGCGATATAAAGTTGGACTACATAACGACTGAAAACGATAGTAGCAACAACCATGCCAGCTTTGAAAATCCGCAAATCTGCGGAGTTTTTGCATGTTTTTTGATTATTTGCGCAAATTTTTTGTTCTCAAGACGACAAAAGCCCTTGTCGCAAAGCCGATCATGACAGCTTCCCGACAAAGGCTTTCAATCATTCGAACAGGATCCAAGGCCTGACCTAGGCGGCCTCTTCCTTACGTTTTTCGTCCTTCCAGAATTTCCCGGGCGAGCACATCGAGCAATTCGACGACCCTTTTGCTGCTCTGATCCAGCGTGTGCAGTTCCTGCACCATGCGTTCGTCCTCCCCGGCGGCATGGGCCTCGAGCGCACGTTTGGCCGAGGAATGCGTTTCCTCGTGCGGTCCGATCAGCGCCTTGAAGGTCGCGGAGTTCCGAATGTCGCTGTTCTGCAGTGTGTCATACCACTTGCCAAGCCGGCAGTGATGATGGTCCGGCAGATGGGCGACTGCCACTTCGGCGCTGTCAAAGCAGGTTTGCACCACATCGCGCTTGAAGATGATGTGATCCACCTTGGCCGCGTAACACAGAGACGCTGCCGAGTTCGGGTCCGAACATCTCCTGAGTGCGCTCGACATAGAATTGCGTGGTCTCGCACAGGCTTTGAACCACCATGCCGACCATCGTGTCATTGTCAGAGGATATGCTGGCGATCTTGCCGATGCTGTTGGCCACCTCCGCACTCGCTTCCTTTTGTCCTTCAAGGATCGATGAAATCTCCGCCATGCTGCCAGACACCGATCCGACCTGACCGGCAATCTTGTCCATCAGCCCGGACGTCTCGTTGATGGCCTGCTCGCCATTGTCCACGGCGGAGGTGGATTCATGCATCGTTTGCTGAATGTTGGCCATGCCGCTCCTGAGCATAGACACACGCTTGATGATATCCTCGGTCGACTTGGAGGTCTGGTTGGCCAGCTCCTTGACCTCGGAGGCAACCACGGCAAAACCACGTCCGGCCTCACCGGCGCGCGCCGCCTCGATGGTCGCATTGAGAGCCAGAAGGTTGGTCTGCGAGGCGATGCCTTCGATCACCGTGATGATCTGATCAATCTGCTCGGAGGCCGAACTCAACTCATCGACATTGCGCGAGGTAGACTCGACCGAGTCCGAGATATGCTTCATCGTCCCGGAAACCCGGACCATGGTGTCGTGCCCTTCGACCACATTCTTGTTGGTCGCTTCGGCTTCTTCCGCCACTGCACTGCTGCTGCGGTGAAGTTCATCGACAGAGGACACCATTTCGGTCGACGCCGCCGAGATCGTCTGGCTGCTCTTTGCGGCATCCTGAGCATTCTTTTTCAGAAGCGCGACCTGCAGCATGATGTCGTTGATTTCGACGACCGACCGCGTCATCCGCTCCAGACCCTTGATATTGGCGTCACGCAGATCATGGGCAGCATGCTCGTCGAGCGCCTGCTCATAGCCACAGATGGTTCCCGACATTTCGGCAAAAGCACGATAAAGGACGGTCATCAGCACTGCGTTCATGTCTCTGGTACGTAAAGCGTGACCTCTGGTGATCTCGGGCACCATCTCGATCAACGCCTTGCCAAAGGAGGCCACATACCAGGCAATCGGCAAACCTTCATGTTGATGCATGCGTCCTGTCTGAACCGCCTGCATGAGATCTTCATGTCCATAGTCGCTATGAAACAGGCTTGACCAGCGGTCTTTTTGTCGTTCCTGCAACCGGTCTAGCACCGTGTCATCAGGCAGCCGTCCGGCAATGCTGCTTTTTTTCAAAGCAGCGTAGAAGTTATCAACAACCCCATCCAAACCGGCCCCGACCTTCGCGGCGGGCCTTTTGGACAGGTCCTTTTCCGAGTGCCCAACCTTGATGAACTGAACGGCATCTGAGCAATGAGAGTGTGTCGCCATGTTTGCTTCCGTAAAAACCAGTATATGACATACCATTTCCAATCGGAGCCTACGTCCGTTTTCTATAACAAACCATTTAAAACACCAGTAGCTAATATACATCCCTATGGTCTACAATGCTATTTTGGCATATTTGCTTTTGCGATTGATAGTGCAAAATCTTTCTGTACAACCATAAACATATACGATAAAACAACATAATTATTTTTACGAATGTTTCAATTGAGGTCTGGTTTTGATTCAAACGATTGAAAATTTCACGAAGGCACTTGTGCGTCTTGGTGCCGGACTTTTATTCCGCCGCCCCAAACCAACGAATGGGACGCAGAGCGACGCAACCAAGCTGGCCCGGACAAAGGCTTTCGACGCATTGGCAGGCAAGCCGGATGCGAACTACGGCAGCCGCATGGCGTTCCGGATCGAATATGCTCGCAATTTCAAATACAAACTTGAAACCAAGCAGCACACACGTCGAATGCATGAACTCGTCTCAACAGAGTTCAACCATCGCCACTATCTCGAACAGCGCCCGTTTCTTGCTGGCCTCCAGACCGATCTGGTCAATAACTATCTGGCCGTGGGAAGCTCAAAGGGCGCCGCACCCGCGCCGTGGTTTTCCGATAAGGCCTATAAAAAGCGCTATCCCAGCACCCGCGAAAACCCGTTCTATCACTATCTGCACGAGGGAAAGGCGGCCGGTCACGTCGCCGAACCCTGGCCTGACAGCGTGGAGACGCTTGAAGCGATGGGAATCGACCCCGAAGAAGGGCTCGCTATGCACCGGGCCCTCTATGAGGATCTCTCTGAACGGCTGGAAACGGGAGAGCTCGGAAAACAGGTGCGCCTGATGGCCGAGATCGAGCCGCTCGTCAGCGACAGCTGGTTCAGAAACCTGTTCATCCCGCCATTGTCCAACGAGCCTATGACGGCTCTGGCCCGCGTCGTGTTGCAGATTCAGGAAGCTGTCGACTACCGCTCGGCCCGGTTCGTCATTGCCGTCGAACGGCCAGCCGATCCCTGGCGCACGCGCGAGGTCGATCTGTTGGTCAATGAACTCGCTCGCTCCTATGGCCCCCAGTCTCTCGTCGTCCTTGACCTCTCGCGCGACGGAACCGGCTTCACAAACAGGACTGGAGAAGACATCCGCCACGTCAAGATCGGCAAGATCTTCGCGACCTTGCCTGCAAACCCGAACAGGCAATTGGTGGATGCCATTCGCAACCTTCGTCCGGAAATGCTCTTCATTTTCGAAAGCGACGCCATGTTCACGATCCTGCAACTCTATGGTGGCGTTCTCGCTCAGGAAATGAAGGTCGTTTCCTTCATCCTTAATACCGAGCGCAGCAGGTTTGGCTATGAAATTGGCTCACCCCATTCCCAATTCTATAATTTCTTCCATCACTTCCATCGGGTTGTGACATCCACGCAACACATGAAACGCCTCCTCAGCGAGACATTCCTGCTCCCTGAACAATGGCAACAACGCATTTCTGTCATCAAGGTGCCTGCCAACCCGGCCCTCGCCGCCTTGGCAGAAGAAACGATCTCAAAACCGCAAGCGCAAACCATCCTCTGGGTGGGAAAGGCAGACGACCGGGATCGCATCGAACTGGCCTTCGAGATCGCACAATTGATGCCTGACGTTTCGTTTCACTGCTACACCGACCTCCAGGAGCAGTTCCACAATCCCGATCATGCCGGTCCCTTCTTGGTCGAACCGGAGAATGTGACCTTCTTCAACATGATCGACACCCTTGATGGCCTCGCGCTGGAGGCCTACGCCGCCTGTCTCTACACCTCCGATTGGGATGGAACAGACAGCCTGCTCCTTGACCTGGCGGCAGCCGGGCTGCCTCTCATTGCCTCAAAGTCGGCCTCCATCACGCTGGAAGACGGCCTAAGCCCTGTCGAAGACTCAAACACCCCTCAGACCTATGCTGAGGACTTGCGACAGGTCTTGACCAATCCGCTGCAAGCAAGGATAAGCGCCCGCAAATTGTCAGCACAGCTTGCTGCAAACCGAGCTGAGAAAGACTGGAGCCAGCCGATCATCAGCCTCGTTGAGACTGCGAGCTGTGGTTACGCGAGGGCCGCAGAATGACAAACGACATTTCACTCATTTTGACTGCACACAATGAAGCCATTGTTGCCGGTCGCACGCTGCTGGCTGCAGAGAAATGCGTTCAATTTGCTGAAGAGCATGGCCTCAGCGTCGAAAAGCTGCTCATCCTTGACAGTCCTTCGGCGGCGGCAGCCGAATATTTCAAGGCCCTTCCCCTCAAGGATTGGCGCATTGTGCGGGTGGACCATCGCGATCAGTCAAAGTCACGTAACACAGGCGTCGCGATGGCTTCGGGAAAATACGTCGCATTCCTTGATGCCGATGACCTCTTCTCGCAGAACTGGTTGCTTTATGCCCACCGACACGCAGAAGAGATGCAGAAGGAAAGAGACCTGGTCGTGGTCTACCCGGAGCTCCTCTGGATGTTTGAAGGAGAGAAACGCACCAAACTGCTGTTTCCTCAGGATCACCCCTTCATGAATCCGGGTTTGATGCGCACGATCAACTGCTATGACTCGCTTTACCTAACCACCAGAGACCTGCAGATGAAATTCCCGAACCTTTCACGCGACCTCGACAGGGGGTACGCCTATGAGGATTTCTGCTGGTTCCAGCAAACCTATCTCGCGGGTGTATTTCATACTGTCGCCAAGAACACGATCATCTTCAAGCGCCGCAGACTGTGGTCGGTCAGCATCGAGGCCAATAAAAGGAGTTCAGTCGGCCCCCGTGTCGACGGCTTCACCCATGAAACGGTCAAGGAACTTCGGCTGAAGCACAACGGATCATTCTTCTAGTCGGCCCGCCACTTGCTGAACGGAATGCTGCAAAAGCTGTCTCTTTTGACGACAAAAGCGAGATCGCATCACGCGGTCTCGCCTTTTGTACTTGCTGATGCCATCAGGATCCTGTTCCATACCTGAAGCTCGAAACAGAAATTTCAAACCACTCAGGCTTCGACAGCAAACTCCTTGCACCCTGTCTCCAGCAGACTGGCCAGATGCGGTGCAAAGCTGTTCCAGATATCCATCTGGAAACTGGTCTCGGACAAGCGCCAAAGGATCACCGTCGCACAATCGAACAGGGTTCTGCACCCTGCCCCGACCGCGATGGTGGCGATATCGCGCGGCGTGCCGATGGTCAGGAGGTCCGCTGCCTCTGGACCGGAAATCATCAGGCTGACCTCACGCCCGGAAATATCCACCAGACTGTGCGGATGAGCGGTATAGAGGTCCGCAAAGGCCGCAACAATAGCTTGCACATGATCCTTATTGAGCTGGATCGTCCACTCGTCCGGCCCAAGGCAGATGGCTTTCATCTCGCCATGAGATGCGATTGCGCCGATCTTCTCGGGCAGAGTGAAACCGAGCACCGTGTTGAAGGGTGCAAGATCACCACGCGCCCTGAAGGACAAGCGTCCGAATGGCGCTGCAAGGGAAATCTCCGCAGCGCTGCTGGAGGCCAGGACACCGGGAGTGACGGAAGTAATAGGTGCGTTCATCATGGCCTCCACTCAGATTTTCAATCTGGAATTTTCAGGATCGACAAAGACCGTTTTGGTGATCTTGGCCGCGATGGTCCGATCCGGCATCGGGATGTAGACCGTTTCGCCCAGCATGTTGTGGCCATTCTCGACCAAACCCAGAGCAATCGGCTGCCCGACCGCCTCGGAATGATAGGAGGAGCTCACATGCCCGACCATCTTCATCGGGATCGGCTGCTTGGCATCGAGCACGATCTGGGCACCCTCTTCCAGCTTCGAGCGGTCAGTGGTCAATAGCCCCACCAGATGCCTGCGGCCCTCTGCCACCAGATCAGGCCGAGCAAGGCCGCGCTTGCCGATGAAGTCCGGCTTCATCTTGCCGATGGCCCAGCTCATGCCCACGTCATGCGGCGTCACGGTGCCGTCGGTATCCTGACCAACAATGATGTAGCCCTTCTCGGCGCGCAGGACATGCATCACTTCCGTGCCATAAGGCGTGATGTCATATTGCTGACCGGCAGCCCACAGGATCTCCCACATGGTGCGCCCCATCGGAGCAGGCACGTTGACCTCGAAGCCGATCTCGCCGGAGAAGCTCACCCGGAACAAGCGAGCGGGCATACCGGCCACCGTGCATTCGACACAGGACATGTGCGGGAAGGCTTCGTCCGTCAACTCGACACCCTCGACAAAGGGAGCCAGCAGCTTGGCGGCATTGGGGCCATTGAGAGCAATGGCCGCCCATTGCTCGGTCGTTGAAGTCAGCCAGACCTTGAGATCGGGCCATTCAGTCTGGAGGAAATCCTCCATGTGATTGAGCACACGCGCCGCCCCACCGGTTGTCGTGGTGACATGGAACCGGTCCTCGGCAATGCGCCCAATGACGCCATCATCGCGGATATAGCCGTCATCCCCCAGCAGCAGCCCGTAGCGGCAACGGCCTACGCCGAGCTTGGTCCAGGGGTTGGTGTAGATCCGGTTCATGAACTCTACGGCATCCGGACCAACAACCTCGATCTTGCCAAGGGTCGAGGCATCGAAGATGCCGAGGCTCTTGCGAACGGCAACACATTCGCGGGCGACTGCAGCATCCATGTCTTCCCCCGGTTTGGGGAAATACCGGGCTCGCCGCCATTGGCTGACAGGCTCGAACACGGCGCCATTTTCCTCGGCCCAATGGTCGATCTGTGTCTTGCGCGTGACCTCGAAATGGTCCCCGCTGTGATAACCAGAGAGCGTGCCGAAGGTGACAGGGGTGAAGGGTGGACGGAAGGTCGTCAGCCCCACCTGCGGCTGTTTACGGTTCAACGCATCGGCGGTGATGTTGAGGCCGTTGATGTTGGACATCTTGCCCTGATCGGCGCCCATGCCGTTGGTCGTGTAGCGTTTGACATGCTCAATGGAACGCATTCCTTCGCGTACAGCAAGGCGCAAGTCCTTGGCCGTCACATCGCTCTGGAAATCGACGAAGGCCTTGGCCTTACCCGCATCCTTGTCGGTGGGCAGCTCCTTGAGTGACACCCCGGTGCCTTTGCGATCATGCTCGATTGCATAGTCGGTGGACGTCGCTGACTTGCCCAACAGCGACGCCACCTTCTGTCCGGCACGCATGCCGTCCTTGATGGCTTCCTCGAGACCCCAGAGGCCTCGGCTCGCACCCGTGATAACACAATCCTCCGGCGTCACGTCAGGAAGGAAGGTTGTGCGATCGTCGTCCCAGATCAGACTGCCCTTGGTATGCGAGAACAAATGCAGCGACGGCGTCCAGCCGCCGGACATCAGCAGCACATCGCAGGAGATCCAGCTACCGGCACCGACGGAAGCGCCCTTCACCGGATTGATGCGGACTTTCTTGACCCTGAGGCGACCGGCGGTCTCGCTGACCGTATGGGAGAGCTTGATCGGGATCTGGCGTTTGCTCGCCTCTGTGAGGAGATCCTCGCGAACAGCTTCGCGGGTGTCGACAATGGCCTGAACCTTGGCACCGGCATCATGAAGATCAAAGGCAGCATACCAAGCGCTGTCGTGACTGGTGATAATAACGGGCTTGTTGCCGACCTTGACGCCATAGCGATTGAGATAGGTCTGCGCGGAACCGGCCAGCATAATGCCCGGACGATCATTGCAGTGGAAGACCAGCGGCTTTTCGATGGCGCCTTGCGCCAGAACCACCTGCCGGGCTCGAACACGCCAGAGGCGCTCGCGCGGCATGTCTTCAGGCACTTTTTCCAAATGATCGCTCAGTTTCTGGCAAAGACCGATCATGTTCTGATGGTAGTAGCCGATGGCCGTGGTGTGCGGCATGATCTTGACGCCAAGAGCCTTGAGCTCGGCGAGTTCAGCCTTCAGCCAGTCCCAGGCAGGCAGACCGTTGATCAGCGCCTGAGGCTCGGACAGCAGCGAACCGCCAGCTTCTGAATGCTCGTCGACAACGACCACCTTCAGCCCGTCGACAGCGGCAGCCCGTGCCGCAGCCAGCCCGGACGGTCCGGCACCGACAATCAGCACATCGCAATGCATGTAGCGCGAGGCATAATGGTCCGGGTCAGCGTCCATCGGCGATGCCCCGAGCCCCGCCGCATTGCGGATGAAGGGCTCATAAAGCCGATCCCAAAGGAACCGCGGCCACATGAAGGTCTTGTAGTAGAAGCCTGCCGAGAAGAACATGAAGGCGAAGTCATTGAGCGCGCCAACATGGAACTTGAGGCTCGGCTTCTTGTTCTGGGACGTCACGTCAAGGCCGTTCCAGATCTCATGCATGGTGGCATGGGAGTTTGGCTCATAGCGCCCCTTGCCCCGGCTGGTACCGACCAGTGCATTGGGTTCTTCCGAACCTGCCGTGACTGGCCCGCGAGGGCGGTTGTATTTGTAGGAGCGGCCGATCAGGTGAACGCCATTGGCCAGAAGCGCCGAGGCGATGGTGTCACCCTTTGCGCCACGATAGGTCTTGCCATCAAAAGTGAAGGAGACTGGGCTTGACGGGTCGACACGACCGGCCCCGGGAACGCGATACTTGCTCATTGTGCGTCTTTCTCCGGAGTTTCAAGCACTGGACGGGCCTCGCCAGCCTTGTAGGTTGCCAAAAACCGGTCCGTCACAGTATTCCTGACCGCATTGAAGAAGCGGCCGCAGCCATGAAAATGGCGCCATCTTTCAGCGTGGGCACCGCGCGGATTGCTGCGGATGAACAGAAAGGCTTCCCACTCTTCGTCACTCTGCTTGTCCGGTTCTGAGGGACGGGCGATGTGGGCTTCACCGGCATAGGTGAATTCGGCTTCGGGGAGGGTTTCCTCGCAATAGGGGCAATGAATGAGGAGCATGACGAAATCCTTAGTGGGCAACGGCAGCAGCGGCTGCTTCATCAATCAGTCGGCCGGAGCGGAAACGCTCAAGGTTGAAGGGAGCATTGATCGGATGCGGCTCATCCTTGGCGACGGTCCAGGCAAGAGTGTGGGCCGCGCCCGGGGTCGCCTTGAAGCCACCCGTTCCCCAGCCACAGTTGACGTAGAGGCCCTTGACCGGCGTCTTGCCGAGGATCGGCGAGCGGTCCGGCGTCACATCAACAATGCCGCCCCATTTGCGCAGCATCCGGACCCGGTTGAACATCGGGAAGATTTCCGTGATGGCGGCGATGGTATGCTCGATCAGTGGCAGACCACCGCGCTGGGAATAGGAAGTATACTGGTCCGTGCCTGACCCGATCACCAACTCGCCCTTGTCGGACTGGCTGATATAGGCGTGAACGGCATTCGACATCACGACGCACGGGAAGATCGGCTTGATCGGCTCGGAAATCAGGGCCTGCAGCGGATAGCTCTCGACAGGCATGCGCACCTGAGCGCTGTCCATGACGACGCTTGAGTTGCCGGCAACAGAGACGGCGACCTTCTTGGCCTTGATGAAGCCCTTTGTGGTCTCGACACCCGACACAGATCCGTCCGGATTGCGACGGATGGCATTGACCATGCAATTCTCGATGATGTCGACCCCGCGTGCGGCTGCAGCCCGTGCATAGCCCCATGCGACAGCATCGTGACGAGCTGTTCCGGCCCGCCTCTGCAGGGCGGCTCCCACAATGGGATAACGCGCAGTCGGGGACAGGCTGAGCGGGGGACAGAATTCCTTGGCCTGTTCAGGTGTCAGCCACTGATTGTCCACGCCATTGAGACGATTGGCATGAACATGCCGCTTGAAGGTCTGCACGTCATGAACCGTGTGGGCCAGCATCAGCACACCACGGTTGGAATACATCACGTTGTAGTTCAGATCCTGACTGAGTCCTTCCCACAGGTCCACCGCGTGATCGAAGATCCGCGCACTCTCATCGTAGAGATAGTTGGACCGGATGATCGTGGTGTTCCGCCCGGTGTTGCCACCGCCAAGCCAGCCCTTGTCGATCACCGCAACATTGGTGATGCCATGCTCCTTGGCCAGATAATAGGCCGCTCCGAGCCCGTGACCACCAGCGCCAACGATGACAACATCATATTCGCTTTTCGGTTGGCTTTCGGGCCACTGTTCGGGCCAGTTCTTATGTCCGGAGAGAGTATTCTTAATCAGAGAAAATGCGTTGAAGCGCGTCATCATACACACCGCCTACTTTTCGAGTCTGGACGACAGGTTGGATTTATGATGATGTGAGCGCAGGAATTTATCCGTCACATTATTTGTAAATTTGCGACATGCCACAGAATACGACTTTAGACCGTAAGCAATTGCGCGTAGCGTTCCTGCTGTCCGATCGTTTCACCCTGTCGGCCTTTGCGAATTTTGTTGATGTCTTGCGGCTGGCTGCCGATGACGCTGACAAATCCCGCCAGATCCACTGCGAGTGGGCCGTGCTATCCGACGACATGTCGCTGGTCAAATCCAGCTGTGGCGTCTCGATCCGCCCGGACACGCGTCTGAGGAATGCGGGCCATTATGACTATGTCGTCGTGGTCGGGGGGCTCATGGGAGAGACAGCAGCTCTCAGTTCCGACTGCATCGCCTATCTCAAGAAGGCCGCGGCGGCAGGGACGTCCCTGATTGGTTTGTGCACGGGGGTCTTCATCCTGCAGGAAGCGGGACTGCTGCAGGGATATAAGATCTGTGTCAGCTGGTTCCACCATCAGGAATTCATTGATCGCTTCGAAACCGAGCAGCCGGTGTCCGATCAGATCTTCGTGGTCGACCGCAACCGGCTGACCTGTTCAGGCGGCCATGGTACGGCCCACCTCGCGGCCTTTCTGGTGCAGCGCCATATCGGTCAGGCCGCCGCCATCAAGAGCCTCAACATCATGATGATCGATCATGCCCTGAGCGGTGAACGGCCACAACCCGCAGCCTTTTCCTCAAGCAAGGCAAAGGACGCTCTGGTCAAGCGCGCCATCCTGCGCATGCAGCAAAACCTCGAGATCCCGAAGACAATCGAAGAGATCGCGCAGGAGCTTGGTGTCGGACGCAGAACACTGGAGCGGCGCTTCCTCTCCGATATCAAGGAAACGCCGCATACCGTCTATCTGACGCTAAGGCTGGAACGTGCCCTCGTCTGGTTGCGCACGACGGACGAGCCCATCCTAGACATTTCTCTGGCCTGCGGCTTTTGCGATGTCGCCCATTTCTCCCGGTCCATGAAATCGAAATGGGGCATGACGCCCTCGCAATATCGTGCGATGGAAACCCGCGTGGAAACCTGAAGCCGTAGCTCTCGTTCAGCCTTTCAACCAGCCTTCCAGCTTGGCCGCGTCGGGCAATCCGCCAGAATGAACCAGCTTGCCATCAATCGAGATGCCCGGTGTCGACATGACGCCAGCCATGGCGATCTCCTTGGGGTCGGTGACCTTCTCGACATCGGCGTCAAGGCCGAGCTTGGCCGCAGCATCCTTCACCATTTGAGCGGTGGTTTCACAGCGTTTGCAGCCCGGTCCGAAGACTTTCACCTGTTTCATTGTCTTGTCTTTCCTAGTTCTTACAGTCAGAATATCGCGTTGAAAAGAAAGCCCACGGCCAGTATGCCGGAACTGACCACCGCGATGAACACCGCAATCAGGCGCAGGGTAAGCACCTGACGCAGGATCAGCATCTCGGGCATCGAGAGCGCAATCACGCTCATCATGAAGGCAAGCACCGTCCCGAGAGCGGCTCCCTTACCAAGCAGCGCCTCAACAATGGGAATGACGCCTGCAGCGTTAGTATAGAGGGGAACCCCCATGACGACCGCCACGGGCACGGACCACCATGCGTCAGCCCCCATGATGTCGACCATTAGATCCTGCGGCACATAGCCGTGAATGAGCGCGCCAACGCCGATGCCGATGATGATCCAGAGCCAGACCTTGGCGAGAATTTCCCGGACCGCCTCAAAGCCAAACCAATAGCGATCGCGGAGTGTAAGGCGTTCACTCTCAAAATCCGCCGGAGCATTGGCACCGGAATGGATCTCTCGCACCCAGTCCTGTAGCCATCCTTCAAGCTTCAGTTTACCAATCACCCAACCGGCAAGGATCGCAACCCCGAGCCCGAAAAAGAGATAGGTCAGTGCCACAGTCCATCCGACGAGCCCAACAAGCAGGATCAGGGCTACTTCATTGACCATCGGAGCGGCGATCAGAAAGGAGAACGTGACACCCAGAGGCACACCGGCAGAGACAAAGCCGATGAACAGGGGCACTGCCGAGCAGGAACAGAAAGGCGTCAGGATGCCAAGCCCGGCGGACATCACATTGCCCACCCCTTCCCGCTTGCCAGACAAAAGCGCGCGCGTTTTCTCCGGGCTGAACCACGAGCGAACGACCCCCATGGCGAACACGATCAGCGTCAACAGCATCAGAACTTTGGGAACATCATAGAAGAAAAAGGCGATGGCCTCTCCGGTATGGCTGTGCCGGTCGACCGGAAACAGGGATGTGATGAACTCGGACAGTGGCACGAGTTGTCGATAGAGCGCCCACCAGAGACCAAGCCCAACCAGCGTTCCCACGACCAGCAACAAAGGCCCTTGCCCGGCCGATTTGCCAGCCCCGGTAGTCTCGTTACCGGCAGGTGTCATCGACTCTAGCATGCTTCACTCTCCTTGAGATCACATCGCACGGGCGGACGATCGACAGCTTTCAGCCGCTTGCGATCCGATGCGAACTGAGGATCGAGCTGCACGCCCTCAACCGCCGCATCAAGCGCCTTCTTCGCCCAGTCGGAGAGGTCGTCAGCAACAGAATAGAGAACCCACTGGGCCTCACGCCGACTGTTGACCAGCCCTGCTTCATTGAGAGCGCGGCAATGACGGGAGATTTTTGGCTGTGGCATATCAAGCGCCCCAACCAACTCGCAGACGCAAAGCTCGGATTCCTGTGCAATCAGAGCCAGAATGCGCAAGCGGATCGGATCAGACAGTGCGCTAAAAATATCGGTAAGCTTATCCATGAAATCGAATATACACAGAAACGTATATACACGTCAATGCATATCCACCAAACCGCATTGACATCCGCCTACATTTCAAATATTCATGAAATATGGATACAAATAGCGCCGCAACCATTTTCGCCAGCCTGAGCCAACCGACGCGCCTCGACGTCTTCCGGATGTTGATCGAAGCCGGACCGGACGGCATGTCATCGGGTGACATCGGAGACCGCATGGGCATCAAGCCGAATACCATGTCGGTGAACCTCAAGCAGCTACTCCACTCCGGTCTGGTCCGCAATGAAAGACGTGGACGGCAGGTCTACTACTTCGCCGACATGGCCGCAGTCGGAAGCCTGCTGTCCTACCTCATGCAGGACTGCTGCGGCGGCAGACCTGAGCTTTGCAGCCCTGTCATCAACGAGTTGGCATGCGGCTGCTAGCCTGCGCCGAAACAAGAATGAAAATCACTGGAGACAATCGACTGATGTCCGTCGAAACAAACACATCTGCACGCCCCGCCGAACCCGGCGGAATTGGCTTCTTTGAGAAATGGCTATCGGTTTGGGTTGCTCTCAGCATCGCCGCCGGTCTGATCCTTGGTGAGCTCTTCCCCGATCTCTTCGGCCTGTTGGCCGGACTGGAATATGCCCATGTCAATCTGGTGGTCGCCGTGCTGATCTGGGCCATGGTCTATCCGATGATGGTCTCCGTAGACTTTTCCAGCATCAGCCATGTTGCAGACGAGCCGAAGGGCCTCCTGATCACGCTCGCGGTAAACTGGCTGATCAAACCCTTCACCATGGCCGTGCTTGGGGTGGTTTTCTTCAAATATCTGTTCGCAGGCATGATGAGCGAGGCGGACGCGGATTCCTACATCGCCGGTCTCATTCTGCTCGGCGCAGCGCCTTGCACCGCGATGGTCTTTGTCTGGTCACAGCTCACCCGTGGCGACGCCAACTACACCCTCGTACAGGTCAGCGTGAACGACCTCATCATGGTCTTCGCCTACGCGCCCATTGTGGCCCTGCTGCTCGGGGTCACCGACATTCCCGTTCCGTGGAACACCCTCATCCTGAGCGTGGTTCTCTATGTGGTGGTGCCATTGGTCGCCGGCTATTTCACGCGAAAGGCCCTTGTGTCCGGCTCAAGAACCGACGAAGCGGTGGCGGATTTTACGGGCAAGCTCAAGCCGGTTTCCGTCATCGGCCTGTTGGCAACGGTCGTCCTGCTGTTTGGCTTTCAGGGCAGCGTCATCCTGTCCCAGCCGATCCTGATCGCCCTTATCGCAATCCCGCTGTTGCTGCAATCCTACGGCATCTTTGCAATCGCATATATTGCCGCGTGGCTCATGAAGGTCCCCTTCCGGATCGCCGCCCCATGCGCCCTCATCGGTACGTCCAACTTCTTCGAATTGGCAGTTGCCGTCGCCATCGGCCTTTTCGGCCTGAACTCTGGCGCTGCATTGGCAACGGTGGTTGGCGTGCTCGTCGAAGTGCCGGTGATGCTCTCTCTGGTCGCCCTTGCCAACAGAACGCGACAACATTTCCCCGCCTGATCGCTGGAAACAAAATAAAGGCCCCGGAGACGGGGCCTTTTGTCAGGTAAACTCACCGCAGATGCATTGCTTCAACAAAGCATCGCGATCATCCGAGCTTTCCATGCTAAGCGCGAGGGCAAGCTTCGCATAGGCAGCTTCCACAGTCATGTCCCGTCCGTCGATCACCCCATGTTCCAAGAGCAACTGATCCGACGCATAGCGACCAAGAGCAATCCCGCCCTCAGCGCACTGGCTGACCGCAACGACGGGCATTCCTCGTTCCTGCGCCTTGGCAAGAGCAGCCCGCAGTGAAGGTGTGTCGGGAGCCGTCCCCGATCCATAGCACCGCAGAACAAGACCGTCGCACATGCCCATGGCATAGGCAAAGAGATCCATCGAAACACCGGGCGCGAAAGGAAGGATCGCCAGAGCCGGTGTCTTGTAGACGTGGCGCACAAGCTGAGGCCCGCGACGATGCGGCGGCATACCTGACGGATTGGCCGAGAAGGCCTCCATGGAGCTTGAATGGGTCTTCCATACCCGCGTCCCCGACAGCAACCTTCCGGCAAACTGGACCCAGACACCATGCGGCAGGCTCCCCACCATGCTGAGCGAATCCTTGAGGTTCCGCCCCCCGTCACTCCCCGCCTCGGTCAGTGGCAGCATGGAACCGGTCAGGATGATCGGCTTGGCCAATCCTTCAAGGGCAAAACAGAGCGCCGCAGCTGAATAGGCAAGGGTATCCGTTCCATGGGTGACGATGAAGGCATCATAGTCGGCATGGTGGTCAAGGATCACTCCGGTCATCCGGTTCCAGTCGACCGGCGAGCAATAGGCACTGTCGATGAGCGGATCAAGAGCGAAGATATCGACCTCCGACTGGATCTGACCACTGGAGCGCAACCGCTCCAATTCCGCCTCCAGCACACCTTTTCTGGGCGCAAACCCGTCAGGCGTCCGCGCCATACTGATCGTCCCACCGGCATGAATGATCAAGATTTTCATTCGAACAGCATTTCCCTCTTGAGCAACATGAAGATGAATCGGATCACCAGGTTACGAGAGTTCGACCAACGCAAATGACAGGCCACAGCATGGCCGTCTTCCCCCACCCTCAATATTGGGCTTCCGAGCGGGAGCGGTCTCCCGGAGTGGGCATGGCAATAGCCGATAGCACGGCTTCAGTATAGGGGTATCTTTGCGCTGCGAACAATCTTGGTCGATCCGCGATCTCCACAATTCGCCCCGGATACATGACCGCCACATGACCGCAATCCTGTGACTGATACCCCCGACGCCCCGTTGGCTGGCAAGTTCGCTGCTTGAAAGGCAAATGTGCCAATGGACGCTCATTGAGCGTCCATTGGCGTCTTGTACTGCGGGGAAAATCTGTTTGAGCGGCACTCGTTCCAGCCGATACGTTACTGGAACAGCAGCACCAGCCCCGGAAACAGCAGAAAGAAGATGATGCGCACCACATCCGCGGTGATGAAATATTTCACGCCACGATAGATCTCCTTCAAATCGAGATCCTTCTGCATGCCGTTGAGAACGAAAATGTTGATGCCCACCGGGGGTGTGATCATGCCGATCTCGATGATCATCACATTCATGATGCCCCACCAGATCGGATCATAGCCGAGCTGGCCGACCACCAGCGGGAAGACGAAGGGCATGGTCAGGATCATCGCCGCCATCGCATCGAACACACAGCCAAGCGCCACATAGAGCAGAATGACGATAAGCAGCACGATGGAGGGAGGCAGGTCGAGGCCACCCACCCAATTAACCGTGGCTTCGGGCAGACCCGACAGGGTAAGGAAGCTCTTGTAGATCTCCGCGCCAATCAGGATCAGATAGATCATGGCGATGTTGGAAGCAGCGGTTTTCAGTGTTTCGATGAAATTCTCCGCTGTCAGCCGCGACCGCAACAGGCAGGTAACAAACACCAGCGCCACACCAACGGCGGCCCCTTCCGTCACGGTGAAGATGCCCGAATAGATCCCCCCGATCATCACGACACCAACCAGAACCGTCAATCGCGCCTGACCGGTGGCTTTCAGCCGTTCGCCCCAACCGGCGGGTTGAACAAGCTCGGCGTCTTCGTGGTTGCGGGCGATGAAGACCCGCACCGCCAGCGCATAAAGCACGATGGCGACGATGGCAGGGATCACGGCTGCTTTGAACAGCTCGATGACGCTTTGCTGAGTGAGGATCGCATAGACCACCATCACCACCGATGGCGGCACGAGAGACCCAAGGGTCCCGCCCCCGGCAATCGCACCGGAGATCAGTGCATCCGAATAGCCACGGCGACGCATTTCCGGTAAGGCAACCTGCACCATGGTCGCGGTGGTGGCGACTGACGAGCCGCAGATGGCCCCAAAGGCAGCGCAGGTGCCAATGGTCGTGAGCGCGAGCCCGCCGCGCAGGTGCCCGACCCATGCATGGGACAGGCGATAAAGCTCCGACGACAGACCGGCAACAATGGAGAAACCGCCCATCAGGATGAACAGCGGAATGACCAGATATTCCTGTGACGACAGGGACTGAACCGTCGAGATGCCAAACAGCGAGAAAACGGAGGCATTGGGATCGAGAATGAGGGTGAAGACCGCTCCAACCAACGCCATGGCGGCGGCGATGGGAACACGGGCAAGGATGAAGCCGAGAAGGGCCAGCAGCCCGAGACTGCCGATTGCGACGTCACTCATGTCATTCCACTCCTGAGGCGAAGCCTTCGCCACCATCTTCGGGCTCGGGTTCTTCGCTCGCCATTACGCGCCGCAACTGCTTGAAGAGCATACTGATCTGTAGCAGCACAGACATGAAAAGCGACAGGCTGGCAGCCGCCCAGGCAGGCCAGCGCGGAATTTCGAGAAGCCACGTGGTCTCGCCACTGTCCCAGACGTCGACCGTATAATCGGCAACCCACCAGGCCATCAGCCCCAGCATGGCGCAAAGGCAGATATCCCCGAGCACACCCATTGCCTCGCGCACGCGCCATGGCGCGGCATTGGCGACAAAATCAACCACGATGGCACCACGGGTCGCGGTCATGGCAGGAAAACAGAAGGCAACCGCAATGATGCCGATGGGGGCGTAGAGGTCGGACAGTCCGTCTGCGCCACTCTCCATCAGGAAGTCGTCAAATGCGGTGCTGAAACTGCGGATGGAAAAGACCACATCGGAGCGGAGACCGATATCGAACAGCGTCAGGGCGGTCAGCGCCAGAAGGGCGCAAAGACCCACAATGGCAAGGAGGTTGGCCAGAAGATTGGCCAGACTACTGGAAGGTCGGGGCATATCTGCCTCTCAAGCAGGACAGAAGGGAGCGACAGCGGCGGGAAGAGACCGCGGGGGAGGACCCCCGCGGTCTCAACGCGTTACTTTTTAAGGCTTGCGCGGGCTGCTGCAAGGATGTCCGCATTCCCTTCGGATTTGTCAACCCAGGATTTGACAACCTTGTCCAGCACCGACTCGGCTTTCTTAAGATCCTGATCGCTGAGCTCAATGAAGGTATGCTCGCCTTCGCTTTTCAGGCGTTCGGTCACGGACGCAGTCTGCATGTCCATGTTTTTGCCAAGCTCGGTGGTGTACCAGGTGCCGCGCATTTCATCGATGGCAGCCTTGGCTTTCGGAGACAGGCTGTCATAGCGGGCCTTGGTCATCGCCCACATCACCGTGAAGGAGCCGAGCGGCAGGTTGGTGACATGATAATGCACCAGATCGCCAATGCCGAAGTTGTAGAGGTTGCCAACATCGACCAGAGCGCCGTCAATCAGGCCGCGGCTGATGTTCTCGGCCAACCCGTTAGCCGGAATGTTGGAAACGGGAACCGCACCAAGGCGGGCAACGATCTGGGCCTGCGTCTGGCCAGAAACGCGCAATTTCTTGCCGCGAAGGTCAGCAAGGCTGGAGATTTCCTTTGCCGTGTGGATGTAGTAGGGCCCTGCCTGCAATACGCCGAGCACCACCAGATCTTCGAGCCCCTTGATGTGGCCATTGTTGATCAGGTCGAGCGTGGCCAGCGAGCCGTCGCTGTTGTCTTCGGCGAGATTGGGCAGTTCAAAGACATCAAGACCCTGAATCCGGCCCGGCGTGTAGGGAATGGGAATTTCGGCCATGTCGGCGACGCCATCCATGACGGTCTTGAGCTGTACTTCACCGCCCGACACCAGCGACCCACCGGGGTAGAGTTCGACCTTCAGCTCACCATCGGAAAGCTCTTCGGCACGCTGCATGAAGGCCTTGGCCGACACCGCGTTGTTGACGGTGGTTGCCGGAAGGAAGGAAGAGAACTTGAGGGTCTGCGGTTCGGCCTGTGCCATAGAAGTGGCGGACAGGCCAAGGATCGCAGCAGCGACGAGATGTTTGAGTTTCATGGAAACCTCTGTTTGGTTAGCCGGGCTTTTTTGGCCCTTGTGCGGTTGTTGTCCGGGTCTTCTTCAGACACGGATGTGATTGATGTTCTTCTTGTTGATTTCGTCAATTGCGTCGTCATAACCGGCGTCGGCATAGCGGATGACACCGAGCCCGGTGTCGTTGTCGAGCGCCGAGGACAGGCGCTTGTCAGCCGCCTCGGTGCCGTCGGCAACGATGGTCACCCCGGCCGATGTCATGTAGCCGGCATAGCCGCCACCGCCCGAATGGATCGTCACCAGATCAGCCCGCGAGGAGCAAAGCAGCATGGCGTCGAGCAGCGGCCAGTCAGCAATGGCGTCCGAGCCGTCCTTGAGATTCTCGGTCATGATGTTGGGATGGGCCATGCCAGCGGAATCGAGGTGATCGCGCGAGAAGGCAACGGGCCCCTGCAGCTCACCGGAGGCAACCAGATTGTTGACCGCGAGCGCCAGAGCGCTGCGCTCTCCATGCCCCAGCCAGGCAATGCGGGCGGGCAATCCCTCGAAGGGAACATTGTCACGTGCCAGCCTGATCCAGTTGGTCACGATCCTGTTGTCAGGGAACATTTCGAGCACCAGATCGTCGATCCGGCTGATGTCTTCCGGCGCACCAGAGAGAGCCATCCAGCGGAACGGACCGATGGCCCGGCAAAACAGGGGCCTGAGATAGGCCTCGGTGAAGATGGGAATATCGAAGGCATTCTCCACCCCGCCAAGCTTTGCCTGCGTGCGGATGAGGTTGCCATTGTCGAAGACTTCCGCCCCACGGCTCTGGAAGGTCAACATCGCCCTGACGTGATCGGCAATGGAGGCCCGACCCGCCGCAATCAGCGTTTCGGTGTGGTCATCGCGCAAGCTGCGGATGCGTTCGGCATCATAGCCCTTCGGTACATAGCCATAGACGAGATCATGCGCAGAGGTCTGATCGGTCACGATGTCGGGCGTCACCCCGCGCTCGGCAATCGCCGGATAAAGCTCGGCAGCATTGCCAACAAGACCAACAGACAGGGCCTTCCCGTCCTTGCAAGCCTCACTGATGCGGGCGAGTGCTGTGTCGAGATCGGGGGCAATCTCATCAAGATAGCCTATGGCCTTGCGGGTACGGGCACGCTCTGCATCCACCTCGACACAGAGGATGGCAGCCCCGGCCATGCGACCGGCCAGTGGCTGGGCGCCGCCCATACCACCAAGCCCGGCGGTGAGCACGAAACGACCTGCCAGCGAGCCGCCAAAGCGCTTTTCGGCGATCCGCATGAAAATCTCGTAGGTGCCCCTGAATGACCCCTTGCGAACCGGATATACTGCCACGCCCCGGCCGTGAGTCCGCCCCAGCAGGTCAGTCCCTTGCGTTCCAGCTGATAGAAGTTTTCTGCCTTGGCCCACTGCCCGACAATGTTGCAGTTGGCCATCACGACGATCGGGGCCTCCGCATGGGTCTTCATCAGACCCACCGGCTTGCCCGACTGGATCACCAGCGTCTGATCCTCGTCCATGCTGGTCAGAGCCGCGCGGATCGCATCATGGGCAGGCCAGTTGCGGGCCGCCTTGCCGAGAGAAGCATAGATCACCAGATTGTCCGGATCCTCACCGACAGACAGCACATTCTCCATCAGGCGCAACAAGGCTTCCTGCCGCCAGCCCTTGGAGCGAAGCTCCGGCCCTGACGGAATGGGAAAGCGGGGATGTCGCGGATTGTCTTTAGCCATATCAATTCTCCAGCGCGTAGCGTGCCAGTTCGATGCCCAGTGTCTTTTCCGGATGCGGATAGACAGCCGGGTCTAGCACGCCCGCACCGAGGGGCAACAGGCCCTTTGGTACATGCAAGACATGCACTTTCATTCCGACCTCAAGCTCTCCCACAGATAGAGGCATGGCATCCTGAGACAGAGTGGAGATGATGTCCGGGAAGGTCGCGAGCCGTTCGCCGCCCGCATTCTCGATTGCCATATATTCGTTCATGACATGAAGGGTGATGGCCGCATCGCCGCGACCGATGACCAACGTGCCGACGTCAAAGGCTTCCGGGGTGTAGGTGACGGACTTTTCGGTGATTTCGCCCTCAACGAGGATCGAGCCTTTTGTCTCGGCGAGGATGGCATCGATCATGGCCGTTGGCCCTTTGGGTTCGGCATCAAGGATCGCATAGCCGAGATCAAGCGCTTTCGAGATGCCGCCAAGCGCCGCATTGCGGGCGACATAGCTCGCCCGAAGCGGGTTGCGTGCCGAGGCGATGAAGCCGCCGGACATGTCAGATGCGGTCCTCAGGACCGGCGAAACCCGCCCCGTCGCCCCGCGAATGACGAGTTCCATATAGCGGTTCTGTTCGCGATTGCCGCCAACTGCCGTCTGGATGGTCTCCTCAACAGATCCCGCCATGCCGATGGAGCCCATGTCGCCGGTCGGATGGGCTCGCATATCCCCGACGGCATCCAGCACCTTGCAGCCGAGGATGGCCGAGGGCAGCCAGCCATTGAGGGTCGAGGACTTGCCGTTTTGACCCACCATCAATGCAGCGATCCGGGAGCCGAGGGCCTCCTCGAGCAATCGCACCGCATTGACATAGTCAACGCCCTGCATTTCCCAAGGGGTTGTCGAAGCCGGAGCGCCAATAGCGGCAGCCGTCGCAACCCATTCATCATCGGACAATTCGTCGACGGAGACCAGTTCCGGCACCCCGGCGCTGACCGCGGCAAGGCCCAGCTTGCGGCCATGATCCGTCCAGCCACCGCCCCCAGCCGCATAGACTGAGCCGCCACGAACGGCAGGTTCAACATCTTTTTCGGTCAGGATTCGACGCATTCTTCATTCTCCAGATTGCTTGTATCGAGCGCGATGACAGCCTCTGCCATCACTTCGGCTCCGATCACCAGATCGGAAAGATCAGCCCATTCCTCGGGGCAGTGAGAGCGCCCTTCAAGGCAAGGCACAAAAATCATCGCCGCCGAGCACAGACGGGCCATGAAGGCGGCGTCGTGGCCCGCGCCCGACACCATCATCCTGTGGCTGACCCCGAGGGTTTCAGCAGCCTTCGAGAGTGTGTCGGCAACCGCCCCGTTCATGGCAACAGCGGGGATTGTCAGAAAGCACCCGATGCTCGACCGTCACTGGCCCGATGGCGGCGGTCGAGCGCCCGGCGATGAAGGCGATGAACGCCTCCATGTCAGTCTTCACTTCGGCGCGCGCATCAATCAGCATGCGCACCCTGCCCGGCACCACATTGGCGGCATTGGGTTCGATATCGAATTCCCCGACCGTCGCAGTGAAATGTCGCCCAGTGGTGCGCGCCATCTTGCGGGCGGTGCGGTTGATGTCATTGACCAGTACCGCCGCCGCCGTCAGGGCATCGGCCCGACGATCCATGGGCGTCGTTCCCGCATGGTCGGCTCGACCGGTGACGATGACCTCGATCCGGGTGATGCCGACGATGGCCGTAACCACACCAACATCGATACCTTCCTGCTCGAGGACTGGCCCCTGCTCGATATGAAGCTCGAGAAAGGCCTTCAGATCCTGCCGCAGCGGGCCATCGAGACGCGCCGCATCCCCACCCACATCGCCAAGCGCCTGTCTCAGCTCCCGTCCGTCACTCTGACGACCGAGCCAGTCGGCGGGCAAAACCCCTGCCATTGCCCGCGATCCGATGCAGGACAGGCCGAAGATCGAAACCTCTTCAGCGAGAAAATCGGCAACGGCAAGCGAATGCTTCAAGCGGATGCCGCGCTCTTTGAGACATCGGGCCACTTCAAGCGCCACCAGCACACCGGCAATGCCGTCAAAGCGCCCCCCGTTCGGCACCGTGTCCGAATGGGATCCGATCATGATGGTCCCGGCATCGGGATCGGAGCCAGCCACAAGGCCAACCAGATTGCCGCCAGCATCAATGGAGCAGGCAAGGCCGGCTTCTTCAAACCGGTTCCTCAACCAACGCCGTCCTTCATCGAAAAGGGGCGAGAAAGCACGGCGCGTCCATGGTCTGTCGGGATCGGTGATCCGTGCCATCGCTTCCAGATCATTCTTCAGACGGTCTGCGGAGACGTGAAGGTTGCGGGTCATGAATGAAGATCCCCGCGCAATCCCAGAGTGGCGGGCGGACGAATGAAAGATCCGCTGCCCGGTGCGGCCAGCACTTCGGTGCCATCAAACACCAGTTCGCCGCGTCGCCAAGTTGCCGCAACGGTCCACGGCAGGGTCATCCCGTCATAGGGCGACCAGCCTGCAACGGAATGCTGGCTCTGCTTGGCATCATAGGTTTTTGCTCGATCCACGAGCACGGTGAAGTCGGCGTCGCGACCAACGGCAAGGCCACCCTTGCGATGATCGATGCGGAAATGTTTCGCCGGATTGTCGGCCATCAGGCGAGCCGCCATGGTCAGCGAAACACCATGCTCGAGCGCTCCCTTGACGAACAAGGGCACCATGACCTCAAGCCCCGGCATTCCGGATGCATTCTTGAGGATTTCCGGGTCACTCTTGCGGTCTTCCGACCAACTGACGTGATCCGTCGACACCATCGACACATTGCCTGCGGCCAGATGATGCCAGATGCCGTCCCTTTCTGCGCGGCCACGCACCGGCGGATTGCACTTGGCCTTGCCAAGAATGCGGGCAACATCGTCTTCTTCGCTCAGCACCAGATAATGGATGCAGCATTCGACCGTCGCAGCATGGCCATTGGCGCGATAGAGCCGCGCCAATTCATAGCCGCGGGCAACCGAGCAATGGACCACATGGGCCGGGCAGCCGGTTTCCGCCCCCGTCTCATAGATCTGCAGCATGGCGAGCGTCTCGGCCAACTGTGGGCGCGACAGACCATGCGCGCGATAGTCGGTGATCCCAGCGGCCTTCACCGCGGCCATGGCATCACTCACATAGCCGTCATCTTCATTGTGCACCCCGGCGACAAGGCCGGTTTTGGCCACCTCGTCAAAGGCCTCACGCAGCAGCGCCGGAGCAATGCGGGGAAAGCGCTTCGGATCGGTGCCAAAGGTCGAGAACTTGAAGGCGCAGACACCGGCCTCGGCCTGTTCAGCAATGCGCATCACGCCCTCATCGGGCAGGATTGTGCCATAGAGCGCCACATCCACGCGGGCCTCGTCTTCGGCCAATGCCGCCTTGCGTTTCACCGCAGCGGCAGAGCAGATGAGATCACCCTCGTCATAGGGCATGTCGACGATGGTGGTCACCCCACCAGCGGCAGCGGCGCGGGTCGAGGCGGCAAAGCCCTCGGCTCCTTTTTGCGACAGAGAATGCACCTGCGCATCAACAGCGCCGGGGAGCACAATGCCATTGCCGAAGTCCTGCCGGTCTTTTGCTGCCGGAGGGCGTCCCTGACCAATCATTGCAATGGTGCCGTCGCGCACGGCGATGAAGCCATTCTCGAGGATCTGATCGAGAAGCACGATCCGTCCGGTTACCACCAGATCAAAATCAGACATGTCCGCTCCTGAAGTGTCTTCTTGTTGTTTGTTGATCCTGAGCATGGACTGAGACGTCGCACTTGTGTATATCCCAAAACTTGAACACTAGATGCATTTGAAGCCGTCCCCTCCCCGCCTTCCCTCACGGTCGGATCATGAAAACTTCGACAATTCTCCTCAGTGAACAGGCCCTTCGCCATGGCGGCGTTCAGCGGGCAGCCCGAGCCCTCGGCGTTGCGCCCTCGACAGTGTCCGACTCCATCAAGCGATTGGAAAAGGCCCTGTCCGTCAAGCTGATCCAGTCAGGAACCCGTGGCCTCACCCTCACGCCGGAAGGCATGCGCACCCGCGCCCATCTGCGCGAGGCGCGGGATCTGATCCATTCCATCTACGCCCAATTCCACAGCGAGCCGAGCGAGGCGGCCCTTGCGCGGCCCGTCTCATTGATCGCCCTGTTCCGCT
Source organism: uncultured Cohaesibacter sp. (assembly GCF_963662805.1). Lineage (NCBI taxonomy): Bacteria > Pseudomonadati > Pseudomonadota > Alphaproteobacteria > Hyphomicrobiales > Cohaesibacteraceae > Cohaesibacter > uncultured Cohaesibacter sp. Next base: position 179,324 of record NZ_OY759868.1, read on the forward strand.
TTGCCGATATCGTCGAAACCGGTTCGATCCGAAAATCCGCCCGCCGATTGCAGATCGGCCAGCCTCAGCTCACCCGCATGATGGCAGCGCTTGAAGAAACGCTCGGTGCGCAATTGTTCCTGCGCCGCAGAGGCGGCTCGACGGGCACAAGAGACGGCCTGCGCATCCTGCGATATGTTGAAGATCTGCGGAACGTCTGGACGAAACTGGATCAGAATTCCGATGACCGGTTTCGTCGCGAGCTGCGCTGCTGGTCACTTGGGGGGATCCCGCCAGCCAACCACGACAGCCCGACCGCGCGCATTCTGGGTGAGTTCGTGGCTCGTTGGGAAGAGCATTATGACACGCCCCTCAACCTCGCCTCGGCCATGTCGGACATGCTGCTCGAAGGCCTCAACCTCCAGCGCTATGACGCCATACTGGTTGACAGTCCGGTCTCCGCACCGGAGCTTCAAAGCCGGTTGGTGAGCAGCAGCTCCTTGTCCTTCTTTATTGGCGGCGACGAGCAGCCGGAAAACTGGCCCGAGGCACGCGACGTCATCCGCCGCAAGATACGGGAAGGCCATATGGTACTGCCCTCACGCGGGTCGGGCCTGCGTCAGTCATCGGAGGAGTTTCTCAACGATCTTCTGGGCACGGAATGGCAGTCAGAAATCCGCCTCACCGAAATCGAGAGCATTCCCGTCGCGGTCAATCTGGTCGCGAACCATGGCTTTAGCACGATCCTGCCACGCTCCTTTCGGGTCGGCCAGTCCGGTGTCATCAATCTGCCCCTGCCCGACAAATACAGCCTCGACCTGAGGCTCGTCTGGCTCAACCAGACCCGTGGCAACCAGCTCTCAAATCGCTTGTTGAGCATTCTCGAACAGGACTGACAGCTACCTCTCGCGTTGTCAGGATCAAGCAATCGAAATGAAAACGCGACCGGGACGTCCCCACCGTCTCGGTCGCGCCACCAGAAAGCCGCGCCCTCACCTTAAGTGAGTCACGTCCCCCGGAATAATGTCTCGCCGATCAGATCGGCAGATCGCTCTTGCTCAGATGCTCGAACAGGCGCGCCACCGCTTCAGCGCCGGGGTCCACATGACCCTCGAGCTGTTTGGCACTGACATAGGTCGCCCGTCCGGCCTTGGCCTGCAGCATGCTGGCGGTGTGGTTCGCGCCATCACGCGCGGCTTTTGCCGCCGCTTCGAAGCCATCATCAAGGGCATTGAGCGCAGGCAGCAGCGCATCCACCATTGTCCGGTCTCCGAGCCGCGCCCCACCGATTTCCTGCATCCGGTCAAGACCGGCCTGAAAGGCCTCCCGTGCAGGCCGCCCGCTCGAGGCACCATCCCCCGTTGCCGCAAAGAAGATCGCCAGCAGAACCCCCGATGAGCCCCCCATGGTCTGGCTGAGCTCAAGGCCAATCGCACGATAAAGCTGGGTGTGATCCGCAAGCGGCAGGCGATCCATCGCACCAATGAGGGCTCGCGCAGCACCCGCAAGGGTCGACCCCGTATCGCCATCGCCGGACTTGGCATCAAGGGCGTTGAGATCGTCCTCGGCATCAATCAGCACCTGACAGCAATCGATGAGAAACCTGCGGGTGGCTTCATGCTCGGACGGCAACGGGGCAATCGGCGTTAACCCGTCGGGCAGGCCCACGGTCTCGATAGGCCCGATTTCTTCAAGGCCCGGCCAGGCGGCCACAGGCGTCGACTGCGCCAGAAGCTGGATTTCCTCATTGCTAGCCGGATAGACCGAGATGGAAAAGCCCCGCATGTCCAGAGACGTCATCAGCGAGGCAGGACCGACGATATATTCGATGCGCTTGCCAATCTTCGACTGGTTCAACTCATAGAGCAGCACATTCATTTCGAGAACCGACGTGCCGCCAAGGTTGTTGAGCAGCGCCACATAGCGCTCCTCGCCCATCACGCTGTCGAGCTTGTCAACGACGGCGGACATAGCAGCGGCGGCATCCTCAAACGAGATCTGCTCCACCCCGGCCTCACCGTGGATTCCCAGCCCCAGTTCGACCATGCCTGCCGGAATGCGATCTTCCTTAGGCGAGCCGGGCACCGAGCAGGTGCTCAGCGACATGCCGATGCTCTTGGTCCCAGCGATCACCTGCCGCGCGGCATTGGCAATGGTCTCGAGATCCTCACCTCGTTCAGCGAGCGCTCCGGCGATCTTGTGCACGAACAGCGTCCCCGCGATCCCCCTCGCCTGCGGCAGATCCGGCAAGGCGATATCGTCATCAACAATCACCATCTCGACTTTCAGCCCGAACGCCCGCGCCCGCTCGGCGGCAAGACCGAAATTGAGCCGATCTCCGGTGTAATTCTTGACGATGAGCAGGCAGCCGGACGGGCCGGTTACCGCAAGGATCCCCGCCAGAACCGCATCCACGCTCGGCGAAGCGAAAATGTCCCCACACACCGCTGCCGTCAGCATACCCCGACCGACAAACCCGGCATGGGCCGGCTCGTGCCCGGAGCCGCCACCCGAGACCAACGCCACTTTCGAGCGATCCCAATCCTTGCGCGTGACCACCTTGATGTGAGGATAGCCATCAAGACGCAGCAACTTCTTGCCCGATGCGGCAACAACGCCATCGATCGCCTCAACGACCATATCCTCTTTTTTATTCATGAAATGAGCCATGGTTTCCCCTCACATGAGTGTTTTCCGGTCAGACTGGCCTTCCAAACTGGCCGGAACACCCGGTTTTCTTTGTTATCTGCAAAGCCCGCGATCCAGAGGATCACACAGCCCTTCTCAAGCAATTCGAGCGCCATTCGCATCGAAATAGAACGGATTTTCCGGCTGGATCTTCACGACATCGCCACTGTTCAAGCTCGTATGAGCGTGCGTCACGGTGACGAGATCATGATCCTTGTAAACCAGATGCAGGCGCGTCTGGTCTCCCAGATGCTCGACCCGTTTGACGAAGCTCTCCTCGCCAACGCCCTGTTCAATCTGTTCCGGCCTCAGGCCAATCGTCTTGGCATTGACCGGCGCGCCACCGAACAGGTCGGCAGGCAGGATATTGATCCGTGGCTGACCGAGGCGGCTGGCTGCATAGATGCTCACCGGATCCTCATAGATATGCCGGGGCGAGCCAAACTGGACCAGCTTGCCATGATCAAGCACACCCACATGGGTCGCGATAGTCATGGCCTCGATCTGGTCATGGGTCACATAGAGCAGCGTGGCGCCGGACTGGGCCTGAATGCTCTTAAGCTCGATCCTCAGATCAGCGCGCAATTTGGCATCGAGCGAGCTGAGTGGCTCATCCATCAGATAGATGGAAGGATTGCGCACCAGCGCCCGCCCGATCGACACCCTCTGCATCTCTCCGCCAGACAGGGCCGTCGCCTTGTTATCGAGCTTGTGGGAGATTTGCAGCACTTCGGCCACCGCTCCCACTTTGCGGTCGATCTCGGCTTGCGGTGTCTTGAGCAGGGGCGATTTCAGCGGAAATTCCAGATTCTGCCGCACGGACAGATGCGGGTAGAGCGAATATTGCTGGAACACCATCGCCACATTGCGCTGGGCAGGCGTCAGGCCCTTCATCGACTTGTCCCCGATGAAGATGTCGCCCTTATCGGGCGTATCGAGCCCGGACACCATGCGCAGGGTCGTGGTCTTGCCTGCTCCGGTCGGCCCGAGCAACACCACGAAGCCGCCATCAGGAACGGTCATTGTCACATCATCCAGAGCAACCGTTGACCCGAACCGCTTGCTGACATTCTGCAATCTGACTTCAGCCATGACCCAGCACTCCCTCGTTGGCTTCCGACAACAGCGCCCGCCCTTTTTCGCCCTCAAAGACGGTCAGCGTGCGCACGTCAAACTCGAGACCGACCACCTCCCCCTCCTTCACGGGGATTTTCGAGGAGGCCCTCGCCTGAATATGACCGTTCGGCGTGTCAAGAATGACGATCTGGGTGGTGCCGAGATATTCGGTGGTCAGCACCTTGCCCCGATAGTGCGAGCCGTCGGAAAAATGGATATGCTCGGGGCGGACACCAAGTGTCAGATCCCCTTCCGCCCCCTCGCGCAAGACCGGCACGGCAATCTCGTGACCATCAAGCACCACGTGCCTGTGCCCAGCCCCGATCATGCCGTGGAAGTCGAGAAAATTCATCGACGGCGAGCCGATGAAGTCGGCGACGAATTTGGTCGCGGGCCAATCGTAGATGTCCTGCGGCTTGCCGAACTGTTCGACAACGCCGTGGTTCATCACCACGATCTTGTCACCCATCTGCATGGCTTCGAGCTGATCGTGGGTGACGTAAACCGTCGTCGCCCCCATCCGGTCATGCAGGGCCCGCAACTCCTCGGCCATATGCTCGCGGAATTCCGCATCAAGCGCCCCGAGAGGCTCATCCATGAAAAAGGCCTTCGGCTCGCGCACGATGGCCCGGCCGAGCGCCACGCGCTGACGGTCACCGCCCGAGAGGCCACCGACGGGCGAATGGAGGATGGACTCAATGCCCAGAATGCGGGCGACCTCCTCGACGCGCTTTCTGGCCTCCGCTTTCGGCATCCCCTGACTGAGCAGCGGATAGGACATATTCTTGAACACATTCATGTGCGGGTAGAGCGCAAACATCTGGAACACAAAGGCAATATCGCGCTCGGAGGCGGGCTTCATGCCCACTTCCTCGCCATCGATATAGATCTCGCCGCTGGTCGGCAGCTCAAGCCCCGCCATCATGCGCAGGGTCGTCGTCTTGCCACAGCCCGACGGGCCGAGCAGCATAAAGAATTCCCCGTCCTCGATGGTGAAGCTCGAGGATTTCACCGCAGTGAAGGCTCCGAAATCCTTGCGCACATTTTCAATTCTGATCTGTGCCATGGGTCACTCCGGAAAATGGCTGACAATGATGAACATGATGGTGCCCACCAGCGTGATGACAAAGGAGTAGGTGAACAGGGTCAGCACCAGCGGCTGCATCAGCATGACCACCCCGAGCGCGATGAGAATGGAAGCCACCATCTCCCAAGGGCCACGCCTCAGGCGCAGCAATCCATTGATAAAGTTCGTCATTTTCGAACAGCTCCAAAGGTGATGCCGCGCAGGAGATGCTTGCGCAGAAGAATGGTGAAGACCATGACCGGCAACAGGAACAGGGTCGCGCCTGCTGCGACCGCAGGCCAGTCCTGACCGCCAACACCGATGATCGTGGGGATGAAGGGCGGAGCCGTCTGGGCCGTACCGGAAGTGAGCAACACCGCGAAGGCATATTCATTCCAGGCAAAGATCAGGCAGAAGATCGCCGTCGATGCGATACCTGTCGCGGCCTGTGGCAGCACCACCTTGTAGAAGGCCTGAAAACGCGTATAGCCATCGATCAGGGCTGCTTCCTCATACTCGATCGGGATCTCGTCTATGAAGCCGTTGATCAGCCAGACCGACAGCGACAGGTTGACCGCCGTATAGAGCAGGATCATCCCCGCATGGGTGTCATTGAGCCCCAGATGCCGGAACATCAGGAAGATCGGAATGGCCACCGCAATCGGCGGCATCATGCGCGTTGACAGGATAAAGAACAAAAGATCATCCTTGATCGGCACCTTGAAGCGCGAGAAGGCATAGGCCGCAGCAGTCCCAAGCACGATGGCAAAGAAAGTCGAGCCAAACCCGATGATCACGGAGTTGAAGAAGCGCTCGGAAAAACGCGACGGCCCGACAATCGTGTTGCCTTTCTGGCGCACGATCTTCTCGTACCACGGCATGTCATCGGTAATCGCAGTGTCATCATTCTGGTTGATGCGCGTCTGCGTGGTGAAGAGATTGACGTAGCCCTCCACCGTTGGCGAAAAGACCACCTTGGGCGGGTAGGCAATGGAATCGGGTGAGGATTTGAAACCGGTCGCCACGATCCAGACCAACGGCAGCAACGTCAGCAATGCGTAAGTGATCACCAGCACACCGGCGAACCACTTCTGCCGAGAAGACGGCTGTGTAACGGAAAAGCTCATCTCTCTTTCACCTTGTTCAGCGCCTTGACGTAGATGGAAGCAAGGCCAAAGACCGTAACGAACAGAATGACCGCATAGGCTGAGGCATAGCCCGTGCGCCATTTCTCGAAGGCTTCACGCTTGAGGTTGATGGAGGTTAGTTCCGTCGTCGATCCCGGCCCGCCACCGGTCAACTGCACTACGAGATCGAACATCTTGAAATTCTCGATCCCCCGGAACAGCACGGCCAGCATCAGGAACGGCAGCACCATGGGGATGGTGATGGTCCAGAACTGCCGCCACTTGCTCGCCCGGTCGCACTCCGCCGCCTCATAGATGCTGTCCGGAATGGACCTGAGTCCCGCCAGACAGATCAGCATCACGAAGGGCGTCCACATCCAGGTATCGACAATCACGATGGCCCATGGCGCCAGATTGACGTCGCCGATCATCGTAAAGCTCGATGGATCAGCCCCCGTGAGGAAGCCAACGATATAATTGAACAGGCCGATCTGGGGCTGGTAGAGAAAGGTCCAGAAGTTGCCCACCACCGCCGGTGACAGCATCATCGGCAGCACGATGATCGTCGTCCAGAGATCGTTGCCCTTGAATTTCTTATTGATGAGATAGGCCAGCGAAAAGCCGAGCAGAACCTGCAGCACGATGGTCCAGAACAGGAAATGCGCCGTGGCCTGCATCGTCAACCAGATATCGCTATCCGTCAGGATGCGCTCGTAGTTGCGCAGACCGATGAAATCCACCTCGCGATTGGGCCGATTGACCCTGTAGTCCGTAAAGCTGAGGTAGATCGTCCAGATCAACGGAAAGATATTGATCGCCAACAACAGGACGATCGTCGGGGCAACGAAGATCCAGGCAATCGCCCGATCCGAAAGCCCTTTGATTTTGTGAGCGACATCAGGCGGCGTTGACCGCGCGGCACGCTCCATGACGGAGTCCGACATAACTGACTAACTGACCTGTTAGATTTCTAGGAAGGCTCATAGGCATGAGCATCAGAACCGAGCTGTCACAACGCTCCCGTTCCGGGCGTCAGCAAGTAAGAGATCAGATCTCTTCAAGACAACGCCCGGGGTAGTCCGGTGATGTCAGCGCATCAAAGCACCGACATCACCCTCCTGTCGGGAGGTTGGAACAAACCGGAAGGCGTCTACTTCTTGCCTTCGTCCTCAAAGACTTCATCCCAGTCCTTCACAAGGCCATCAAGCGCCTCCTTGGCGGTGCCCTGCTCGGCGATGACATAGTTATGAATGCGGGACTGCATGGCCAGCAAGAGGTCGGCATAAGCCGGCTCCGCCCAGAAGTCCTTCACGATCGCCATGGAGTCGAGGAAGGTTTGAGCGAAAGGCTGGCTGGAGACGAAGTCGGGTGCATCGACCACGGCCTTGAAGGCTGGAGCGCCACCGGCATCCCACCATTTCTGCTGGATGTCGGGCTGGGCGAACCACTTGATATATTCAAGCGCGGCATCCTGCTTGTCAGAATAGGAGACAACGGAGATCCCCTGCCCGCCGAGCTGAGCAAAATGACCACCCGGGCCAGCCGGGTTGGTGAAGTAGCCTGATTTTCCGCCACCCACATTGGGGTCAGCTTCCACGCCCGGCCAGATGAAGGCAAAGTTCATCTGCATGGCAACCTGACCGGACTTATAGGCATCGATGTCTTCGGACATGTACCAGTCGGAGGAGCCCGGAGGCGTGCAGCAATCATAAAGAGCCTTGTAATATTCAAGACCGGCAACGGCTTCCGGCGAGTTCACGAAGCCTTCAAGATCATAGGGCTTGTCCGGATTTTCATATTTGAAGCCGTAATTGTAGAGCGCGTTGGTCACGCCCATGGTGATGCCTTCCGAACCGCGCTCGGTATAGATGGCCGCGCCATAGACCGTTTTGCCATCGATCTCGCGACCCTGGAAGAATTCGCCGATCTGCTTGAGCTGCTCGAGGGTCTTGGGTGCATCGAGCTTGTAGCCATGTTTGTCCATGAACTCCTTTTGCAGCTCGGGGCGCTCGAACCAGTCCTTGCGATAGGTCCAGCCGACAACGTCGGCATAGGCAGGCAAGGCCCAATAGTTCGGCGTGTTCTTGGGCCATTCGGAATAGCCGGTCACGGTTGCCGAAATGAAGTCATCCATGGTGATCCCTTCTTTTTCGAAGAAATCATTGAGCTTCACATAATGACCATTCTCGGCTGCGCCACCAATCCACTGGCTGTCGCCGATCATCAGATCGCAAAGCTTGCCCTGCGAATTAAGCTCGTTGAGCATGCGGTCGGCAAAGTTGGGCCATGGCACGAATTCAAAGCTCATCTTGTGACCGGACTTTGCTTCAAAATCCTTGCTCAGTTCGACCAGAGCGTTGGCCGGGTCCCATGCGGCCCAGCATAGGGTGAGGTCCTCGGCACTGGCTGAGGTCGCGCCAATCGATGACACGCCAACAACCACTCCGAGAGCCGCGAGCGACTTCGTCAGAATAGATTTCATTTCAGTTTCTCCTCCCAATTGATCCCCGAGAAGGCCTCGGGGGTTCCCCAGCGTCAGAAACGTCTGGACTGGCGCCAAAGTTGAGGCACGATCCTCAATCCTCGTATAACTCCGGAGCCAGAAAATAACGAAAGGACAGCATTTCTCCCATTTCCATCCCATTCGTTACATTGCACAGCATAATTGAGGTACGTGCATCAATTCAAGAAAAATTTCATTTGGAGGGATCTATTCGCTTGCAATTTGCCGGAAACTGACCCAGAAGTTGGCAATTGAGGTATCTACGTCAAAAGTCTGAACGAGGGAAAAATGCGGCCCACAACGAAAGATCTGGCAGAAGCCGCAGGTGTCAGTCTGGCCACCGTCGACCGGGTCCTCAACCATCGCCCAAACGTCAGTGGAAAGTCCATCCAGAAGGTCAATGAAGCCATTGAGCGCATTGGATTTGTTCGCAACTTTGCCGCCGTCAGTCTGGTCCGCAACAAGACCTACAGGGTGCGTTTCATCCTACCGGATTCCGGCGACCAATATCTCGAAGAACTGCTCAAGCAGATTGCCGAAACCAACGAGAGCTTGCAGCAGGAATTGGCCTCTGTGGACGTTATGCAACTGCCCATGAGTAATCCACATGCAGTCGCAAATTATCTCGCCACACTCAAAAATTCCGACGTCGACGGGGTCGCCATCATGGCGCCGGAGTCCCCTCAGGTACGCGACGCCATGGCGCGACTGTCAGAGCGGGACATCAAGGTCGTCCAGTTTCTCTCCGGGCAGGAAAAAAACGAAGATCTCGATTTTGTCGGCATCGACAATTACGCCGCTGGCGCGACAGCAGCTCGCATCATAGGCCGTTTCCTGGGTGGCCAGTCCGGCAAGATCATGGTGATTTCAGAAACCATGCAGGCGCTCGACAGTATCCAGAGGCGCTTCGGGTTCGACCGGGTTATCAATCAGGAATTTCCCAACCTCACCGTCCTGCCGTCGCTTGAGACCTATGCCGACAGCGAGCGCACCAAGCGCATCATCACCCGACAGATCGAACGCAACGACGACATTCTGGCGCTTTATGTCATGAGCGCAGAGGCCCGCGTACCGATCATGCAGGTGGCCTCCTCTTTCGGCCTGTCCGACCTGACGGTGGTGGCTCACGAGAGAACCCCCTTCAGCGAAGTGGCATTGAGGAAAGGGGATATCGACGCGATCATCGCCCAGAACCCCACCAGCGCCGTCCGCAAGGCCGTCCGCATCCTCCGGGCCCGCAGCGACAACCGCCAGCCCAATGCCTCGCAGGAAAACTTGCGCATCGAGGTCCTGCTCAAAGACAATCTCTAGCCAGTCTCAGTCCTTGCCCGTCCGTCGAACCGAACCGCGTTCAACCAGCGTCACCTTGATGCGCCGATGCGAAACCGGCCCGTTTGCAGGCCCCATCACCGCCTCAAGGGTCGCCTCGGTGAGGGCCGAGAGAGACTGGCGCACGGTGGTCAGATCATGAGAGGCCCAAGCGGAAATCGGTGCATCGTCAAAGCCGATGACGGACAGATCCTCTGGCACCGAAAGGCCGAGTTCATGCCTAGCCGTATTGAGCGCACCGAGTGCCAACTCATCGCTGACAGCAAAGAGACCATCAATATCCGGCCGGGTCAGCAGAACCCGCGCAGCCTCGACCCCGGTCTCGTAGCAATGACGCCCTTCGCGCCATTCCGTGACGGCAACATTGCTCTCTCTCATCCGCTCGATAAAGGCATCGGCACGGGCGAGCTTGGCATGGGTGCGGGAGGCCGAAATCAGCACGGCCACATGGCGACAGCCAGCCTTGATCAATCTGTCCGCCGCCAACCGCCCTCCGGCTGCCGAGTCCGCCTCGATCAGATCCGCATGAACGACCGTATCCGGCATGGTGCGATTGATCAGAACCAGACGGGTGCCATTGGCCGAACAGATCCGCACCACCTCATCCGGCGCAGCCCCGGACAATAGCACGACCGTCCGCACACGATATTCCAGCAGCCGCTCGACAGACTTGGTGAGATCGCCATCAACCTGCGCCAGATTGACCAGAATACACTGCAGATCATGCTTGCTGAGGGCTGCACTCAGGGCATCGATCTGGGCAGAAATATAGGGACTGGAAAGATTGCTCCCGACAACGCCGACAAGATCAGACCGGGTCTTGTGCAGGGTCCGGGCCAGCAGATTGACCTTGTAGCCAAGCTCTTCTGCCGCCGCCATCACCTTCAGCCGGGTTTCTCTTGAGACACTGGCCCCGGATGTGAAAGTGCGCGACACCGCGGAGCGGGACACCCCGGCCCGCTTGGCCACATCAGAAGCAGAAACAAATTTACTGTTCATCACGTCTCACGAGAGCAGGCCGGGAAGCAGCTTTTCTGAGATCACATGATCAGCCAGGGCCATCATGTCCGGCAAGGGATAAGTCTGAGGAAGATCTCTCAATTGGCGGATATGCTCAAGCGCTGCCTCATAGGAGGCAAACCGCTCCGGACAGAAGGCAGCCATCCACAGCGCCAGAACCGTCACCGACCGTGACCGCCCGCCCCGACAATGCACAAGGATGTTGCCGCAGCGATGCGGCGGATAATGAGGCTTTCCCTTGATATAGCCATGCAGCAACCCTTGCAGGGTCATCACCGCCCCCGCCAACAGATAGGGACTGTTGCCCGGCCCGTCGATCATACCGATCTGGTAGCGACGGATTTCGGTGCCATCATCAAGGGCCAGATCCTGCGGGAAGATGTTGATCGAAACATTGAAGCTTTCGGTGATGTTGGCCGCCTTCAATGCTCCGGCATCTTCCGCAGCCGTCAGGTTGCCGAGATAGAGGGTCTTCTTGTAGGGCCCGAAGCCTTCGATCACGGGGAGCAGCACAATTTGCGCATCTTCAACCGCTTCGACAGCATCAACATCGGTCGGCAGGCCATGGCGGGGTTTGTTGGTCTTCAAAATTTCAAATCTCCACTTCTCGTTCAAGCACGAGGCGTTTCCCGAGACCAGCAACCAGTTTCGTGGCTGAGGCAGGATCGATAAAGGCGGGAATGACCTGATCTGCCCCACACTGATCTGCCCAATTGAGGACATCCCGCAAGCGCGGATGGACATTCCACGGCAGCCATTGCGCCTCCCCCGCCTCGATCAGCGGATAGGCTGGACTGCCTTTGGGCACATGGCTGGAAAACAGGAAGCGAAACCCGCCGCGAGCGAGCAAAGCCCCGGACAGACCGTCCTCGGCGTTCGAACTCGTCGTGACGATAACCTGTTCGGGACACGCCGTCATCCCGTCAACGACGGGAACCACCTGCCCCATTGCCGCTTCATATTCTTGAGCAATGCAATCTTCAGCCCACACGGCGTGTCCGGCACTCAGCAGGGCTTGCACCATGTCCGCACCGCGACCAGCAGCCGGACAACAAATGACGGCCCCACCATCAGCGGCCTTTATGATGGCCTCGCGCTGGTCGCTGAGCGAGCTGTCACGATCCCCATAGGAAGCATCAACCAGCAGTGTGGCGGCACGCGGGAAGGGATCAAGCGGCATGCTCTCGGACTCCGCCGAGCAGTCGCCACTATAGAGAAACCCACCCCTTTCCGTTGGCAGATGAAACCATACACCGCCCGGCGCATGACCACATTGCCCGACCGTGATATCCATCCCGAAGAGGTCAAAGCCACCTCGCTCGGGAATGATCCTTCGCTCGACCAGTCTCAATGCCTCCGGGATCTGCTCAAAGCATCGACTGGTCGCATAGACCGGTGGCGAGCCAACCTCGCCAAGACGCATCAAGGATCCGGCATGATCCTCGTGGGCGTGACTAAGACAGACCGCATCCACCACACCGACCTCGGAGAGATCCGGATGTTCACCCGGCTCAAGCCCGTCGCCGAAATCAAACAAGATCCGTTGCTCCCCGGCCTCAACCAGAAACAGGGCAGCGCTCTTACGCCCGAGCCCGCTAATCGCCTTCAATCGCGCCATGGCAGCACTCCTTGAGGCAGGTATTTGATGAAGATGAGCGATCCGAGCATCAGGCCAAGAATGAGAAGCACCATCAGACACCCGACCGCCGCAGCAAGGGTCGAAGACCCGGCTTCCTCAAGGAAGATGATCATCGGCCCGATCGTCTGCGCCCGCGAGGAGACGAGCAAGACCGAGGTCTGGATCTCGTTGATTGCGGTCATGAAAACCAAGATCCGGCAGCAGCAGCTGACGGGGCCAGAACCGGCAGCACGATGTCCCGTAGCCGCTGGAAGACACTGGCCCCCGCAATCTGCGCAGCTTCATTCAGCGAATGATCCACCTGCGCAAAGCCTCCGAGAATAGGCCGGAGCGCCAGCGCGAGATAGTTGGAGAGATAGGCGGCAAAAATCACCCAGATGGTGCCGTAGATGCTGACATGAACCAGCGGCAAAGGCTTGAGGAAGAACAGGATCATGGCAACGCCGATGATGATGCCCGGAAGCGCATAGGCAAGTTCCGATGCCAGATGCAGAAAGCGGGAAACAACACCGGTGCGCCAGACCAGGAAATAGCCAAGCGCGATGGAAACAGGAATGAGAATGAGCACAGTCAGCCCGGTCAGCATGAAACTGGTGGCAAAGGCTTCCCGGATCCCCTCATGGCGGAAGAGAGCATTGTTGAAATTCTCGAATGTCAGGGTCTCAAGCGTCAGTGGCTGACCATAGCCACGCACCAGAGCGGACCCAACAAGCGACGACAGAGGCAACACGAGAATGCCGACCAGATACCCCCACGCGAGCGTCGCAACAGGCCAGTGCCAACGCCCCAATGACAGGCGCACGCTGTTGTTGCTTCCCTCAACCCGCTGATCTCCCCGACGCCCCAGCCATCCTGTCACCGCCATCCCGAGAATGGTCAGTACAGCCAGCAACAGCGCCAGCAGCGCCATGTCATTGAGAGCCGAAGGGCCATAGGAATTGAGGCGTCGGTAAATCATGGTTATGAGCGTTGGCACACGCGCCGGAATCCCCAGCATAGCCTGAATGCCGAAGTTGCCGATGGAGGAGACAAAAGCCAGAGCCGCTCCGGCAAAGATCCCGCTACGTACCAGCGGCAGCACGATATCGAGCACCACGGACAGCGGATGCGCCCCCGCACTCTGCGCGGCTTCAATGAGATTGGTCGGCACCCGACGCAGGCTGGCGCGAACAGAAAGAAAGACCAGCGGCGCATTGTAAAAACCGAGTAGCATGATGATGCCCCAGGCCGAATAGAGCGGATGGCGCGTCCCCGGCTCAAGCGTCAGTCCCAGAGGGGCAAGCAGCGGGCTGGCGGGCGAGAAGGACTGTACCCACGCGAGTGCGATCACCTGTGGCGGGATCATCAAGGGAAGAACAAAGCCGAACACCCAGGCGGTACGGGCCTTCATGTTGGTCATGCCGACCAACAGCGCCGCCAATGTCCCCAGCACACAGGCAAAGGCAGTCGCGGCCAGCGAAATCCAGATGGTATTGCCGGTCGCCTGCAGAACCCGGCGACCGCCCAGAATCTTGGCAACCCGGTCTAGGTCAAAGGAGCCATCGGCAAAGAAGGCCGCATACACAAGACGCCCGAGCGGCGCTATTGAAAGCAGGCCGACAAACAGGGCAAGGAAGATGATCAGGCGCATCTCGCCGCTGAGCTTCAGATGCGAGAAGCGGAACGCCCGCATGGGGCGTTCCTGAGAGATTGCGAGGTCTGTCACGAGGACTACATCCCGAAGATATCAGCGAATTTGGCGCGAACCTCTTCATTCGCCTTCACTGCGGCATCCACGTCGTAGCCAAGCAGCTTCATGGAAGACAGAGCGGGGAAACCCTCGGGGCTGGCAACGCCATCAAGCAGCGGAAGGTTGCCCTGTTTAGAGACCAGTTCCTGACCTTCTTTCGACAGAAGGAAGTCAACGAATTTCTTGGCTTCGGCAACATGCTGCGTGCCTTTCAGGATGGCAACCGGCTCACCAATGAAGGAAACACCATCTTCCGGAGCGATATAGTCGACCGGCGAACCACTTGCCTTGGCGCGCAGCGCGTTGGCATCAACCAGAATGGCATATTTTGCCATGCCACCGGCAACAGCCTTGGTTGCCGGGCCATTGCCACCTTCCGGTACGATGTCGAGATCAGCAAGACCTTCATAGAAGCTCCAGCCGATGTTCTCCTGATTGATCAGGGCATGAAGATGGTTGAGAGCAGCACCGGAATAGAGCGGGCTCGGCACGGCGATCTGGCCACGGTTTTCCTCGGTCAGCAGGTCAGCCCATTTCTTCACCGGCTCGGCGATGTTGGTGTTGTAGGCAATACCGGTGGTAATGGCTTTGGTGCCGAAATAGGTCATGTCCTTGTCATAGGCAGCCTTGTCGTAATCGGCGACAGGAGCATCCTTGTAAGGAAGCAGCTGATCCTGAGCCTTCAGAAGGCCGAGGTTGATCGGGTCGGCAACGAGCAGCACGTCGGCCTGAACCTGACCGGCTTCGATCTCGGCACGCATGACGTTCATCAGGGCAGAGGTGCCGTTGCGCGTCCAGTTGACCTTGATGTCCGGGTTGGCTTTTTCAAACGCATCAACGGTTTCCTGAGCCTGCTCGGGAGCCTGACTGGTGTAGAGCGTGATGGTGGTTTCTGCATGAGCGGCAGTTGCCAGCGCAAGAGCCAGTGCAGCGAGAGAGAGCGTACGCATGATATCGTCCTTAAGTGGCTGATAGTGTAGAGTTTATAGGAAGTGACTAGCTAAGCTGATGGTCCGGCAGGACCCATCCATCGTTGAGCGCGATGGACACATGTTGTCCCTGTTCAATGGAAATGGGCGGAGCAACATTCACGGTGAGTGACATCTCCGGTGCCGGGTCTGGCGCGACCTCAGCCCTGAGATGATCACCTCGATAGGTAATTCGCGTGACCCTCGCGGGGATGCCCGCACCCCGATCCGCGAGCGAAAGATCGGAAGGGTGAAAAGAAATCCGGGCCCGGTCTTTGGCGGTCATCCGATCAGGACAGCGAAGACGGATGGAATGACCAAACAGGTCGACATCAGCCCGACCATTCTGCACAGGGGTCACCCTCTCGACATCAAAGAGCTTCCCTTCTCCAATGAAGCGGGCGACCATTTCATTGGCCGGTTCGAGATAGAGGGTTCTGGGGCGAGCAAACTGCACGATCTGCCCCTTGTCCATCACCGCAACCCGGTCTGCCAGCGCAAGCGCTTCTGACTGGTCATGGGTGATGTAGAACATCGTCGCGCCCGAACGCTGATGGAAGCGGGAGAATTCCTCCTCGAGCGTTGCGCGCAAATGCACATCGAGGTTGGCGAGAGGCTCGTCAAGCAGCACCACGCCCGCCTGCATGGCAAGGCAGCGGGCCAGCGCGACACGCTGCCGCTGCCCGCCGGATAGATCTGCCGGACGTCGCTTGGCCAGCTCTTCCAGCCCGACCAGCTCCAGCACATCCCTCGTCCGCTTTTGCCGTTCCTGTTTTGAAACGCCTTTGACCTTGAGACTATAGGAGACATTGCGCTCGACGCTCATGTGTGGCCAGAGCGCATAATTCTGGAAGACGACGCCAATGCCGCGCTCTTCAGGAGAAAGATGCACCGTCCGGCTCGACAGCAGCGTCTCGTCGACATGGATCTCGCCACCATCAAGCATCTCGAAACCGGCAAGCGTCCGCAAAAGCGTCGTCTTGCCACAGCCAGATGGCCCGAGCACCGCGACAAACTCGCCCGACTTGATCGACAGCGAGATATCGCGAAGCACTTCGGTCTTGCCGAATGATTTGAAAATGTTGGTGAATTCGATAGCGCCCATTGCGAAAGCCAATTCTATTTGCACAGCTGTGCAACTCAGTTGGCGGCAATATGAAGGCGCTTTGCGAAATATTCTTTTCGGTTTTACGTCAGTTTGATGAAATTTCCAACGACAGGACGACCCGGTCTTTATTCGGGCCGGTCCAGACTGCGAGTGGAAGATCGCTGGATGAGCTTGAAGCCGGTATCGATGCTGCGCTGTTTGACCGACTGGGGTTCGGCGATTTCATCAAGCAGCATCTTGATCGCGAACTTGCCGATGTCATTGCGAGGGGTTGCGACCGCTGTCAGCGATGGAAACATGTGCTGCGTCATTTCCATATCGTGGAAACTGCAAATCCCGAGCCGCTCCGGCACTGGTATCATCCGGCGCTGAGCTTCCATCAGGACACCGATGCCAAGGTCATCGTTGTTGCTGAAAACCGCATCGACTTCCTCATCGCGCGACAGAAGCTCTTCAAACAGATGCCTTCCGAGCCCGACTGATGAGGATTGAGACGTTGTCACCATACGCCTCTCGTCCCAGACGCCAGCCTCCCTGCAGGCCGCGCGGAACCCATCAAGGCGACGACGCGAGCGGGCATCGAGCCGGGCGCCAAGACACCCCGGTCGCCGGTATCCGCACTCCAGCAAATGAACAGCAGCGGCATAGCCTGCGGCCTCGTGATCGAACCCGACGGCCATGTCGATTGGCTCTTCGCCATAATCCATAATCTGGACAACGGGACAGCTCGCCGCCGACAACATCGCGTGGGCCTTTTCGGTCTGCTCAAAGCCCGTGACGATCATTCCTGCGGGCTTCTGCCGCAGGAAGCTCTCGATAAGAGCCTCTTCTTTAAGGGAACTGTAGCGAGTGTCGCCAATCTGGATGAAATATCGTGTTCCCTCGCAGCCCTCATATATCCCATCCAACACATCCTCAAACACCGTGTTGGTCAGCGAGGGCAACAGCAAGGCGATGTTGTTCGTCACCTTCGAGGCAAGCGCCGAAGCGGCCGGATCCGGATGATAGCCCAGCTTCTTGATCGCCTCCTCCACAGCCGTACGCATCTGTTGCGACACGAGCTCCGGCGAACGAATGGTTCGGGAGACTGTGATTGCACTAACATTTGCCTCTCTCGCCACATCAACGAGAGTTGGCCGCCGGGATGATGATGATCGTCGTTTTGCCATGCCGTATATTAACTTAGAAGATTCCTGTGTCTAGAGACAATTCGCTCATTGACCGATGATTGCGCAATCATTTATCACTTAGACGAAGGTTGACGTTTTATCTATGGAGGAAAAACGCCGAACCGCTCCATCACTGATGGAACAACCAGCCATGAAAACATGGGAGGAAAATAATGAAGTTTGCAAAAATCCGCGCACTGGCCCTCGGCGCAGCATCGATTCTGGCCGTCACATCCGGCGCTTTCGCGCAGGAATACGCTCTGCGGTTCCAGCATTCCGATCCGGCAGGCAACCCGAACTACGGTCTGGCGCAGGAATGGACCAAAATGGTCGCCGAGAAAACCGGCGGTCGCGTCACTGTTGAGCTGATGCCCGTCGAAACGATTGTCGCCCACAGCGAAACCCAGGATGCCGTGGCAGCTGGTATTATTGACGGTCACTTCACCGACACGTCCTATTTTGCCGGCAAAGAGCCAGCCCTTGGTCTGATCGCCAACCCGGTCGGCGCATGGTCATCCCCGCAGCAGATGCTCGACTTCATCTACAATGGTGGCGGCAAGGAACTCATGAACGAGATCCTCGAGCCCTATGGCCTACACTTCATCGGCCCAACCACGCCGGGTCTTGAAGCCTTTGTCTCCAAAGTGCCTCTTGATGGCGTTGCTGATCTCAAGGGTCTGAAACTGCGCGCCCCTGAAGGCATGGTGCAGAAAGTCTTCGCTGCAGCCGGAGCTGCTCCGGTGAACCTGCCCGGCTCCGAAGTCTTCACTTCTCTCGACAAGGGCGTGATCGATGCTGCCGACTACAACATCTTCGCAACCAATGCCTCGCAGGGTCTGCACGACATTGCCAAGCATCCGGTCTATCCCGGCTTCCACTCCATGCCTCTGATCGAAGTCAGCATCAACAAGGCAACATGGGATTCGATGCCGGATGACATCAAGACTGCGATGGAAGAAAGCGTCAAGGAATACGCTCAGTATCAGATCAAGATGCTTGATGAACGCGATCAGCAGGCGGTTGCTGAAGCTGCTTCCGACGTGGTCATCCACGACTGGTCTGCCGAAGAACGCGCAAAATTCCGCTCGATCGCCAAACAACAGTGGGCAGAAGCCGCAAAAGCTTCTCCTTACTCTCAAAAAGTCTATGACATCCTGACCGCCTATCTGGAATCAAAAGGCCTGATGAGCAACGACTAAGAATGCAGGGCCGAGGCTTATCGGCCCCGCATTTCGGAGCATCCTCCTGCGCATGGCCTATCTGTCATCCCCGACAGCATGACGCAGCGCTCCATCATATCCTCCCGAGGCAAGTTCCGGCCCCTCTCGGGCCGGAACACCCCGCCCCGCCCCGGCAACTCACAGGTGTCATATGTCCGGATCAGTCAAATCAAACGAAAATGCCAGCACCGCTGAGCACAAGAAGCCGCCAGAGGCCAGCCCTGAATCGGGCCTTCTGGGACGGATCATCAATCAGATCGGAGGCGTCTTCTCCGTCGCGATTCTGGCTTCTGCCGGAATTCTCTTTCTCGAGGTTCTGTTACGCTACGTCTTCAACAGCCCGACCTCCTGGGCTCACGAGACCGTCGTCTTCCTCAACGCGTGCGCTTTCATCTTCGGCGGCCTCTATGTCGCGGCGCATAACAAGCATATTCGCGTTGTCCTGCTCTACGGCATGATCCCCGAAGGCCCGAGACGCTATCTGGATGCCGCCATTTCCTTTGTCTGCATGATTTCGACCGGCTTTTTCGCCTGGGCCTCATGGTCGAGTGTGCAGCGGGCCATCTGGACACCACAAGGCGAGTTCCACCTCGAAACGAGCGGTTCTGCATGGAACCCGCCTTTCCCTGGAGCTCTCAAGGTTTTTCTGTTTCTCATCATGATTGCCCTGACGGTCCAGTTTCTGATCATCGCAATCAAATTTGCTCGTAAGGCTGGAGCCAAGTGATGGACACGATCTTCAATTTACAGGCGCTGGGTATTGAAGGCGCCACAATCGCCATGTTCGTCACGCTTGTCGGTCTTCTGTTGACCGGCATGCCTCTGGCATTCGTCACCCTGCTTGTCTCGCTCATCTTTGCCCTCGGCTGGATGGGACCGATGGTTCTGCCGCTGATCTCGAGCCGTATCTTCAGCTTCGTCAATTCGTTTGTCTTCGTATCCGTGCCGATGTTTGTGCTGATGGCAGCGATCCTCGACCGATCGGGCATCGCCAGAGATCTGTTTGACGCAATGAAGCTTCTTGCAGGCCGCATCCGTGGTGGTGTCGCTTTGCAAACCCTGCTGGTGGCGGTCATTCTGGCTGCAATGTCCGGCATCGTTGGCGGCGAAATCATCCTCCTCGGCTTGCTCGCCCTGCCGCAGATGCTGCGCCTTGGCTATGACCGCAAACTGGCAATCGGCGTATGCTGTGCAGGTGGCGCTTTGGGCACCATGGTGCCTCCCTCGATCGTTCTGATCATGTATGGCCTCACTGCCAACGTGTCGATTGGCGATCTCTTCACCGCCTCTTTTGCGCCGGGCTTCATGCTTGCCAGCTTCTATGCTGTCTACATCCTGATCCGCGCCTACATGAATCCGGCCCTTGCTCCCATTGCCGAGCCGGAAGAAATGACCCGCGAGGAAAAAGTTCGTCTGCTGAAGGCCCTGTTCCTTCCCATCATGGTCGTGGTCTTCGTGCTGGGTTCGATCTACGGCGGCATTGCGTCGGTAACCGAAGCCTCAGCCGTTGGTGTTGTCGGCGTCTTGTTGTCGACAGTCCTGAGGGGTGAGTTCAGCATTGAGCTCGTACGCGGAGCCATCCGTCAGACCCTGTCCACGGTTGGCATGATCGTCTGGATCGGTATCGGCGCATCGGCTCTGGTGGGCGTATTCAACCTGATGGGTGGCACGCGCTTTGTCACCAGTCTGATCCACGGCGTCTCCGACGAACCGATGATCATCATTCTGTTCATGATGGGCATTCTGTTCCTGCTAGGCATGTTCCTCGACTGGGTCGGGATCGCCCTGCTCTGCATGCCGATCTTCGTTCCCATCGTCAAATCACTTGGCTATGACCCGGTTTGGTTCGGTGTTGTCTTTGCCATGAACATGCAGGTCAGCTTCCTGTCGCCGCCGTTTGGACCAGCAGCCTTCTATCTGAAGTCGGTGACACCACCAGATATATCCCTCGGTGAAATTTTCAAATCACTCCTCCCCTTCATTTGCCTGCAGGTTCTGGCTGTCGCAACCCTGCTTGTTTTCCCCGGCATAACAGGGCGCTAGGCGAAGGAAGAGAAAGAAGGAAATACCAATGTCCAATGATAAGAAACGCAGGCCGCTTCGCTCCGAGCTCTGGTTCAATGACCTGTCAAACCCCGAAATGACAGCAATCTACATTGAACGCTATCTCAACTACGGCATGACGCTTGAGGAGCTGCAGTCCGGCAAACCGATCATCGGCATCGCCCAGACCGGATCGGACCTGTCTCCCTGCAACCGGCATCATCTGGAACTGACCAAGCGGGTGCGTGAAGGCATCCGCACGGCAGGTGGCATCCCGATGGAAATCCCCGTTCATCCCATTCAGGAAACGGGCAAAAGACCAACGGCCATGCTCGATCGCAACCTCGCCTATCTCGGCTTGGTAGAGGCCCTACACGGCTATCCGATCGACGCTGTGGTGCTCAACATCGGCTGTGACAAGACCACCCCGGCCCTTCTGATGGCTGCAGCGACTGTCAACACCCCCGCCATCGCACTTTCGGTCGGGCCAATGTTGAACGGCTGGTACAAGGGCGAAAGATCCGGTTCCGGTTCCATTATCTGGGAAGCTCGCCAGAAATTCGCCGCCGGGCAGATCGACGCCAAGCAGTTCCTTCAGATGGCCGCATCGTCCGCCCCGTCCGTTGGCTATTGCAACACCATGGGAACGGCCTCGACCATGAACAATCTCGCCGAAGCCCTCGGCATGCAGTTGCCCGGCTCGGCGTCCATTCCCGCCCCCTATCGCGAACGGTCCCAGATCTCCTACGAGGTCGGCGAGCGTATCGTCAACATGGTGCAGGAGGATCTCAAACCCTCCGACGTGATGACCCGCGAAGCCTTCGAGAATGCCATCGTCATCTGCTCGGCAATTGGCGGCTCGACCAACGCACCCATTCACCTCAACGCCATCGCCCGCCACCTTGGCGTTGAGCTGGCCAATCAGGATTGGGACACGATCGGATATGAGATTCCGTTGCTGACCAACGTCCAGCCAGCTGGCGAATATCTCAGCGAGGATTTCTACCGTGCCGGTGGTCTCCCTGCCGTGATCGGCGAGTTGCTCCGCAACAATCTCATCCCGCATCCTGACGTGATCACGGTCACCGGCAAACGGTTCGCCGACCTCTATGAAGGCTGCGAGATCGAGGAAGAGGACGTCATCCGCCCGGTGGGCAACCCACTCGCGGCCAAAGCAGGCTTCCTTGCCCTCGGGGGCAACCTGTTCGACACGGGCATCATGAAGACTTCGGTCATCGACGACGAGTTCCGCAATCGCTATCTGTCCAATCCGGACAGCCCGAACGCGTTCGAGGGACCTGCCGCTGTCTTTGATGGTCCAGAGGATTTCCACGCCCGCGTCGACGATCCGGCTCTTGGCATTACTGCTCACAGCATCCTCATCATGCGCGGAGCAGGGCCAATCGGCTATCCGGGCGGCGCGGAAGTCGTCAACATGCGGCCACCCTCGCACCTGATCAAGGAAGGCGTCCACGCCATGCCCTGCATCGGTGACGGGCGGCAATCGGGTACATCCGGCTCGGCCTCGATCCTCAATGTCTCGCCGGAAGCAGCCGCTGGTGGCAATCTGGCCATCATCGAGGATGGTGACATCCTGCGGGTCGATCTCAATGCCAGAACGGTCATGCTGAAGGTGTCCGATGAAGAAATCGCCAGAAGACGCGAAGCGCTCGCCGCCAAAGGCGGTCCGGACGTGCCGGCCAACCAGACCCCGTGGCAGGAGCTCTTCCGCAAGCATGTTCGCCCCTTCTCCGAAGGGATGATCCTCGAAGGGGCCGATAGCTATCGCAACATCGGCAACACCAAAACCCCTCGCCACAGCCACTAACTGTCAAGAACCCCCGCAGAAGAGATTGCCGGAGCAAGAGCCAACAAAGCTCCGGCAATCGCCCTCTGTCAGACAGCTCACAGGTTGCCTGACCTAACGACCCGTTCGCTGGAGCCAATCCATGACGTCACAATCAAGTAAGCCCATTCTTTTTGTCGGCGCCCTCACCGAAGACAACATTTTTCGTGTCAGCGATTTCGGCAAGGGAGCGGGCAAATACATGGCGGACGAAGCAACTTCCAACGCCGCAGGAATGGCATCAAGTGCCTCGACAGCAGCCGCACGCCTTGGCGGAAACGTTGCCCTCTGGGCCAGTGTCGGCGAGGATGAACGCGGCGAGACGCTCATCCGCGATCTCACAGACGAGGGCGTTGATTGCAAATTCGTCCGGCGCGTCAAAGGCGGCAAAAGCGCCCGAGCCGTCATCATCGTCGATGAAACCGGCGAGCGCTGGATCGTGACCGACTATGATCCGGTCACCCAATCTGCACCCAAAGCTCTTCCCGTCGAAGATCTCTCCGGATTTGGCGCGGTGATGTGCGATGTTCGCTGGCCCGGTGCGGCAGCACTTGCACTTGATGCGCTGAAGGCCGCTGGAGGACTGGCCATTCTCGATATAGATGTTGGCCCCAAAGATGTGCTCGAAGATCTGGCCGCCAGAGCCACACACATCATTGCCTCCGCTCCCGGAGCATCCATTCTGTGCGACCAACAGGTCTCGCCACGGGAGGCGGTGACGCTCCTCAACGACCGATATGGCGTTGAAGTCTGTGTCACGGCCGGTGGCGATGGCATCTACTGGTGCCCGGCCGATGGCGGCCCGGTCCAGCATGTACCCGGCCCCAAGGTCAAGGTCGTCGACACGCTCGCAGCTGGCGATGTCTTCCATGGCGCGATCGCGCTGGCCCTGTGCGAAAAGCAGACGACCGGAGACGCCATCCGCTTTGCCAGTGCGGCAGCGGCCCTCAAATGCATGGTTTTCGGTGGACGCCTCGGCGCGCCGGGCCGCGAAGAAACAATCAAGTTGATGAAGGATACCTATCATGGATGAGCGCACTCTGATTGACAGACTGAAACTCGGCCCGGTCATTCCGGTGATCGGTCCAAAGTCCGTCGAATCCTGCCTTGAAGCCGTGGACGCACTTGTCGCGGGCGGTGCTGTTGCCATCGAAATCACCTTGCGCTCCGAGATCTCGCCCAAAGCGCTGGAAGCCTGCCGCAAGGCCCATCCGGATATCGTGCTCGGTGCAGGCAGCGTCATGGATGTGGAGCGCTATGACCAGGCCGAGGCACTGGGCGCGGACTTCACCATCGCGCCGGGCCGCTGCCAGGAGGTGGAGGGCCATGCCAAGGGGCGCTCGCTCGTCCATGTGCCGGGCATCATCACTCCATCAGAAATCCTGCAGGCAAGGCGCGATGGATTTCACCTTCTGAAGTTCTACCCCTCCGAAGCTGCTGGCGGTACCAGCGTCCTCAAGGATCTCGGAAGCATTTTCCCGGATGTGATGATGATGCCATCAGGCGGCATCACCTTTGACAAATTGCCCGGCTATGCCGCCCTGCCGACCGTGCTGTCGGTTGGTGGATCATGGATGTATGCCAAAAATGGCACCTATCGGTCAGCCGCTGACATGTCCGAGCAGATGAAGCTTTCGCTCGACGCCATGCTGCAGAAATGACTGCAGAGTTCTGTCGTTGAAGACTGGCGAATGCTGCCTCAGGGTAATATCCCGCAAAGTCAAAAGGGTATTCCCATTCGGGAATACCCTTTTTCTATTATTCGATGCTTCAGGATTGCAGCTTGATGCCATGCCTGCCAAAAAAGGATCGCTCGGGCACGCTCGATCGACCCGAACTTGAGCCACAGGTTGGCATCATAGAAGACCCGCACTCCATTTTCCTTGGCTGCAGCAATCGCTGCAAAGACCGTCTCGGCAGCACTGTTAGTCATATCTCCACCATGGCCGGGCTGATAATTGCCATATGGTTGCAGTTTGGCCAGCACGATGACGACCAGATCTTCTGTTACGAGAAATACAGAAACACTGCTGCTGTCATACCAATCGACAACAGGATCTTGAAGGCGCCATCACCGCCGGACACCTTCAGCCTGCGGACCAGCACCAACGAAATCAAGATGGTAAAAACCCCTCGCAGGGACTGGGCGACATTGGCTTCGAGAACCCCTGCCACATTGAAGCCGATCAGCAGAAAAAAGACGGCAACGACCCACGTGACCCCTATCCAGCGGGCATCATAGATGACGCGCATAGGTGCTTTCATCACGATCAGCACAGGCAGGGAAACAATCGCGCAAAAGACATAATTCACGCAGACCGTCACCATGACCTGATGCAGAAGCGGGAGATCCGCAAATCGCTTGGAGAGTTTGGTGATTTCCATGTCGGAGAACGCATATCCGATGCAGGCAACAACAATCAGCACCGCAGGCCATAGATCAAGCGCCCCTGCCCGCCGTGACAAAAGATAGGCCAGCAGTAGAATGACTGCGATGGCAGCAAGCTGATGTGATGACGGATACCCCTGCCCACTGACAACTGCAATCACCGCCAAGGTGGGGATCTTGAGCGTCAGAAGGGGAGAGACGATCGACGCCCCGCTCTTCTTGATCGCGATGATGACCAGAAACTGCCCCGCCGCATAAGGGGCATTGGCCCGCACCAGCGCGATCAGGTCTGATGGAACCAGATAGTCCCAGACGCCGAGAAACAGAAAAGGCAAGGCAAGAATGACGCCCATGGCAACTTGCGTTGCCAACAGGATCTGTGTTGTTGAGTAGTGGGCCTTTTCCTGACACCGCTGCGTGGCAGTGTAGTTCAGGGCTTGAAAGAAGGCACCGGCAATGCTGGCCGATAGTCCTAGGGACATTGCGATCTCGCGGGGAGTGGTACTGGCCTGGACCGATCGCTTTGCTCGGCGCCCAGCGTCTGGTGGGAGGGCAGATGAGCACCAAAAAGATCGATCCGGCGCTCCGGCACACGGTATACTTCTCACTTGGACGCTGTCAACGCAACGGCCACACCAGCTCTTCCCTAACCAACAGAAATCCCGAGAGAAATGCCCTTTTCACCGGATCGCGTACCGGTACAAATTCAAGACAGCGCCACGGCTCAGTAATTGACCGGAGCCTCTTTCCCTACCCTTTATTAAACGCGCCGAGATCCGTAAGCACCACCAGCAACATGTCTCCAACGATGGTTCCAACGCGCAGGCAGCCCCATAGGATCGCCTTGCTTTTTTTGACAACCCATTGATGAGGGAAGGACCATGTCAATGTCTGGAATGGACAACACAAGGCACCACGAGATACGACACTCACGGTCCTGCAAAACTGCGCTGAACTGTACCTATCCCCCGAAACGGCTTCCTCCATCGGGAATAGATTTGCTCAATCAAGTCAGTTCGCCGGACGGCATCAAGACGAGGCATCCCTTGCCCCGTCAAAATCTCAACCTGTCGCAACTCCGTGACAATTTTCTCGGGCTTGGATCATTTGTTGGCCCCAACGAATCCGCCATTTTCCTAACTATAACGGCGGACCGATTCGTTGTCAGAAGACAAACCCTCTACAATCAGTCGTCGTCGTCGAGGTCGTTCGTAAGTTCGCTGATTTTCTCGCGCTGGGCTTGCCTTGCGACCATCACGCCCATGGCAGCCATGAGCGGCAGCCAGTCGGGGTCAGCGACCGACAGAATGAAATTGTCAAACACCACATTGTCCAGCGTGAAATTGAGTTTCCGGGCAATCGTGCCAATCTGTTCCCCGCCGAGCCTGACCTCATAGTTTGAACCGGCCATAGCGTTCATCCGGATGAGCTCCAGCATTCCATATCCGGTCTGTCCCGAGAAAAAGGTGTGGTGCAGCACGAGCCTTCTTTTCAGCCGACAGAACCTGCTTCCACCCTGATAGACATCATATGTCGTGAAAATGTGGAACAGGCGTTTCGTGAGGACGACAAGCTCCTCGCCGCTCTCCGCGTCGCTGATATGAAACGTTTTGCAAGGAATCTGCGACGAAATCGTCAGTCTGGGTTTCATGTCCAGATCAAGCAGATGAAAATCCTGACCCGTCCATTTGAACTCTTCATTGAAAAGATAAAGTGTATCGCTTCTATTCAGCCCGATCTCTGAGGTGTCAGCCTCGCCTGTTTTGAGATAGGCCTGCACTCGCTCCGCCAATGTATCCAGAAGACACGCCGTGCTGAAGCTGTAGCGGATCATACCTTCAAGGCTTTCAGGCTTCTCGGCCGGCTTCAAACGCCACTCGTTTTTCACATCAGGCTTTAGGAAGCCGGTTATGTTTCCCAGATTGATACTGATGAAAATGCCGAACAGATTGCGAATGAAGACATATTCCCCGTCGGGATTGGGCCCAAGGATGATGACCTTGCCTCTGATAGACCGCACCCGGCCCATCCACGGCGAGCCCCATGCGGTCGGCATATCCACGAAAGCATCAAAAATCTGCCTCAGAGAGCGCTTCCGCGTGTTGATGACAAGTTTCGCGCCATCATTGAACTGGTTGTAGAAATCCGGATTGCAAAACTGGAAGGCCACCAGAGAAAAAATAAACAGGATGGTACTGATCGTGATCGGGCCGGAACGAATATCGTCTTCTCCGATGTTAAAACCGTCGATCAAATATTTGATCGAAAGAACCAGCAGACCAATAGCCAGAAGGAACAGCAGTACTCTGGCGGCTAAAATTATGAAGCGTTGCATTGAATTGTCCAAGAAAAGCACCGGGAGGATTTACAACTCACCAGCAGAGAACCAAGCTTTTTGGTTCTATTCCCTTGGGAACAGGAAATCTCTCCGGAAGACCACCTAGACATTTCTGCACTCAGGAGCTTGTCGCCACAACAGACTAAGGCCCTGTCGCTCAATGCAACAGGGCCTCGTCCTATCTTGGTGGGGGCGTCCTTTGTCCCAGAAGCCTCACCTCTTATGCGTAACGTTGGGCATCACCGGTTGTTTCCCTGTAGCCCTCATCGTCCAGAACACCGATTGTGTCGTAGCGATGCATGGTATCAAACAGGCAGAACTCGACCGGACCGAGATCGATTGGTCCAAAATTGCCAAGCAGCTCTTCAAACTGTGCTTCAGCCTCTTGCATCACCTGTTCGGCCTGCTCCGGCGTCAGCCAGCGGATGGGATAGGCCATGCTCACATGAAAGCCATAGCTCTCGACATCTCCACGCCTGATGCCGGTAACCTTTTCCAGCAGGGCACGGATGGCCCGCAGTTTTGTCTCTTCTGCAGCATCGGCGCCTGCCATTTCAATGGTTGCGGGCAAAACAAGTCCGGTTGCTTTGACTTTGAAGCCCGCCTCACCCTTTTCCTGCTCGAGCGCCTTGATGAACCCGTTGGTCACGGAAGGCAAATCCGTGCTTTCGGGCAGATCATCGGGCCAGCCGTCCTGGCCCAAAGGCTCACCACTGACCCCGCAGAAGACGGTCATATGGAAACTGGCCTTTGGCAGAAAGGAGAAATGATCGGCATAAGGCATGGTCTTCAAACGGCCCTGCATGGTGCAGAGCGCTTCAAAAAACGGAGACTGCCGGTCGACGTGGCAAACAAACGTGTTGCCGGGAAAGGACAACAGAGATCCGTCGGATGTAAACTTGCCACCCTGACCGGGTTCAGAAATCGCGGGCGGATAATCGCCGCCGATCTTCTCTCCGGTCAGAAGCGAAACGATTCCGCTGCGTTTTGGCTCTGGCATCGACCATGCGTTCTTGTTCATTGGTTTTCTCCGCTTCATCGGATGGTCTTGCTCGGATTCCTTGGGAGGTGGGTCCGCTTGCATCCGGTCTGTTGTCTGAAATGAGAGCCCGAAGCCATAAATCTCCGGTTCCCTGTTGTTGTTTCAAAGGACTGATTCCTGTCGCCGAGCGTCAGGACGGGGAAGAGTGGGACGAGGCATTCTTGATACGTGATTTCTTCAGCCTTCCATGCTGTTCCATCACGGCGTAGCCAATGGTTGCAAACTTGCTGTTCATCTCCTTGAGATCCGCGATCATCTCCAGATGCTGGTTGCTCGAGGCAAGGCTGGTCAGGTTGCCGCGTCTCAGCCGTGCCAGATGGTTCGCCCGGCTCGTTTGTTCGATCTCAGCGACATTCTGCTTGTGCACGACCAGCTGCTGGGCGACGGGCAACGACCCGGTCCATGCCGTTTCCTGCGCCAGAATGATTGCCTTGCGAACGGCATCGATGATGCGGTTGATTTCTGCCAGCCCCTCTTCGGAGAATTTGAATTCTCCCCTTCGGTGCGCCAGTTGGAGCGCAAGGAACTTGCCCGCAAGCACGTCGCCACACCGTTCCACCCGAATGGCGAATTCGACAATCTGGCGGATGCTATCAAGCTCCTGCTCATTGCCAACGGGCAACCCGGCATAGCATTGACGCACACTGACAAGCGCTGCATTCATGCGCTTTTCCATTGCCGCAATCGCCTCGACGTCCGGCGCAGGAGAAGCTCCCTCCTCCAGCATCATCGCGGCAATATCGAGCATCCCACTGACCTGCTTCTTGATGGCAGGAAACGCCAGCGCGCTGTCCTCGGTCATCTCCTTGGGCAGGTCCGAACTCGCATGATGGTGCCCGTCCTTGATGCGCTGTTCCAGCAAAGCACAGATCCGGGTGCAGATCGGCGCACACAGCAGCAACAGGAAATTGAAGGCCAGATGCCCCGTCAGGATCATCTGCTCGGCGGGCAACAGAGCCGGGATCTCGACCCGGCCTTGCGCGAGAGCAAGCAGCAGAACGAGCACGCCTGCTGCACAGCACCTGAGGATCGCGATGCTGAGCGCCACAGCCTTGCTGCGCTCATTCTCATATTTCAGCAGCCAGACCGGCAGCAGTGCGCTTCCCAGATTGCATCCGAGCATGAAGGCAAGACCGGCAAAGGAGCCAAGTCCGGCATGCGCAGAAAAGGCAACAGCCGTCAACACCGCAGCGACGCTCGAATGCATAAGGAACGTCAGAACGAGCCCCGCGAGCGCGGCGGTGACCGGATCCCGGTTGAGATAGGTCACGACGGCAGAGGTCCATGGCATGTTGCCAAGCGGAGCCACGCTGTCGCGGATAATCGACAGGGACAGGAAAATGAGACCAAGGCCGAGAAGGGTGCGCCCCATATTGCGGTGGCGCGGATCATTCGACCGAAGATAGAGACTGGCCCCGGCAAGAATGGCAAGCGGCCCCAATGCGGAAATGGGCAAATGCAGGAACTGCACAGCCAGCGCCGACCCCATATCCGCACCAAGGGCAACAATTGCTGCGGACAGGATCGGAATGGATCCGGTCCCCGCCAGCGACGCCGTCATCAGCATGACAACCGTGGCACCCTGCATCAGGAACCCAAGCCCGGTGCCCTTGAGCAGGTTGCGAAGGGTCGAGGAGTGGTCACTGAGACTTTCATGGATCTGCGTGCTCCACAGCCGCTCGATCCCGATCCGCATGAAGCGGACGGAGAACAGCAGCAGCATGGCACCACTGGTCAGCTGGATGAGGAAGCTCAGAATGGTCACGGTTGCTCGACCTGCTCTTGCCTTGGTGAGATGGATCAACAATGTCCGTCGGCTCCTCTGGACGGATACACTCGCCCGAGGAACCAAACGGCTTGATAAGGTGTCGGAGCCGGACAGAGCCGGCCCCGACGGGAGGAATGCCTAGCGTTCCTGCACCACGTTTTCGATGAAGAAGGTTTCAACCTTGCCGCGGAAAGGTTGAGCACCCCAAGGCGTGCGATACTGGCGCTGTTCGTTCGGCACCAAGGCATAGCTGTCGTCAGCCGCCGCATTCATCGGTGCGCTGCCGAAATTGCGGTTGAGCATCGACTGGGTTTCTGCCGATGTCAGCCAGTTGACGAAAACAGCTGCGGCCGCTGGATGCGGTGCATTGAGCGGAATGGCAATCGCGTTGCCGCCACCATTCATGCCCATTTCCGGGATGTAGAATTTGATTTCCTTACGAACTTCGCCGCGTTTCTGAAGGCCAGCCAGATGGTCTTCCCACGCCGGAGCCATTGTCAGCTCACCATCGGACACACGGGTGATGGAGTCCGCGTTGGAAACGGTGATCACATAGTCCTCGGCATATTTGTTGAAGAAGTCGATGCCGGGCTGCAACTCAGCCAGATGCTCGTCGCTGTCCGAACCATCGGTGAAATCCGCACCGGATACGACGCGCAGGATATTCTGATAGAAGGAAGGCCCGGAGCCGCCGTTTTCATAGTTAAACCCGAACTTGCCGGGATTGGCCTGCCAATAGGCAGCAAAGTCTTCGGCAGACTGAGGCAGCTCTTCGGCGGATACCTTTGCCGGATCGTAGGCGATCCCGGTCTGGTTGCCCCAATAGGCAAAAGCATAGCCGTTGCTGTCAGAGCCGGAGAGCGAGCTCACACGCCCTTCATCTTCGGGCAGCATGTCGAGAGAATAGAAAAGATTTTCCGGTTTGACGGTTCTCAGAAGATCCCAGTCCCATGCAAAAGCGTCGATGTCACCGGTATCGCGTTCCCGCTCGGCAAGAAGCTTTTCGGTGTTGCCATCAAGCGTGGTCACCGGAATGGTCACCTTGATCCCATAAGCCTCTTCAAAGGCCTTCACCTCACGGCGGAAGTCATCCTGGAAGTACCAGACATACCAGGTCAGTTCCCCCTCTTCCTTGGCCTGAGCCACGATCTCGTCCCATGACATGGAACCAAGATCAGCAGCCGATGACAGCTGAACGGATGCGAGCAGCACGGTGGCTGACATGAGTAGTTTCTTGAGCATGGATCATCTCCTCTGTTGAATTATGCTCGGTTTGATTCCGGATCGTGCCTGCTTCGCGGTCATCCCTTGCCGGAAGACAGGCTCGGATTGGCAGATTTGAGAAGTCGTTCGAGAACGAGCATCAGGATCACGTTAGGAACGACGAGAATGAGAGACAGCACCGCAGCATTGGGGCGTACGAAGTCCTGCCCGAGTGCGGAATAGAGCAGCGTCGGAATGGTCACCACATCCGGCGAGCCGACGATGAAGGCGATGGCAAATTCCTCGATCGACTGGATGAAGACGATCAACAAAGTTGCGAAGATGCCGGGGCGCAAGGGAGGCAGATAGGCCACCTTGAACCGCGCCCAGTGGCTGGCCCCAAGATCGCGGGCTGCATCGACATGATCCTGCCGAACCTGCTCAAAACACACCGTCAGGATGCGAATGGCATAGGGTAGGAAAATGATGGAATGGGCAAAGACGATCGCCCCCATCCGCCAGCTTGCCAGACCGATCTGGAACAGCAGCGCCGAGAAGAAGACCGAGGTGATAAAGGGCGGCACCACCAACGGCAGCAGGCACAATGTCTTGGCGACCTCCCGTCCGGGAAAGGCGATCCGGCCCAATGCAAAGGATGTCGGCATCGCCAGGAGGAAGGCAACAACGGCGGTGGTTGGGGCGAGGGTATAGGAGGTGATCAGGGCCGATTTCAGCGATGAATTCTCCCACATATCGACCCAGCGATAGAGCGAGATGGCCGGAGGCAGCAACGTGCCCGCCGTCCATGGTTGGGATGGATCCACCAGAGACCACAGAATGGCCATGGCGAAGGGAATGACCAGCCAGATGATCGACACGCAGATCACCAGCCCCATGAGAATACGGTTGATACGGGACTGGCTCATTTGCTTCTCCCCTTCAGAACAAGACGGGAAACAAGGGCCAGAAGAGCCGAGCCCACGAGAGCAATCACGATCATCGACACGCCGACCACAGCGGCGGAATGCCAGTCACCGCGCCCCTTGTAGCTGACCATCAGCTGTGACAGCGACTGTCGGTTGATCGGACCTGCAATGGTCTGGAAACTGAAGTCGGCCAGCGCACCGATGAAGATGATCACCATGGCAGCCTGCATGCCCGAGACCGTCAGCGGGGCAATCACCTTGCGAAACCGGGCCCATGAGCCTGCACCAAGATCGCGGGCCGCATCGAGCACATCATCCGAGATGCCCTGAACAGCGCCCGTCAGCAACAGAAGCGCGAACGGCATCTGCTTCCATGTCTGCAGCAGCAACACGCCGATGGCATTGCGATCATTCTGAAGGCGATGCGGGCTGTCCCAGATCCCCAGCCACATCATGAACTGGTTAAACAGGCCGTGATAGGCAATGATGTTGATGAAAAGGAACGCGGCCACCAGCCCATGCACCAGCATCGGGGCTTTCAGAATGGCACCGATGGCCATGGATCCGGGGAAAGGCTTGCGGAGCCAGATCGCCAGAGGATAGGCCAGCGCCACCGCGAAAATCGCGCTGAGGACACCCACATAGATGGAATATCGGATGGAGCGGGCGAAGATCTTGCTGCCAAAGAGATCCAGCCAGAAGGCAATCGTCAGCTGGCTGTCGCCATTGATCGAGTAAAGACCGAAGGATTGTGCCACCGCGATATAGACCACCGTGCCCATCAGCCAGAGGATAAGCCCCAGCCCCGGCAGCAAAAGCACGATGACCAGAAGCCAACGACGCAGTGTCATCGCCCCGCCTCCAGTACGATCATATGCTCTGCCGGAATATCAAACCGAACTTGATCCCCTTCTTGCGCATCGCTCTCACTGACCTGAATGCGATGGACGAAGCCGTTGGTTTCGATCATCAGATCCGTATAATGCCCCTGAAAGGCCCGGTTCCGGACAGTGCCCGAGAGGTTCCCCTCGCCGAGAGAGACTTTTTCGGGTCTCCAGCCGAGGGAAACTTTGTCGCCCGATTGCCCCGATACATCCGCCAGCCTCAGCACGCCAACCGGGGTGTCGATTGTCCAGAAACCATCGGCATCTTTCGCCTTGATGATGCCGTCGACCACATTGGCGTCACCGATAAAGTCGGCAACAAACCCGGTGCGAGGGCGGGAATAGATGACCTCAGGCGTATCCACCTGCTCCATGCGGCCGGCATTGAGCACCACGATCCGGTCCGACATGGCGAGTGCCTCCGCCTGATCATGAGTGACATAGATGGCCGTCAGACCATATTCCCGTTGGATGCGGCGAATTTCGATGCGCACCTGATCCCGCAATTTGGCATCAAGGTTTGACAGCGGCTCATCGAACAGGATGACACTGGGCCGCATCACAAGCGCTCGACCGAGCGAAACGCGCTGCTGCTGTCCGCCTGAAAGCTGGTTGGGCAGGCGATCCATCTGCTTTTCGAGATCGAGTTTGGCGGCCACATCCGCGACGCGCTCCTCTCTCTCCTTTGCGGGCAGCTTTTTCTGCCGTAGGCCGAATTCGAGGTTGCTGCGCACGCTCAGGTGAGGAAACAGGGCATAGGACTGGAAACAGAGCGCCGTATCCCGTGCTTCGGGCGGGATGTTGGTCACATCCTTGCCATCAATGCTGATGCTGCCGCTTGTGGGGTCCAGAAAACCCGAAATCAATTTCAGGAGCGTGGTTTTCCCACACCCCGATGGCCCGAGCAAAGTCAGAAACTCACCGGAACTCACATCGAGCGACAATTCGGACAATGCCGTGAATGTGCCGAATGTCTTCGACAGATTGCGCAGGCTGATGGCGATCATGTTCCCTCCCGAGAGACAATTTTTTTATTACTCACAAATAGTAATAATAATATTACTCATGTCAAGTGAAAAAACGCTTGATCCGGGATACGGTGAGGGTGAAAATGCACAAACGGCAAAAATACGAGGATGGACAAAGAGGCAATGCAATCTGATTCAGGCGTCGACAGCCCCTGCTCACTCAGCCAAAGCGAACGAAGCATCATGTCGACCGTCAAGCAGTCCGGTCCGATGGCAAGATCCGAGATCACGCGGGAAACCGAGTTGGCCCAACAATCAGTCCACCGAATCGTGGACAGTCTGGAACAGCGCGGGTTCCTGAAATTCGGAGAAGCTGTCATTGCCGGTCGCGGCAAGCCGAGCCCGACGGTTTCCATTCATCCCGACAACTTTGCGTCGATCGGTCTGTCCATCAGTACGGACCATGTCCGCCTGTGCCTGCTTGACCTGTCTGGAAACCCGCTGGCGCAGAATACGGAACTGCTGGCCGCATCAAGCCCGGATCAGGTAATGAAGCTGGTGCATCAAAAGATGGCCGAATGGGAAGAACAGGGGATCAGCAAACGCACCATCGTTGGCATCGGCATATCCATGCAGGGGTTCCGAACCGGGCCTAATGACATCTTTCAACCGCCCGAACTGCTGTCCGCCTGGCAGGAATTGCCGCTGGAAACCCTGCTGAGTGAAGAACTGAACCTTCCAGCCTTCGCTGAAAACAACGCCACCGCCAGTGCCGTTGCAGAATATTATCTGGGGGCTGGCAGCGGATGTGACACGCTAGTCTACCTGTCTTTCAACCACGGCTTCGGTGCGGGGATCTATTCGGGCAACCGGCCCTTTCTGGGTGGCCATGGCAACGCGGGTGAAATTGGCGCGATCTATCAGACCGACGAGCTCAACAAACGCCCTGCCCTGTCCGAGTTACTGCGCACCCTCAATGCAAACGGCCATTCCCTCAATGGAGTTATGGACCTCACGTCCCGCTTCGATGCCAAATGGCCCGGGGTCATCGACTGGCTCGAAGAGGTCAAGCCCCAGCTTCAGCTTGCACTGCGCGCTCTTCAGGCAATCGCAGACCCGCAAGCGATCTATTTCGGCGGCGAAGCACCGGATGATCTAAGGCACCTCTTGATGGAAGCTGCCGAAGGGGCCTTCCGGGACAAGCGGCTGCCCCGCCCCGCAATGATCGTCAGCGCCTTGCCCGGGGATCCTGCCCATCTGGGAGCAGGGCTCCTGCCGCTCAGAGAGCTTATCTATTGATGCAATAGAGCCCGCGCAGACTGCTAGCTCGTCGAGAGCTGCGATCAGAAGCCGCCGCCAGTTTTGAACCCGCCACCACCAAGGCCACCACGGCTTTTGAACCCGCCGCCAAGACCTCCGCCCAAACCTCCACCGAAACCGCCACCCAAGCCACCTCTGCGGCTGCGAGTAATGGAGCCGGAACCCTGTCGGTGGCCACTGCGTAGCGCATCGCGAAGCTCCCGCGAGGACAAGGCCCCCTTGAGGATGCCGCCGATGACGTCACCGATCAGTCGGTCATTGGCGAACCCACCCCCCATACGATCGTATCCTTGACGACGGAAGTCATTGGCCGAGCGCTCCAGCTCGGCTCGCTTGCGGGCGATTTCCATCGCCGTCTGCCGGGCATCGTCAATTTCCTGCTGCTTCTTCAGGATCGCCTTTTCGATCCTCTGAAGCTTCATCACGATGCGCTCGTCAGCGGTGGTTGGCGTCTCGAGAGCATCACTCAAGAGCTCTCGCAGCTCCTGTCGCTGCATGGACGCGGCAAGATCGGACAAAGCCTTTGACAGCTCCGTGCCTGACTGATCTTCCAGCAGACTTGCCCGCTCCTTCTCGAGAGCCTGATCCTCTGCCTCCAGCGCGGCAATCCGATCCTCAGTCACCTTTAGCGCACGCTCGGCGTCCGAATAGCTGCTCTCCTCACCGGCGATACCATCCGCTTCCAGAGCGGCCCGTTCCAATACCTGCAGCTTGACTTCTTCTTCCTCAAGCTCAGCCTTCAACCGGTCCGCATGTTCTCTGAGGCGTTTCGGAATCTCCGTTAGGGTGAAATAATTCTGCCTCGCGGGCTCAAACTGGACCACGCGCGCGACATAATCATCGCCCATGCGGACGAGGCCACCTGACGTATATTTCGAGGTGCCATACCCCCGCTGCCAGAGATAGACAAAAAGCTTGTCCGCAAGATAGGGCTTTGACTTTTCTTCGCAATCCGTCTCAGATTGCGTAGCTTTTTCCTCTGCAGCCAGCATCCGCGCCTCGGCTCCTGCAACACAGGCATCC
Source organism: uncultured Cohaesibacter sp. (assembly GCF_963662805.1). Taxonomy (NCBI): domain Bacteria; kingdom Pseudomonadati; phylum Pseudomonadota; class Alphaproteobacteria; order Hyphomicrobiales; family Cohaesibacteraceae; genus Cohaesibacter; species uncultured Cohaesibacter sp. The sequence goes on from NZ_OY759868.1 coordinate 215,735, forward strand.
TGCGCCTGCCATTCGAGATCCTCAGCCATGCGGCTTTCTGTTTTCTCCTGCAGTGCACTGATACGGCCCGCCACCTCAGCGACTTTGGCCGCGCACTCGGTCCTTTCGGCCCGCGCCTTATTCAAATCGAATGCGAGCTGCTCCCGCTTGCCGGCGAGAGCTTCCAGCTGGGCCTTCTGGTCTTCGGCGGCAGCCATGGCCTTGCGCTCTGCGGCATCGAGCTGGCCCACCACCTGCTTCTGCTGCAGGATATCAAGACGCACCTCGGCCAGCGACCTGAACAGCGAGGATTGTTCTGTTTGAAGGCTCGCAAGCTCCCCCGAGGCGGCTTCCACGATCCGGGTCATCTTGCCTTCGTCATCGCGCAGGCCGTGTCCGGCCTGTTCAATGGAATTCAGGGTATCAACAACGCTGAGCATGACATTCCTACCAGTTCGTTATCGCGCCGCCCGAGACGCGCATAGAATAGACGGGGTCGAGCGCCCCGCGAGGCTTCGTGGCCAGAACATTGTTCTGAACGATGCCATCATCCATCTTGTCGTTGCGCACGGAATTGTAGGTGGCTTCGGGAACACGAACCCCCCATTTCGAGACGATCTCGGTCTTGTTCGTCTCCTCATTGAGAATGGGGAAGGACAACAGCGACCCATCGGCAGCAACGGCCTCGACAATCAGATAATAGTTGCGAGCCCCGGTGTTGACGTCCGGAACGCGATAGACGCCACTTTGTTCATTCGCTCCCGTCACGATCCTGAGGTCATAGCTTTGCACAAGCATCGTGCGCACCGTCTCCAGAGTGGCGAGCGCCCCTTTGGCTGCGACCGCATCCGAGCGCGCAAGAGCCGACTGGGCGTCGGCCTGCAATTGCTCGATGCGATTGCGAGCCCCGTCCGTCTTGGCTTCAGCGAGAGCAACCTTCACCGCTGTGGCGATCTCTGCGGGAAGAGTTTCCGTGAGCTCGATCCGGGCAGCCTCGGCCTGTCGTTCTGCTGACGCCTGCTGCCAAACGGACCAGCCGATCCAGAGGCAAACGACAAGCACCAGCCCCGCAAGGCTCGCTCCGATCACCCCGCGCCTGATCCACAAACCGGCAAGTGTGCGCGAAAGCCCCGCAGGTGTTGGCTCATAGGTAAAGCGGCTTTCCTTGAGGGCCTTGATGCCCTCATCCAGGATGCGGTCGGAAACCTCGAGGCCTTGACTTTCGTATAGATCGCGCAACCGCTCCTTGAGGACACTGTCCCGGCCATCCTGAGCCAGCTCTCTGAGGGCGACGTCTTCATGGTGCCGAAGGGTGTCAACGACATCCATGGCCAGCATCACCTCGTCAAGGGCTGGCGCAGCATTGGGTTTGTTCATCTCGATCGTCCGCTTACTCAGCGTCCAGTGTCAGCGGCAAGGCCTTTCCTTCGGTTGCGAGGCGAGCCAGACGTTTCTTGCCATCCTCAACCGCCTTGCGGATTTCGTCGCTGTTGCGGGTGGAAAGCTCACGCATTTCCCCCACGATCTCAACGGAGCGAACCTGAAAGTTGATGACACTGTCGACCAGTTTCTTGACGGCATCGGCGCGAATGGTCGGGCCATAGCCTGCCTTGAGCGCCTCTTCCTGCACCTTGCCACCGATCTCGGCCAAAACCTCAAGCGAGTTGGAGACGCCCTCTTTCATTTCATTAAGGGTCTCGGTTGCCTCATGCAGACCAAAAAGACCGGTGAAGGAAGCCTTGAGGGCCGTCAAAACGCTTTCGTTGGTCGAGAAGAACGACACCGCCTGCTGATAAACCCGCTCCTTGGCATTGGTGGTCTGCATCAACCGGGCCATGACGACATCTGAGGTGTTGTAACTGATGGTCAGGTTGTCGGCGAGGTCCTTGGCGATCTGATAGCGGCTTTCCTCATTCTGAACCTTGCGCAGATGCTCATCGCGCGTCAGCTCAAGTCTTGCCCGTTCGGCGACCTCTCCACCTTCCGGGAATGCCGCCACCGTATCTGACGCAGCCTTTAGAGCGGCCTTGGCATCGTCCAGTTTGGCTTCAGCCGCTTTGAGAATTTCAAGCGCTGCCACTTCCCCGTGTTTGAGCGCACCACGGAAATCCCGATAGGCTTCCAGTATGGTCTGCTCGCGCTCAATATTGGCCTTGGTATCTCGGGAAACCTCAAGATAGGTATCCTTGATCTTGTCAAAACGGGAGGCGATGTCACCGCGCGAAATCTTCATCCAGGCATTGGTCGCGCGTTCAAAAACGTCAATCTTGCCGTCTTCAATCTGATCCACCATGGACTTCGCATCGTCACGGATCGAATTGAAGGCCTCAGAGATCTCCTCGTAGCGCTGACCGATTGACATTTGCGAGACCTGCTCGCGGACCACTTCATTGAAGATACTCATCTGCTGCAAAGTGCGGGTGATGATCGCGATCTTGTCCGGCTCGATGTCTGAAATTTTCTCCAGAAGACCGACAATCGGGGTTTCTTCGGTCTCATCATGGACGAGGCCGAGATCCCTTAGTGTGGTCATTGCCTTGTCAAGATATTGAAGAGCGGAGCTGGGGACGATGTCAGCCATGATGGAGCCTCATGAAGGTTTGCAGATGATGCAGTGAAACCTATGCATTCAGAGTTGAATTTCAACAGGTTTCGAATTTTCAGTTATTGAACACTATTGGGGAATTATCCCTAGGTCCACTACTAAACGCTCGCCAATACGATAGTGCGACACCAATGCGGCAGACGTGGCGCATCACGCAGCATTGCGCCAAACGCAACCACTTTTGAGACACCTTGCAGCAAACAAGGCTCCCCGCTCCGTTCATGAATGCGCTCGTGAACATGGGAGACATGCTTTTGGGTGAGAGCCCCCCAAACGTGTTATTTGACTCGCTCTTTTTGGGTCCGGCCAGTTCTTCTCGCGTCAGGCAGCTCTGGAGAAAATGAGGCTGGGCGTGTTTTTAGCGACACCATAGGTCCAAATTCTGCCCCGTTTTTCCGCCTTTTGCCCCCCAAAGTGCGGGATAGCAGCAGAAATTGCTGAATTTCCCGCTCAATAAAGAAGCATATGACGAAGTAAATTTGAGCAACCTGCCTATTTTGCAGCTCGTTTGCATCTTTTGGCGTAATATATCGAATTTCTGGCGTAACTATCAATTGGCACAGAGTGCACAATACCGCTAATGACCCATGAGTTTTCAAACGAACAGGGTCGAACTGATGAGCGAGCTCCCCAAAATCGATTTTCTCTATCTCAAAGAACAGGACATGATCAAGGCTGGCGTCACCGATATGGCGGGCTGCGTTGACACCATGGAAGACATGTTCAAGCTGCTCCATTCCGGTGACTACCGCATGGCAGGGGCCAACAATGACAGCCACGGCGCCATGATCATGTTTCCCGAGAGCTCACCCTTCCCAACCATGCCCAAGCCGACAGCAGACCGCCGCTTCATGGCAATGCCTGCCTATCTCGGCGGACAATATTGCACTGCCGGGGTGAAGTGGTACGGCTCCAACATTGCCAACCGCGACAAGGGCCTGCCACGCTCGATCCTGATGTTCATCCTCAATGATGCCGATACCAGCGCGCCACTCGCCTATATGTCGGCAAACCTGCTGTCGGCCTACCGCACGGGTGCCGTGCCCGGGGTCGGAGCCCGCCATCTGGCGCGCAAAGGGTCCAAGATCGTTGCAATTCAGGGCCCCGGCGTGATGGGCAAGACCTCACTCGCCGCCTTCATGGCGACCTGCCCCGAGCTTGAAACACTGAAGTTGCTAGGGCGCAGTCAGGGATCGATCGACAAATTCATCGCTTGGACCAAGGAAACTTACCCGCAGCTCACCACGATCGAGATCGTCAGCGATCTGGAAACTCTGGTGCGCGGTTCGGATATCATCACCTATTGCGGCTCCTGCGAGACCGGCGATGTGTCCAAATATCCCATCGTGAAACGTGACTGGCTGAAACCGGGCGCCTTTCTTTCGATGCCTGCTGCCTGCGAAATCGATAACGCCATGGAAGATACGAGCGTTCGCAAGGTGCTCGACAACATTGGCCTCTATGAAGCCTGGTTCGAAGAACTGCCCAAACCCGCCCACGTCCATGTGCCCGTGATCGGCGTGCGGTTCCTCGACATGATCCATGAGGGCCGGATGAGCCACGACGTGCTGGAAGATCTGGGCGACATTTGCGCAGGCGCTGCACCGGGCCGTCAGAATGACGAAGAGATCATCATCCTCTCCGTTGGCGGCATGCCCGTCTCGAAGATGTCGCGTGGGGCACGGTGATCTATCGCAACGCGCTCGAAAAAGGCATCGGCACCAAGCTCAATCTCTGGGATGAGCCAGTCCTGCGCTAATCAAATGCGAAGCGAGACGAGGGTTTAATCCCCGCGAACCCCAAGCTTTCGTCTCGCCAACCCGCTTCGGAAAAACGACATGACCAAGATTACTAAAGTGAAGACCGGCGCAAAACTCGAAGAGGAAAGCAGCTATTCGCGCATTGTCGTCGTGGACAACTGGATCTTTGTCTCCAATACCGCCGGACGGAACCCGGTCAGCAAGGAAATCCCCGAGGATATTGTCGAGCAGACCCATCAGGTCTTTGACAATGTCGAACGGGCGCTGAAGGGCGTTGGGTCCGGGCTTGAGGATGTGGTCCAGACGCGGGTGTTCATCCAGACGCCTTCGGACACCCCCGCTGTGATGGGCATCTTTGGCGAGAAATTCCGTGGCGTCGACCCGACAACCACCGTGACCTGTCCGCCTTTTGGGATCGAATGCCTACAAGGTCGAGCTGGAAGTGACGGCCTTTCGCGGGGCGGCCAATGCGGATGTCGACTATATAAACCTGTCGGTTTGATCTGACACGAAGGAACAGAAAATGGCGCTGAAACTTGCTCCTGTCAAATCATCTGAGACCCTGCCCGCCAAAGCCTCCGTGGCATCATCGGCGGTGGCATTGTCGGCATTTCTGCTGCGCTGACGCTGGCCGAGCGTGGGCTTTCGGTCGTCGTTCTGGAAAAGGGCAAAGTCGGCGCCGAGCAATCCTCTCGCAATCTGGGCTGGATCCGCAAGACCCTGCGCGAGCCTTCCGATATCCCGCTGGCCCGAGCCGCCGACCAGCTCTGGGGTGATATGGCCAAGCGTGTCGGTACCGACATCGGATATCGCCAGAACGGCATCATGTTTGTCTCCGACGCAGACAAGGACATCCAGATGTACTCCAGCTGGCTTGAAGCCGCTGCGGACGCGTCGCCAGAAAGCAGGCTGCTGACGCCTGCCGAAATCGACCGGTTGGCCCCCGGTGGAACCGGTTCCTGGAAAGGTGGCGTCTATACGCCAACCGATGGCTATGCCGAACCGACGCTTGCAACCAGTGCTATGGCCAACGCCGCCATCGACAAGGGGGCTGTCATTGTCGAGAATTGCGCGGTCCGCGATCCTGTCCATGACCGGGGGGCACGTCAGTGGCGTCATCACCGAGAAAGGCGAGATCGCAGCCGAGCATGTCATTCTGGCCAGCGCCCTGTGGTCGCGCCGCTTCCTCGGCAACCGAGGCATCGCCTATCCAACCCTGCCGATGATCTGCTATGTCTTCCGCACCTCTCCGATCGAAGGGCCGAAAGGGCCCAGCTGAGATCGCCGTGGCGGGTCCCAATTTTTCATTCCGGAAACATCCCAGTGGCGGCTATGTGGTCACCCACCGGGCAGCACTCGGCTCGCCGATCACGCTGGACCACATGCTCATCGGGCTGCGCTATCTGAAAACACTGAAACATGCAGCAGGCATGCTGCGCCTGCTGATTGGCAAGCCCTTCATCGATGATCTGAAACTCGCCCGGCGCTGGAAGTCGACCGATGTCTCGCCCTTCGAGAAGGTCCGGACCATGGATCCGCCTGCCAACGAGGCGATCAACCCGGGATGCCCTCAACAACATCATCAAGGCATGGCCAGCATTCGAGACCGCCACCGTTGAGGAAAGCTGGGCGGGGATGATGGATATCACGCCGGACAACAATCCCGTCCTCGGCCCCATTGCCAAGCTGCCCGGCCTGACCCTTGCAACAGGCCTTCTCCGGTCACGGCTTTGGAACAGGCCCGGCGGCAGGGCAATTGGCTGCCGACCTTGCGACCGGTGCCGACCCGATTGTTGATCCGTCGCCCCTACCGGTTTGACCGGCCTCTGATCGGGAAAAGACAGGCCGGTCGCTAGTGATCCCGGTCGGATGGAAAGAAAACGGAAGATCGCCTCATCCAAGAGGTAAAGCAATTGAAACAACGGACAGCGAACAAGTCCGAACACATTGGCAAGACAGGCAAAAGCGCCGGAAGATTTGGGATTGCACAGAAAAGGATTGATCATGAAACTGATAAAAGCCCTATCAATTGCGTTGCTGGCGATGAGTGCCGCTCCGTGTCACATCGGCCCTTGCCGAATATCCGGAAAAGCCGGTTCCAATTCATCGTGCCGTTTCCTCCCGGTGATCTGGAAGACGTGCTGACGCGCCAGATCGCAGAGGGATTCCAGAACACTTATAATGTCTCGGCTGCGGTCGTGAACAAGCCCGGCGGCGGCGGCGGCCCCTTCCCCGGAGTCGGGTCGAGGCCTCCATGGCCCCTGCTGATGGCTATGTTGTTGGCTCCTTTGTGGCTGATGTGCTCGGTAATCGGACCGGGAGATCGGCATTCCGCCGCTCAGACCCGTTCCCCTTTGAACCGCTGGGCCATTTCCCTGTACCTATCCCTTCATCGTGGCAACCAGCGGCGAATGCCCCATTCAGCACTATCGATGAGCTCGCGGATTATTGCCAAAGACCAATTCCGTCACGCTCGGACATTTCGGCAACGGCGCCATCCCGACCGATGCCGTGCTGGCAACTTGCAGCGAAAAAAAGGCTTCAAATTCAGCTCGGACGCTCCCTTCGACCGCTCTTGATTGCAACACTCTGGCATCGGGCGACGTTGACGTGATCACCACCACTGTCCAGCTGGTTCGCCCGTGCCTTGGCAGCCTGAAAGTGCTATTCTCTCTGGGTCACCAGCGGATCAGCATGTTGCCTCGATGTCCCGACCGTTGGCGAAATCGAACCGGATCTCAACATTGCAACCTGGAACGGCCTGTTCGTGAAAACCGGAACACCGCAGGACGTGAAGGACAAAATTATTGCCGTCGCCAAGGAAGTCGTTCTGTCGGCTCCGGCGCAGAAGATTGCCGAAGAAACTGGCGCTCAGGTCTATTGGGAAGATTGCCGAGGCCACGACAAAGCAGCTTGCTGAAGATCGCAAAACTGTCGCGGTCATCCATGAGCTGATCGCCGAGTAGAGCGCACATAGTCCCCGAGGCAGCCGCACTGGCTGCCTTGGACATTGCTAGAAACCTGATCGTTTTAATAGACCTGATCGTTTGAAAAAGGATTGTGAGAATGGGATATTCATCAGCATCCGCGCGCAACCGCCCTCTGGTGCGCAGCTCCCGCATCGCCAAGGTGCGGACCGCAAGACTCTACAATCGGTACAAAAGATATGCCATTCCGCACCTTCGGGTCATGAAGCCGGTTCTTCTGCGCTATCACGGGCCGGTCATCGAACAGTTCCGTTCGATCAGCCCGCTGTTTGTGCGCGATCACCGCTCGGGCGATTTCGCCTTCTCCCTCCTGACATTGGCTCTGTCACTTGCTCTTTTCCTCAGTCTTGGCAGTCAGATCACATGGGTCGCAGGCAAACCCCTGCCCGCCCAGCCCGGCTTCTGGCCATCAATCGCAATTGGCTTGATGCTGATATTTTCCATTCTCAATGTCGTCAGCGCCTTCGTCTCGGAACAGAAGAAAGGCAGATGGAAGGAAGTCGCGATTTGGCTGCGCAGCCTCGAATATGCTGGTTGGTTCATCGCCTATGTCTTTCTGGTGCCAAAGCTTGGCTACCTGCCAACATCCATCGCTTTCGGTGCCTTGCTCGCCTGGCGGGCGGGCTACAAGCGCGATGGCATCCTCATCGCAGCCGCGGCCGGTCTGGTGACCGTCGTTCTGTTCAAATCGCTCATCGGCGCCCAGATCCCCGGCGGCGAAATCTACAATTACTTGCCCGGGCAGTTACGCCCCTTCATGCTCACCTATTTGTAAGTCTCTGAATTTTCTCCAATAAGGGTAGTCCCGATGGAAGCGTTTCTTGGTGGTTTGGATTTGCTGCTGAATTGGCAAGTCCTCGCAGCCGTTATCATCGGATCGATTGGCGGCGTCATAATCGGTGCCATTCCGGGCGTCGGCCCGCCGATTGCAATAGCCATTTCTGCTGCCGGTCAGTTTCGCGCTCCCACCACTGGTCGGCCTGACGATGCTTCTGGGGATCTATGGCTCGTCTATGTATGGCGGAGCGCTGCCAGCGATCCTGATCAACACTCCCGGCACCCCCGTCAATGCCCTGACCACCTATGACGGCTATCCCTGACTCAAAGGGGCGAAGCGGGTCGGGCCTTGAAACTTGCCTACAGCGCCTCCCTGTTTGGTGGCCTCTTCTCGATTGCTTGTTTTGTGCTGCTGGCCCCCGTTCTTGCCTGGATCGCTCCTCAGTTCGGCAGCCGGGAGATTTTTCTCGCAGCCCTGCTCGGTGTCATCATGGTGGTGGTCGCGCACCAGCACCAGATGCTTGCCGCCGGCATGCTCACGGCATTCGGGATCTTTCTGAGCACCATCGGTCTCGACACGACAAGCTACACCATGCGCTTCACCTTCGGCCAATCATGGCTGGTGTCGGGTGTTGACCTGATCGTGGTGACGACGGGCCTGTTTGCCCTCAGTCAGGCCTTTGTGCTGTTGGTTGAAAAGGACGAGGACTTCAAACCGCAACCGATCAAGGGCACGCTCTTTAGCGGCCTTGGAGAAATCCTGCGGCACAAACGGATTGCCTCGGTTGCCGCCGGGTGCGGCACCATCATGGGCATCATGCCCGGCGTCGGTGAGTTTACCGCGCAGTTTCTCTCCTACACCTATGCTCGCCGGACCTCCGCAACCCCGGAAGCCTTTGGCAATGGATCGCCAGAAGGCCTGATCGCATCGGAAGCGGCCAACAATGCGGTTCCGGTTGCCGCGACCATCCCGCTTCTCGCCCTCGGCATTCCGGGCGAAGCGTTGACGGCGATGATGCTGTCGGTCTTCTATGTTCACAACGTGGTGCCTGGCCCGCAGTTGTTCCAGACGCAGATGGATTTCGTCATGGCGCTCTATATCGCGCTGTTCGCGATCAATGTGATCGTGTTTCTGTTCCTGCTCGGCACATCGAACCTGCTTCTGAAAGTGTTGCAAATCCCGACACGGCTGCTTGGTGTCTTCATTTTTCCTGCTTGGCTTTGTCGGGGTCTACACCCTTCGCAACTCCATCAATGACTGCATCATTGCGGCGGGCTTCGGAGTGCTGGGCGTCATCTTGCGCCGTCTCGACCAGCCGATCGTGCCGATCATTCTGGGCATGGTGCTCGGCAATATCATGGAAGTGAAGCTGCGCAGTGCCATGCCGCGCATCGATGGCCCATTGGATTTTGTCAATCGGCCAATCGCAGCGATCATCTTCGCAATCATCGTCTTTGTCATCGCCCGCCAGATCCGCACCACCTATCTCAACTGGCGCAAAGTGCAAGATAATGAAGAGGGCGATGGGCACCGGATTTGACTGACGAGTGGCTTTTCTTGTGACAGAAATCCGATAGAATGCGACAGCATGGCCTCTGACCAGATCCCCTGAAGATTCTAGTGACGGGGCCGCAAAGGCCGGGGTGAGCATACTCTGGCCATCAGGCGGGCCGCATCATGTCCGGACTACCCTCCATTCGCGCCTCGGTGCTGCTGCCGCTGGTGCAACAGATTGACGATACATGGGGCAAGGGCGACATTCTGCTCGCCCTCCATGGCATCCTGCGCTCGCAACTGGAAGACCCCTATGCCCGGGTTTCCATTTCGCGCTACATCGCCCTGTTCGAGGATGCGGCGACCCTAATCAAGGAGCATCACCTGGGCGCCAAACTGGGGTCTTGCAATCAAACCTGGCGACCTTGGCCCGGCGGGACTTCTGTTTTCGCTGTCCCCGACCGTGCGTAGCGCCTTTGAAAGGGTTTCCACGAACGTACAATCTCTTCAGGGCGCCACCTCCAGTGGCCTGATCGAAGAAGGCGATGAACTGATCTGGAGCTATCGCATCACCGACGAGACGATTTGGCCCCGCAGGCAGGACAGCGAGTTCTCGATCTCGACGACCCTGCAGATGGTGCGATCCTTCTTTGATCCGGACTGGGAACCCGTCGAAATTCATTTCGAACACGGCGAGCCAAGCGGCATCAAGCAGCTGGAAAAGCTGTTTCAGGCCCCCCTCGTCTTCGGACAATCGAGCAACCGCATCATCTTTGATCGGGCCGGGGCGGACAAGCTCTACCGGGCAGAAGATCCGGCGCTGACGGCAATCATCGAGCGGACACCTCTCCGATTTGGTCGGAGAAGTCGACAGCAACCTGCCCTTTTCAAGCAAGGTCAGATCATACATCGAAAATCCATCTGGCGCACAAACGCATCACGCTGGCGGAAATCGCCGCAGAATTGAAAATCTCGCCAAGAACCTTGCAGAGACGTCTCGCCGAAGAGGGGACATCCTTGCGCGCACTCATCGAGAGCTATCGCCACTCCGTGATGGATCATTTGCTGCATGCAAAGATCAAGAAAAGCCGCATCGCCGAAACCCTCGGCTACGCCGATTCCACCACCTACTGGCGGGCGCGACGCAACTGGACTGGCGACCGATAAAGCTGCCCGGGAGATAGACGAACCGCAGCTCACTGAGCGATCCAGCGTCACATAAAACAGCTATTTGTAGAGGAAAGGATGGTGGGCGTAACTGGGATTGAACCAGTGACCCCTACGATGTCAACTTTCTTCCCTCCACTCGAAACGGCAGGAAATCGACAAACGAGAACTTCGTTTTGAACCGGTAGAGCCCACATATTCCCGATTTGTTCCGGTTTACCGGTTCACGTGAACCAGCGGGAACTTCTTAAAACCGGGAAATCATTAGGGCTCCATCAGAAGCCTGCTGCTGATCACTTGCAGTGTCTCTGGCGAAACACCAAATTCTTTTGCCAGAGATTGCCATTGTAGTAACGCGGCTTCGACATCAGCGATGATTTCATCTGCCCGACCTTTTGGCAGAGAGGCTTCTTTTCCCAGCTTTTTCAGATGCTCAATGCCGGGATTGCGCCCCTCCCCCATCACCATGGTGCTTTGTTCTCCTCGCGGGCCGGAAGAGAAGGTCAGATCATAGGCTGGTGACAGACACCAATTGCCATCACGCGCCATGAGAAAGCTGAAATTCTTGGAGTGATCATCGCGATTATGAGCCAGAACGTTGAAGACGGCCAGTCTGTAGAGCTTCTCAACTTCTCGAATGTCTCTTGTCAGCATCTGCGTCAAAGGCGACCAGATCCTCATAATCCATCGACGGTGTGCGGAAATCTGAATGAAGCAGGCCGCAGGCCGTATGCATGTGGAAGCGCTGATCGCCCACACGGTCGAACCGCCCGGATCCCGAAATATCCCGGTCCGCTCGCTGCCGGGAACAAATGAACATCCGGCATTTCAATGCCAGCATCCTTGGCCATCAGAGCGTAAACATATTCCACGGCTCCCGCATCGATCCCGTCTTGGCTATTGGGGAACTTGATCAGCCAGTGGTCAAATCCGTCTGGCAAATCAGACACACCATGAATAATCACTCTGCGATCCCGATCGACACCCAAAAGAGCCTTTGGTCTGGCTCCTGCGGAGGAGCCATTCAATGCCAGTAGATCTTCTAGGACATCTTCCGCTCGCCCTTCCAATATCTCCTGGGCCTGATCTGCCAACGCATCAAGACTGATGCGCCCTTCCTGCTCACCGACAGCATGATCAGGCTCATAAACCAACGCGCCAAGCGCCCGACGCCCCATATAGGCGAGACGATCCAAAGGAGAGATCTCCTGCGGCAAGACACCATGGGATCGGGCAAAGCGATCAAACAGCAGTCTCCCCCAGCCATCCGGCAAGCTGTCATTGAACAGCCCCGCAAGTCCTTCGAAGAGAAAGGGATCGAAGCTTGAAACACCACGCTTCAAAGGCAGGCGCAAAGGAGAAAGCTCTATTCCAACATCGATGAAAGAGGCATCATATTCGAAATAGATCCGTCCATCCCGAATGGCGAGACGGCCAACAGAAATGACATCATCGCCGAAATCAAGACCAACCTTGATTTCCCTGACTGGCTGAAAGTCTATCAATTAAGGCGCCCCCTCTTGCGTTTGAGGCCCGGTTCCGGCTTCAAGACGTCATCGATCGAGGCAAATTCTTCCGTCCGATTTTCCGTTGCCTCGATCACCTCTTCGATCCCGCCCCACGACCATCAGGAGCTTGAGAAAAGCCTCAAGCGAGATTGAGCCGGTCTGTTCGAACTTCCGCAATGTCGGCAAAGGAACACCAGACCGATCAGCAAGACCGGCCTGTGTCAAATTCATACCAAGACGTCTTGCGCGGACATTGTCCCGCAGCTTCGTCTTACCCTTTGATGCTGTAACAAGTGATATCATATTGGTATCTGATCACCTAAATTTCTGTTATTGATAAAATAATATTATTTACACCACAAAGCAAGGCCTACTCTGGCCAGAATGAGACACGTTGAAAATTCAATCCCCACACCAATCGGCTCGCAGCCTCGATAGGCAGGACCGCAAGCCGAAATGGTAGAAAAGGAGGCATAAAATGGCAGACCTGTTTATCAGCATGGGCCATGACATAAGCGTGAGAAATTTAGGTATCGGTGCGTTCAGATGTCTAAAGCTGGCACCTGATGACGTGGCTAAGGTCATTGCCGATACGAGAGCATCTGGCGGAGAAATATCAGGATACTACAGGTTTGACTCTGATCTGTCTGATGATTGCATGAAGCAGTTCGATGAGCTGCTCCTCGCTTTTGAAGCCATCACGGGGACAAGACTGACCCGAAATGATTTCATGAGTGAGCCCGACGAAGATGGCGATCAATTCCCCAATCTCAACTATATGACAGCGGTCGATGAAACCTGCCGCATGCTGGTGGTGGGTTACTTCATCGAATTCATTCCGCCCTCAAACATGTCTCAAAAGGCCTGGAAGGAGAGTTTCATGGTTGCGCGGGATCATATGGATTTCTATCTTATCGAACAGGTGATCTAAACGTTTGCCGCCAATAGCGATTAAATGCCGACCGAAGCAGCCCAGAAACCCGTGCATTTGCCGGATAATGGCTGTGAATCGGCGAGCAAACTCACGTTGTAATGTCGACAGGGAGCCCACTCAAATGGCGTTCTTCTTTCAAGGCATACCTTCCGGAGTCCGAGAAGCCTTGTAAGAAGAAATGGCGCAGCTTCTGAAACTATGAAAGCTGGTTATATGGAATGAAGCGCCAATGATCTGCATCGTGGTGGCTCTTCACGGGCGAATTCACGAGCAACTCTTTCCATCGCACGGTTTCGTGGCAATTCGCCGGTGCCGGGCTTTCAGTTACCAATCTTGACAGCTGTCAAGAATGCTTCACTTGCATTGTCGGCCCTGAGCTGACGTTCTAAAATTGCGAGGCACGGCATTACAGCTTCCCCAAAGCTGACATTTATCAAATTGCGGATCATCTTGAGTGGCAAACAACAACATGGTAGATCAAGCTTGCATCCAGCACATAAGTGAGGCTTTCCGCAAAATGTCGCTTAACACGGTGATTGGCGCAAAACTTGAACTCATCATTCAACAAGAACTCACCCGAATGGATAACGAGTGGTTCTTCAAATGGCATTTCATTGGAAATGATGGGCCGGTTGAAATCGAGAGTTTCAGAGGAAAGCCGATCCGCTATGGTGGGATCGCCTATTCCGGGTCCGCAGTAGGCGTATATTGGGATACGATTTCTCGATACAGAAAAATCAAGGTATCGGACTTCTTCGATATGGTTGAAGCCGAATTGCCGAAATACCCAAAACATGTTCGGGAGCAAGCGATCAAGGAGGCTGTTGGGCTCATAAAAATGTTCGCGTCCTCGATCCAACGACGCGCAATCGAAAAGGATAGGATATTGCGGGGAGATGGGTTCAAGTTCCCGAAACCGCACGACGGGGGGCGTTGGGAAGGATCGAATCAACTGGTGATCGACGCGCGCGCCAAAGGTCTGCTTGAATCCTATTGTGATCAAGACCTCGAACAGGGAGGAAAATACGTGGTTGAGCGGATGATGAACGAGACGCTTTCGTTCGTGAAAGCGGACGGCACTGGGCGTAAGGATGGCATCAAGGGTTTAGTGACCGAAGGTAAGGTGATCACCTTTGACTCTTCTCTCCCAGTACAACCCGATGATAGGTTTCTCCGTGAACTGCCTTCGGGTCTTATGGAAGAATACATCGTGGAAGATCCAGGCTATCAGGGAGGTATACTAGGGACTATCAAACCTCATTTTCAGGCCCGTGTTCGACGCAGCGACGCTCCAGCGGCTCCCGCGCGTACTATCATCAACAGTATTCAGGGTGACAACGCGCGGATCAATATCGACTCCATTGATAGTTCTCAGAACCTCGTAATCTCCACGTCGGACAATGAGATCTTTGATCAATTGAGGGAAAGGCTAGCAGGAGTAAGTATTGAGGCGGAAGAAAAAGCGCGGATTAATGAAGCCATTGACGAAATGGAGACGGCCAAGGGAACTCCTGCGTTCAGAGAAAAATATCAAGGCTTCATGGCCGCCGCCGCAAATCACGCTAGTGTCTTTGGTGCTTTGCTAGCAGCGCTTGCAATGTTGATCTGACGCTTTATGCGTAGGTCTTCCCAGTGCCTGTTCCTGCTACGGCGTGAACACGCAGTTTTGCAGTGAAGGCAAGTGAAATTTGCAAAGCAGATTACGCCTCAAGCCGTCATTGGCCGATAGATCAAATTGTAGCGCTTCCACTCGACTTGGAAAGTTAGTCTTCTGAAACAATCCTCAGGTGCTTACCCACATAGCCTATCTCGATCACCGATTGATCAGAGATTTCCCTGAGATGGATTCTTGCCCCGTCATGCAGTCGTGCGTGCTTTTCAAAAGTCGCGTTCTGTCCGTCACTTGAGCGAAAAACCCGGTCGCCACCATACTTTTGCATTGTCGACGTAGACTCTCCCGTCACTTTGCAGATGTAAGTGGGTGTTGGACTGCATGTTGCGTCCCAATTAGCAGCCGAGGTATTTAGGTCCACCAATCTGCTGACGGCATTGGCAAACACGTCGGAACCGATTGTCTTCAGTTGTTTCTCGACGTCGAGCCCAAAGACCAGACTAGGAAATAGATCAGCGCGTCTGTTCCAAAGCTCATCAGGTGCAATACCAACTAACTCCGTGGCATTCAGTCGGTCCGCAGTTTCTCTCGGCGCTTTCCACTGAGAAAACATTTCTTCTACGTCGACTGTCCTCGAATGAACGCCATCCCGAATTAGACGAAGCGACAAGGGATTCTGGTGCCAATCAGTGTTTGGTGAAAGGCTAACCTGATACCTTTGTGCCGGATATCGCACACCACAAAAGATCGGTACATTGGGGTAGTCCGTCCACTTCTTCGTTCAAGAAATCTCCTAAATCTGCTTCTTCGATCCCCCTCGTCGAACGGACAGCGCGTCGAGAGTTGGAGCATGAATAAGGCCTTGTCTCTGTTCCTGCCGAGGTAATACCGGAATAGTTCTGTCAAGCTTGTCCCATTGCAGACAGCTACTGCGTATGGTTGATCCTTCATCCACAAATGACGGGCAATATGTTGGCGGGCGGACAAGAGCAGTAGCCCTGTCGCAACGCTATCCAGCGCATCCAGAGCATCTTCCCGAGATGCAAACTGAACCGATAAACCTTCACTATTCAGAACAGCTTCTTGCATTGTTCAACCTACCGGTCCTAAAAGACCTAAGAGGTTTTCGTCCTTCTCGTCGAAGAACCCCTTTGGCCAATCAGAAAGACTACCGTCACTCTGCAGGCGCGGGCTTGTAACATGGCTTTCCGCCCCTTCTCGGGTGAAAAAGTGGATCTTCGCTAAGTCGCTTTCCGCTCTGCCACGCCTTACGTCCAGCCGTACCCCGTCCAAGAAATGATCGCTATGTGTCTCAATAACAACCTGGACACCAGCCGCTGCGGCACGAACCGCAAGTTCTCCCATTTTGGTTTGCCCTCGCGGATGAAGGTGTGCCTCAGGGTTTTCTATGATTACGAAGTCGCCTGGTGCCGCGCCGATGAGGGCTGTCAAAACAGGCAGCGCATAGGACACACCGAAACCAACATTCGTTGCGCGGAAAGGCTTTGAGCTCACGTCTCCTGAGCGATTGAACGAATACCTTGCCGAAAGAACGTCGATTTCTCTCATTTCGGAAATCTCTAAATTCGCGCCGGGACTTGTTTCTTGAAGCCAAGCAGTCACCTGCCCCTCGATCGTCTGGGGCCTTTCTCGGTCTTTAATCCTAGGATCATCCTCGTCAAGTGTTCTTGAGCCATGCGCAGCCATGTACGCAAGGACATGCTCGCCTTGTGCGCCGAGAGATCTCATGGAAACTTGTTCTTCGGACCACGGAAGCGACTTCCTTGGGCCAAAACGCTCCGCCGCTAGGTACTGAAAACCATAGGATGAAAAGAAAGATCGGAAAGATGGTCGAGTAAGGTGTCCGGACGTCTCGCTTGTTAAGTCGAGCCATTCCCCCTTTTCGCTCTTGAAGGTCTCTCTCGTTGAGCGGCTCATACGGCTATCGCCAAGTTTTAAGGATAACCGGTCTCCCTCACGAGAATAAGCAAACGCGTACTCAGATCGTCGAACTCCACCGAATTCTAGAACAAATGCGAGTTCGTCCTCGTCGGCTAGGTCAAAAAGAACATCCGCACCAGTGCCCAAATCAACGAGGTCGCCAGACAGGCGAAGCCTGCGCTGGATACGGTTGGCAGGAAACGATTGCCTAAGAAGCAGCATCGCTTGTATGGCGCTGCTTTTTCCGACGCCGTTCAAGCCAGACAGAACCGTGAGCATTCCCAACTCAATGCGTTGTTCGCGAAAGCACTTGAAATTCTTGAGCTCAATTGCCGACAAGGAAACGCTACGCATTTTCTATTTCTCCACCAACGAGCTTCTCGATAGTTGAAAAGCGTTTATGTACGCGACCGGGTACTCCTGTGGCATACGAGATCGAGACTTCAAAATCACGGTCTTCTTTAAGAATGCTCATGAACTTCTGTTGAATAGCGGGCCCATTCTCGGCCAAAAGATCCACTTGTTGATCTCCTAGTTGGGACAGGGCGACCGACCACGTTTCAAACAGAGCTTTGCTTATAGGACTCTTAGAGGCATCCGGGCGATAACGTTTCCTAAATGCCTCATCCCCTAGCACGTTATGAGAAGCAATCATTGATCTTTTGAATGCGGATTTGAGCTCATCACGATCACCATCTGACATTTCGTTTATTCGCTTCATCGCCGCGTTCAGGAAGCCATCCAGATCATTATTTTTGTAGTCTTTCCAATCTGAAAGATAAAATGCACAAAATCTCAAAGCACACTCTCGCGCTGACATCCTGACATCACTTACACTGTCTGATGTCGCGGTTTTAAACTCGTCAGTCGATACCAAATCCAAAAGAAATTTTCTTACGGGCCCCTTATTAAGGGCATGCCTAATTTCTTGTGAGTTCAAGGTAATGCCACCGGTATTGATCCGGCTGAAGATATTGAACATCACCTCCTCCGGCGTTCCCGGCTGGATCACGTTTATCACAAGCTCGGTTTCCTCTATTCGGCGCTGCATGTTACGCGGTAGCTCTGAGAATTTTGCCTTCTCGAACTGAACGAGGTACTCCAAGCCTCTCAGAGGAAACTGGTCCTTCACAAAGTCGTGGATCGTTGTCATACGTTGCAAACCATCCACGACCGACCAAGCATCTCTTAGGTCGCTTGCCACGTAAAAAACTGGCAAGGGAATGCGCAGCAAAATGGACTCAACTAGTCGGCCTTTTCGACCTTGATCCCAGATTCTCGCTCGGCGCTGGAACTCAGGGGCTAGATCAATCTCGTCATGATCAATCCTTGTGCAGAGCAGAGATACCGTTTTGGTTTCCCTAACAACTTTGATCTTATCAGGGTCGAACGGGCGTTCAATTTGAATTACTTCTTGGCTTGGGTCCGACCGCTCTTCTTCTATACCGGTCGCTTCACCGTCTTCGAGCAACTCAGTGACTACATCTTGAGTCTCTATCATAATTTCCGCACCGACTGAATTCGTTTATGTCACGCATGGGCTCCTGAGACGATACCTGATGTGGAACTTGCTTGCCATACCGTCCTATAGATATTTGATAACCGACTAATGAAGAGGCACGTGAGTCTTTTGGCTTGTCCTTCGGCAAGCTGCCCCGACGGGCGCCAAAATCAGCCTAGCCATCCTATGAATGTCCGCTTAACCCTAAGGGGCTTCAGATTTCGGTCTTCGGCAAATGTCCGTAATCCGCCCACCCGAGACCTTGCTTTTGTTCATGGCATCACATTCGTCATCACGCTGTCAGGATGCTTCTGATGGATGTCAGGCACATTGCGTGACGTCATGACGGACAGGCTACTAGTCATGATGGCAGTTTAGACAGCAGCGGAACAGATGCTGCGATTGCCATGCGATGGCAGACCGTCTTTGTGACAAATGTGATGAGAGGCTGATCGTCACCAGCGTCGTCAGCAATTTCCTGACCACAAAGCATGCAGCCAACCAATTGCGCATCCACATCAGCATGGCCATGATAAGAGCCACTGGTCCGAACATTCGCAAGGCATGATGGTCGGCGGGGTGTTCTGATGATTGTCATGACAGTCCTGACGGTTGTCATGACAGCATGACGCAGAACAGGATAGCGGCAATTCGGTCATGCATTGGCAATCCGCCTTCACTTCCCGCCCCATCCATCCTGGATGGCGTATCAACGGCAGTTGCCTTTGACTTGACCTCGTCTGTGACGAACGATCCGTTTGATCCGGCTGTTCGCAGCAGTCATGTCGGGCTTTATCAATGCAATCAGACATCCACTTTTGGCCATCAGCACCAACGTGATGATGGTCTCGGCTTCTGGTTCCAACGCGTCATTGATCAGGAGCGTTTCTGGCCGTCACGATCACCTTTTGATGCACGGACAACTGTCACGAACTGAGGCCAAACACCACCTGTAAAGCCATCTTCCAGCAGTAATTTGCATAAACTTTTTCGTTCACGGGAATTCTTTCTATTTCCTTTTCGGAAGGGCCTTCGCTCTTCCGGTCAAACAACTGATGTCTTGATTAGGAGAATAGAATGAACGATGGCACATCATACCCGACCACCGGGCAAGAACCAGACGATCTTTTCGGCACCTTTGCTGGTACACCGGTTTATCTGCACCAAATCGAAGCCGCACTGGCTCAACTGCCCGAAGCCTTTACAAAGCGATCATTCAGCGACGCTCTAGAAGGCGTAGGAGTAGATGCTGCTGTCGATAGAAATCTGGTGCGGGGCGTAATGCAGAAAGCCAAGGAGAAGGGCTTGATGCACCACAACAAGCAGTCCGATTTATGGGAAAAGGCCCCAAAGAGTTCACCGACACCAACTGCGTCGCCTGACACAACCGATGGCCCCAGTACCTTGGCGTCCTCTAAAACGCAGCCTCCAACCAAGGCAATATGGCGAATAAGTTATTTGCAGGTCATCTGCACAATGATCTGGGGCGCCTTGATGATCATCAATGCTCGATTAGGCCACGAGATCGGAGGGAGCGATCCTGTAACAAGCTATACGATTATGGCTCTTATGATAATTTTGGACCTTTGCCGATCAACCGCAATTGGTGGCGCGCTACGATGCGTCCGAAACCACCGATGGTCCCTTGCCAGCCTCTTGGCTCTATATATCACCGTCTCGACCCCGATATCCATTCTTTCGACCACCACGCTCTTATGCGTGCCTCTGCAGAAAGCGACGGACGAAGTGGATATGAGGGAAAAGCAGGCAGCCATCATTGAAGGATATATTATCACCTATAACAAGCAAAAGAGGGCTGCAGCGCTTTACCATGATGAATGGGAGACGGAATGTCGGCGCGATCGATGCGGTCCAAAGGCCGCAGAATACGAACGGCAATATAATCAAGCAGAAGCAATGGCAGCGGCGGCCATTGAAGCAGCAAGAAAGGCGGACAGTCGCCACAAGGATTTACCGTCATCAGACGAAACGGTGGTTGAGCGGATCGCGAAAGTCCTGCAACATTTTCGAAATGATCCATTTGCGCCCGATCTCTTGGTTCCACTATATATCGGTATCTTGGCCGAGCTATCTGCCCTCTGCATAACATTGCTCTGCAATACCAGGAAAGACTGACATCGACGATATTGGTGATACCGGGCTACCGATCCGTCTTGTCACCTTTGACTATTCGGTCCTGTCTTGCCCGTCTCTCTGCATTGCGCGGATCTGGCGCCTTGGCCATCATGTTTTCCAGGCCCTGTTCCTGAAATGACATTTTGGCTTCTGCTTTTGGATCAGCGGTGCCATATTGCTGTCGGTGCTGGTCACGATAGGCCTTAAGGGCGTAAAATTCATCCAGCATCTTTGACCGCACCAACTTGAGCGCTTCGTTGCCAACCTGCGTAGCAATGACATTCGCGATGCCGCCGAGAATCCGCTTCATTGGCTTTGAAAGACCCTTGATCTTATCAAGACTGACCTTGACGTCCATTTTCAGAATATCGTCAGACTGAGGCTCTGCATGAGGGTTATAGTTCACCTGCACATCGACCAGTGAAGGATCCGCCTTGAATTGGTGTTCACACTGAGCGGCCTCTGAGCTCCAGATTCGCCGGGCATACTTTTTGATCACTTTAAGAGCAGGTTGCCATTTGGCTATTAAAATCGCTCTCTTCTCATCATCCTTGGGAGCAGAAGGGCCAAAGATCAGCGTGTCTTGCTTGCCCGCTCCACTCGACGGTTGATAGGAAATCACTCCATCATCGACCGCAGCCAGGCCTGCTTCAAGAGCATCGTCGTGTCTCTCGATATACTGCTCATTCAGTTCTTTTTGGCGTAACGCCTGGGCCCGAATTGCATCGGCCTCCCGTTTTGCTTCTTCTGCCTTGGCAATGATCTGATCACCCTCCGCCTGTTTTTGCCGCTGTTCGAAATATAGCGCGTCTTCGGCAATCTGGAGCTTGCATTCCTTGGAAGTCACATACTCTTCAAATTCCAGCTTTTCCCTTTCCAAGTCCCGCCGATTTGCCTCGATGCTTTCCTGCTGGCTATGTGCTTCGTCGATTGTTTTTCTAGCCTCCGGCAGATCTCTTCTCGTCACCGCAAGCTGCTCATGAGCTGCCATTTGCTGCAGATATTCAGCTCGTGGCAGGCGAAATCGCTTCGGGCCATACCGCATCAGGCCGGCGTCCCTGAACACTGAAGTATAGATGTCATCTTGCCACTGTCGCATAGCATCACAATAGGCTCGACCCTGTTCGGCCATATTGTCTTTCTTCCAGCCAGCGCCTCGACGGATATTATCAACGGCAGCTTTCCCAGGATGAAGCCAGGTGATCTCTCCACGCACAGGATCAACGCCATAAACATGGATATGCATATGCGCTTCGTCCCGATGCACAACTGCCATCGCAAATTGACCCCCGGCCTCTTCGAGGCGGTCCGTTTCGAAACGGACGACCTGATGAAACAAATCCATGCATTCGTCCATCAGGTCGGGCATTGCCCATGCATCAGAACTCAGGATTGGAAGCGAAATCACAGAAGAATATAGCGTGTGTTTGTCGACTCGCAGGGCTTTGGTGCGTACAGATTTTTTTCCAGTCTTTGGAATCGTATATGGCACCTGCTGCTTGACTTTGCAGGCATCTTTGTGTTTTTGGCGTAGCTCATCAAAATTTTTACAAGAGCCCGGTATAATCAATGGGTCTGGATCTGGCTCTTCCACATGACTACATGATCCAGGCTTGCGCTCTGCCTCGGCGATAACCTCTTCGACAGTCCAGGCTCTGTCTCCATTGGCACGCTTTTTTTGTTGGCCGCCTTTGCGGCTATATGACTCGACGCGACCGTATTGATACCCTTGCAATTGCATTACTCCACATGTCTGATGTGATGACCTGTGGAGCAAATAGGGCGCACTTCATTGATCCGGAAATAAAAGCAAACGCCCCCAGAAACCTCTCATTTTCAGAGACATATTAAGGGTGGTTCAAGAGTAATAGGGTTTCGACTATACGTTTTGATTTCTCCGCTTTCGCGGATCAAAACGTGTCGGCTCTCCGAGGGCTCTTACGCAGAGTGCGGCATGGGAAACCCCTGCACCCGGCGACGACGATATCGCCGCATGAAAAGCGCTCCGCCTTCTCAAACTCTTCAGGGGCCATCAGCCGGACTCGAGACAACCTCTTTGTGGCGGTTTTCTCGAGGCTCTTTCCCTTAAACTGCAAGCTCCCTGATCCCTTGCTGATCCCACCAATCAGCATGAGGTCAGAAAGCTTTGACAGATGGCAACCGGATTGTGCGCAGCGGGTCTGGTGACGCCGCGCCCGATCCGGTTCGCCAGAAAGAGAAACCAGAAAAGGCAGGTGTCAAAATCCCTTCAACCCAGGTCGGAGATATTATGACCACCGCCAAAAATTTGTCTGAGAAGCACGCCAGCAACTGGCAAGATACTGTCTGCTGTGGCGACATCGTTGCCTTTGAGATGCCTTCAGAACATCTCTTCAATCCTCTACAACCACCCCAAAAGGCATTGCCATGGCTCATCGTTGACGAGGCAATCTATATCGGTACCCGTTATCTAACTCTCGCACGGGGGCATGCCTCCGGGACAACTTTTAACCACGGACCCCAAATCCGCGTCGAGCATTCTGCCGCCTTTGGTGCTGCGGGTCTCTCGCAGCCGACAGTCTACAATTTGCGGGGGCTTGTGATTGTCTCTGTCAACCATGAAGGCTTTGCTCCCAACAAGGATGGGACTCCAGTCCTTGGCCGGTTGATTGGCGATGAGCTCGTTCAGTTGGAACGCCTTAGAGCTCTTATCCATGCCATCAACGTTGAGCGCGCAGAAGGACGAGCCGATCTGCTCAGACAACAAGCCCTGCTTGCCAAGAGATCTGGCCGCCCAATGTCTGAGATGATTATCCCGGCGCCGTTTGCCATCCCGACACCCGATTCCCAGCAGTAGTCACAGAGTTGTTTGAGATTTGTCCGACCAGCCACGGTGTCGGCCGGACAAATCACGCCCCCTATCAGTATGAAAGGAAGATATATGCCCCTTATACCTGAAACTTATCGCCACAATATGTCTCTTCTCGTCGATCAGCGCTCGACCGATGCCAGCCGCATCCTCGATATTGGAGCCGATGCAATCTGCGCGGCTAGACAGGCGTTATCCTCTTTGCCCGATATTGCAGTCGGCGAGATTTTCGACGACATCAGGCCATTACATGCCCTGATCGATGCTGTCAGCAATCGCTGTGTCCTTGATCCGCAATTTGACGAGCTCGTCAACGATTTGCTTGAAGCACTACCTATCCTCGACGAGGCCGATCCTTTGGCTTCATCCTACGCCAGTGTCCGCGCTGATCTGCAAGAAGCTCAGTATTTTGCCAATCGATTTCTGGATATTATTCACGCTGAGAAGCGTCGGGCACAATCGTTCAGAGAGATGTAAATCAAGTAAAACGCACCGAACAACCTCGCCATCCATGACGCGATGGCGAGGCCAATGAGACAGCGTCGGCGGAAAGCTGATAGTTTCAACAAAAACGGCAGAAACCGAGAATAAACCCTCATGAAATCAGTTAGATAACTTTATTGTCAATTTCATTTGGGTTTGGGAAATTTTTGCCCTATGCAAAACCGCACATATTGCGCCTGCTGTTAACGGCTACAGCAGCCTAAATACTGCACATCGGGACTGCCAAGATTTCTGAATACCTCGATTATATCAGGAAACCGAGGTGATCAAAGAGCATTTCGGCACGGATCGCGGTCTTGAGAGCGTTTTTCTCGCGAAATTGACGCATTTTGGTTTGGGCCCCGCTCTCAGCTTTTCTACTTCCCTTTCAGTTCACGCAAACGCAAAAAGCCGTCGGTTGGCATTCAACCGGGCGGCGTGGCGATGGAATTCGCCGAGAAAGCATCTTGGAAGGCCCGCAAATGGACAGTCAGCCCCTCACTCCGGAACAACTCTCAGAACGTTGGCAATGCTCCAAAACCCTTGTCATCAGGACGATCAACGAGGGCAAACTGTCAGCATTCCGCTTAGGCAAAAAACATTTCCGTATCCCAATCGAAGCCGTAAAGGAGTATGAGGCATGTCTAGTCAAATCAAATTGTATCGAGGGGTCTGGTGTGAAGTCTGGTACGAGGGCGGAAAAACTCGCCGCGCATCACTTGGTACGACAGATTTCCAAGAAGCGCAGCGGCGTCTAGCTCAAGTTGAAGATATCCTAAAAACACCCTCAGAGATAACGGTAGCATGGCTCTGGAATGAGTATGTGCAAGAGAACGAGGGCAAAGCAGTTCTCGTGACCATGGTACATACATGGAAGTCTCTCAGGCCGCATTTCGGCTATCTCTTGCCAAATCTGATCAAAAGGCAGAACTGCAAGGACTATATCGAAAGCCGTCGGGCGTCCGGCATAGCAGATGGGACAATTTGGACAGAGCTCGGGCATCTCAGCACAGTGATGAATTTTGCTGAAAAGAATGGCAGGATCCAGAAGGCTCCCCATATCCATCGGCCTAAGAAACCAGACCCTGTCGACAGATACCTCAAAAAAGCCGAAGTCAAAACGCTCATCGAATGCGCGACGAAACCCCATGTTAAGTTGGCCATTACGATTATGAGCGCCACAGGAGCAAGGATCGGAGCAGTTTCGGAGCTGACTTGGGATCGTTGCGATTTTGAACGGCGACTGATCACTTTTAAGCGACCAGAAGATCTTCAAAGGCGTAAGGGCCGTGCGGTGGTGCCCATGAATAACACCGTCTATCATGCGCTCCTCGAGGCAAAGTCCAAGGCCATGACCGAACATGTCATTACGTGGGGTGACAAGCCAGTAAAATCTCTCAAACGCTCGTTGGCCACCGCGTCGGCCAAAGCTGGTCTTAAAAGGGTTACGGCCCATCTGTTGCGCCATAGCGCAGCTGTCTGGATGGCCGAAAAAGGGAACTCCATGTCAGAAATCGCACAGTTTCTTGGACATTCAGATTCGAAGATCACGGAAAAAGTCTACGCGAAATATTCACCGGAATATCTTCGAAAGACAGCAAAAGCTACAGAATTGGACATGTAAGAATGATCCGCAGAATCCAACCAGAAGATATGGCAATTCAAGTATTATCTATCGGGAAACATCCCTCTTTTCCCATGCGAAATGAAAAACAGGAGGGTCTCTTGAACAACCGGTTCACGATGAACCAGCGAGAACTTCGTTACAGAGGTGGTCCGAAAATCTATAGCATTGTTTTCATTGAAGAAAGGATGGTGGGCGTAACTGGGATTGAACCAGTGACCCCTACGATGTCAACGTAGACTATTCTCAAACAATAACAAAGTGTTGAGCGGCTCCATCACAACGGAGAATGTGATGGCCTCCATTCGGCAAACCCAATCGGGGAGCTTTTCTGTCCAGATTCGTCGTAAGGGTCACAAGCCTTTCAACGCCACTTTCCAAACGCTCAAGGAAGCCAATGAGTGGGTGGCAGCAAAGGAGTCTGAACTGACCGTATTCAGTAGTCAGGCAGCAGCGAACGAAACCTTTTCCAATCTTGGAATGACATACTGCAAACAGGTGCTCACAGGTAGAGCATCTCAACAAATCACTCTGGCGAGAATTGAAAAGCTAAGCGGCTACTTACCCCTCCACCTTATCGAGATCACGAGAAACCATATCAACGACTATAGGCTGAAACGATTGGAAGAAGTCCGACCAGTTACGGTCAGGGACGAGCTTCAGCTGATCAACAGAGTTTACCGCTGGGGTTACAGAGAACTGATCATCGATCCCAACATCTACCCGAACCCTTGCAGAAACATCCCCATCCCTTCGGGCAGCAAACCTCGGAACAAGGTCGTCACCCCCAAAGAACTGAACTCGCTAAAGACCGAGCTATCTCCTGTCATCGGAGCCGTAGTCGAAATGGCGTATGAAACAGCCATGAGGCGCAGCGAAATCACCAAACTCACCCGGAACGACCTGAACTTGGAAGAACGAACATTGTGGGTGCTGGATGGAAAGACAGGAGACCGCATCGTTCCTCTCACAAAGAAGGCCGTAGCGTTGCTTGAGGACGCCCTACAGCGTTGCCAGAACCAGACAGGTAGATTATTCCCTGTTGCCCCTCACAGCGTCACTACAGCCATCAGGAGGGCAAGACGCAAGCTTGGATTATCCGAGGACATCAGGCTGCACCAAATGCGTCACACGCGGATCACCGCCGTTGCCAAGAAGGGGTTCAACCAGCCTCAGATCATGATGGTCAGCGGTCACAGAGACAGCCGCAGTGTCCAACGATATACACATCTGAATGCAAAAGACGTGATCGATTTATTGGACTAAGAAAAACGAGAAGTCAGTTGATGAGCTGGCTTCTTCCACTTACCAAAAGACAATGAGAATAGCGGAAATTTATCCGAGAAATTTTCGAAGACCATTAAGCTGTCAAAACTCGCTGTCGGCCGATTCCGTTCTCTAATTCCGCAAGATGCTCTGAGTTGTATTTTGTTCCTGCCGGTTCCATCGTTCTCTTCGCAGTAGGTGTATTTCCTCTGCATTGTGGCGCAAGGAAGCGTTGATGGATCAATGTTGAAACCGCGTTTAAGATTACTTTCTCTTCGCACGGAATTGGTCGATCTCATCACCGCCATTCGTCCCGGCAGGGACATTCTTCACCCTATATCCGGGCGATCTCGTATTGCCTCAGTAATTCCCAATCAAGCGGTTTCCCATTTAAAAGATGTTCCATCACGCCACATTCGATGAAGAATGGTGGCCAATTTTCTAGCTATTGCGACCCTGGCCTTTTTTCCACCAGATCGGCCAGCAATTTCCATGCCCCATTCCTTTAGCGAACAGGTGTGTTTAGTGCGGGTCAGCACAACATTGGCCGCCTCGAACAAATAGCTGCGCAGCATTGCATCCCCACATTTGGATATGCGACCGGACCAATCTATTTCTCCGGATGCATACCGCCTTGGTGTCAGGCCGATATAGGCACCAACCGTCCGGGATCGTGTAAAGCGGGTTGGATCATCAATGCATGACAGATAGGCAAGCGCGGTCATGGGGCCAACGCCGGGTACAGTCATGAAAGCCCGGGATTGCTCATTGGAGCGAGCAAGGCGTTTGATCTTGTTTTCCAGGCACAGGCGCTGCTGATCAATGGCTTCGCGAGCGGTTAGCAACGGTGATACAATATCGGCAAGTTCCGGAGCCTGTCGGACGACATCTTGTGCCCGTTTCAAAAAGACACCACCATTGGCTCGCCCAATCACGAGGCCAAAGGACTTGAACAGACCGCGTATCTGGTTCTCGATATCTCGGCGCATCTGAACCAGAAGACTGCGTGCATTCAAGAGGGAACGAATGCGGTGGCTTTCTTCGCTTTTGATCTGAACCTGGCGAAACCAGCCAGTCTGCATGATACGGGCGAGGCCCAAGGCGTCATTGCGGTCCGATTTGTTGATCTGCATCGACAGAGCAGCACTGGCATGGCGAGCATCGATGCAGATCACCGGCAGATGCCTTGCCTTCAGTTCACGCCAAAGCCAACTGGACGTTGGGCCAGATTCCAAACCGACGCGGTGAACCGATGGTGCATGCTTGTCCAGATATCCGGCGATCTCGTCAGGATCAGAGGGGACAATGCCTTCCTTGATCCGCATGCCATTCTCGTCAACGATACAGATAGATGTTTCTTTCAAGGATACATCCAGTCCAACATAGGTCGTCATCGGTTCCCTCCTGTTCGATTGCCAAATTGCATTTTAGCAGGCTGCACTTGGCTGTCCGACTTGCACGAACTAGGAATTACGCCATGTTGAAAAAGTCGATGGTCATTACTTTACGTCAGGTTTTGCAGAACTTCATTCCTGTGGTCTTGAAAATCTGGATTTCAGTCTGCACCAGCGCCATTATGAGAAATCAAATTCTAGGATTTCGGTAAGCAATTTGAGTGCGGGCCTTTTTCAACGGAATCGGCCCATACCTGCCACTCACATCATTTGCAGAGGAAGTCCGTTCTTCTGCAAAGCAGATACTGACTCCATGAAGTTAGTTAGTCGTACTGCGCGAGTGAAAGTCACTCAAAACGCTGCTCGCGTTCAGCGTGTTCTTCTGCCTCTTTTTGCCTCTCAACTCGAATTGATTGCTCGATCTGCCGTAACTTGCCCTCGACCAAGCATTTTACCGCTTTCGACGGATATTCCGCCAAAGCCGCAAAAGCTCGGGCTCTGGTCTCCAAAATATTCGACAAAGAACCGGACCATCCAGATGGCCAGGTGCGTGAAAAAATTACCTCGACAATCTTTGTTTTATCTTCGGCAGCATCCAAAATCGCCAACATGTGACCACTTAGCTTGACCTTGCTGGGGTTTTCCATTGGGATGCCCGAACCGTCTGTGGTAGTGTAAGGGCTTATCGCACCAGCAATTTTCAAGATCTTTTCCTGATCCTGCTCACACCATGAAATCAAACGGCTAGTTGGGACTTCATCTAACGGCAACTTATTCGAATGATATGAGCGATCCCGGAACAACATAGCATTAAGCAATTTCTCCCGCTCGCCTCCAATGAAGATTTTATCGAGCAAAACTTCCGGAAAGTTTTTCGCCAAAGGAGAAATAAGATCATATAGTTCAAAACTGTAAAGTCTGAAACTCTCGATACCTTCTAATAGCAGGTCAACGATCTGAGCAATTTCTGAAATTGGCGCGCTCTGCCCGAGACAAAAATCACAAACACGGTCAAAGCCATGAGATCGTAAAGACCGGATTTCATCCTTCTGCATTCCTACGAGTATTTTAATTGCACTTCTACCAGATGACAGAAGCCTCTCACTAGGAATGTATGTGCTCTCTTTATCAATAAAGAAGCGCATTTCCAATATTTGAAACACAGCTGAGAGGCCATTTGGCAGTTGTGCGATTGCGTCAATCAGTACTGCCAACTCATTATCATCGATGGCTTCGTGAGCACACCCAAGGCTGAGTTGTGAGAATCTCCAGCCATCCAACGCACCCTCGCAAGCGAGATTTATGAGTTGCTTGATTCCCCATGGTTCGATTGGAGTTGAACATAATAAGTACACAAAATGTTCTTTGAGCTTCGGTTCTTCTAGAATCCGCTCTTGCATCTCCCTTGCCAGATGTGGACTGTCTCGATGAACCTCATTGATAAAACCACTTAAAAGCGTCGGGTTGACTTGATCTAACGTGAGCTTCTCGACAAAGCCGACAAGCATCTCAAAAGTTTCGGCTTTATCTTGACTGCCTCGTGCAAGACCTCGCCCAAAGGTCCATATCCCATCAAAATTGTTATCCCAAAGCTTGTCTCCGAGCCGCTCAACGTATGTCACATCGCTGCATGCAAGCTCTCCAAGCTTAAAGATCTTTTCATTGATGCTTTCCACCTTTTCGGAATATCTGCCGCCCTTGCATTCGGAGTGTTCCCACTTGTTGGCAAGAACATAGGCTTCCATCTCGGAGTATGGATCGCTCGGCGCAGCGTAGGCTTCGAGAGCCTTGAGGCGATCAAGTAACTCTGGATCGTGGCTTTTCTCATCGAAATGAATTGTGTTCTTAATTGAGATCCAAAGGCTTGGCCAAACACCACCTTTGGCATGTTTTCGAACAATATCCTCCAGCGTGTCGAAGCATCCGGCAAATGACCAAAGACTTCTGAAGTTCGTAGAGATTACCTGTCGTGCGGTTTCGACTTGAGAAGCGTCATTTGATCTCAATGCATCGCTCAAGATGGCGATATAACCATTATACCAACTGAGTTGATCATCACGTGTCGATGGCTGCCATCCGGAACTTCTCTTTCTCGCGCCAAAGCCAAAAGTCCCAAATGATATCCAGTGCGAAGTTTCTAAGGCCGAATTCAAGAGTTTAACGGCGATTTCAATATGCCTCGGATTGGATGAATGAAACAATCTAGCCACGAAAGCCTGACGCCGCGCTGGGACAGCTTCTGTTCCCGATAAATACAACGAGAATAAGTGTGCCATCTGGTCCACAATGCTGTTGTTGTTTTCTCTTGCGGCTTCGGTTTCTGCAAACTGCAATATCAAGGAGATAGCCCTATCAAATAGGCAATCTTCATATGCGAGATGACACAGAATACTTACGATCTTTGCGAAACTTTGATTGTCTCTCGATGCAAAATTTGGCTGCGCCGCGGCTTGTTCTAAAGCGGAGAGAACTGTCTCTGGAAAAACCGGCGCTATGTATCCTAAGCAAACCAAATGCTCAGGTGAACACGCTGAGACATCATGCAAAGGTGCATCCGGTGCAATCCAACTATCAGCCAGATCTTTGGCAGCAGCGCAGTCGTGCAAATACCCAATCCGGTGCGCACAAGATTTGAATATACGCTCGTTCTCTGGGATGAAAAGCTGTGCATTGATTTGTGAAATCGTCAAGTTTTCAAGCGCACGGCGCGCTAGTCTGTTAGCGAGCGCATGGGGGAGAACAGCCCTCCAGTTGCCACGTTTCTGCTCGATCTGCCTTCGCAGCAACTCTGCCTGATGACGGTACAGCTCTCTTCTGTCAATATTGGCAATACGTCCAAGTGTAGATAGCTCATCGTTGAACTCAGCGTCCGAAATGTTGAATGAATAGACGAGAGACAATACTTCTGCACTTTCCAAAAGGCTATCACTTGCCCCTTTGCGTTGGCTGAACAGCCTTTGGAAAAGTTGTTGATCAGAAAAATTTGAAAGAGTTTCGTCGGCTTTAACTCTGCTTGCAAGTGCTAAGGCTACCCGAGCATTTCCACCAGAGAATTCAGAGATTTTGTCGGAATTAACACGCCCAAGATCGGGAAAGCGTCGCTGAACCAGTTTAGAAACGGTGTCTTCACTCGCGGGCTCCAGACGGATCACCTCTGTTTCCTCGGGTCGATCATCCGAGATATCATATTCAATAGTTAAAAGGCGCAACTTGGTGCCGCTGGTAGCTATCTTTTTTTGCAGGCTTCGGTGCACGTCTGGCGGGCAATTGTCGAGAATAAGGTAAGCAGCAGCGTCGATTTTGATGAGGAACTCGACTAGTTCCGAGGCTGATGGTTGAAGATCGTCACCGAGATCTGCGTATATCGCGTTTGCATGCGGTAGTGGAGCGTCACCAACATCTTTTTCAAATAAAGCTTGAGCAAACCGAGATTTTCCAACACCCGAGAGGCCTGTTATGCGAACCACGCCCCCAATAGGTTGAAGCTTATCCCTAACAAGCTTAATGCCTTCTAGTAATGAGATCGGTGCTCCATCATGTGCATCTTCTGGGAAGACGCATGCATGATCGTCAGCAAGAAGCTCATCATTTATGGATAACGGAGTAGCGGCCCAACGACCATGTGGTTGCCAGCCTGAAAAAGGTTTGCCCAGTTTATGGCGAACCCACAGAGAAACTCCTGGATGCTTCCTCAACCAAGAGGCAATCCGATCCCTACCGTAGAAGTCCAGCTTCAGATCATCTTTCTCTTTAAGTGAGCTGACAGCCTCCTTCATGCCTTTCAAGCGATTTTGTAGCATCATATCTGAGCAGTCGTCCTTGCCACTGACAATGATGTAGGCGCCTTTTTTCTTGGCTAGTTCGGCGATGACTGGTTTGAGAGTTCCTTTATCAAGCATCTCATTGGTGCATGCGGCCTTACCCATCGAGTTTTTCTTAACTTGAATACCGGTACAAGGCCTCGGAACGAAGTCAGGCCTTTTAAGGCCATCTGACACATTCACACTTACGTCAAGTCCGCCGTCGGCGGCTTCTTGTGCTCCACCCCACAACACACCAGAGATTGGGAGGTCTTGCTGCAATATCTCCGCCTCACAGAGCCTACCAACAAGCTCTCGTAGATCACCGTCTGCTAAATCCGAAATATCTGAAGCTGAGAGATCGAAATAGTTCATTTGGATATCATGGCCCTTAATACACTTGTGGCAATTTGTTGCCCTTGTGCCGCCCTGAATTCACGCACCCGTAATGGTAGCAGGAATCAGCATCCTTCTATCCAAATATAGCGAAGCTAAAATCGACAACGCAAGGTAGTCGACACATGCTGTAGTGGATTTTCTGGCTCAGGAGATCGAAATGAACCTTTACTCTCGTGACGCCCTTGGAAGTCAGCTTTGCTGAATATCTGCCGTTAAAGCCAAATGCAATGAGCGACCACTTTCCGCCCAACAATGGGCTCACCCCAATCGAATTGGTAACCCAACCCAAACAAGATCAAAACTGGAACAGAACCAACTTGTAAGCGGGCGCATAAAAGGGGGTACGTCAATTATAGCGGTAGAGTTTTTGAGGTCAGGTGAGAAATAAACTCTAAACCAACCTTCTACCAAACGAAAAAATATATAGAATATCTAATAATAGTAACGAATAAAAAAATATTTTCCACCCAAAAAATATAAAAAATAAGTCTTAGTTATGATTATAATTATAAAGATAGAGCAGACTCTCTCTTATTCAGTTCATATCTATTTGATTTGTAGAAATTGTAATTCTTATTCTTTCCCAAGATACCACATTCCAAATCCATATATCCTTCATCAATTAAATCTGAACAACCTAATTTAAAGTATTCGAAAAAATTTATCTTATTCTCGGTTTCATAAGTGATTGCTCGGCCTCTCTCTTTCCTTCTGTCAAGCGATACCCCTAACACTCGACTAAACGCAGTATGCATCATTGCTTCAAGTTCCTTCTCCCAGCCCCACTTAACTATGTAGCTATCATGTACCGTGAGAACTGGAACACTATATTCAGTAAAGGTCTCAATGATGATTTCAGTTATCTTGGCATCTAGATTCATGAGAGTAATGCCTATATCACTTCCAAAGTGATGGGCAATTTCTGGATGCTTGGCCTTAAGCAGTTTGTAAATCTGCTCAAGGTTGGCGTTCGTATACCGCTTTTGGTGAGATCCCATTTCAGCGGCTCGCCTAAAGGCTTTATATGCATTGCTCACCGAACTAGCGTTGATCAGCATCAGCATCAGCAGCTTTACATCTTTGCGTGCAGTCCCTGTCTCCTGAAACTGCAGAACCTCGATTTCGTAGGGGTCCCCGCGATCCAAAGACCAATATTCAATCCCTTCTAGCGCATACAGCATAACGATATGCAGCCCCTTATAATCCAGCTCTGAAGTAGGCCGATCATTTATAAAAATCTGCTTTCGAAGCTCTTTTGAGCATTGCATCCACCAAGCCCCATAGAAACGCCCGCCATAATCAAAAGATGATCGATTGAAAGTCCGATGAACATATTTGTTCAGATGGGTAATACAGACCCTTTGGTGACCAGTTCCCCATGCTTCTTCCAAACTCGGGATATCAATAAACGTATCAGCCAAAAGCCCATTGTAGCGTTTGAGAATCTCTCTCATGCGTGAAGTATCTTTAGTGTCCTCGTATTCTACCAAGTTTCTCCTTTTTGAGATCTTGGTCTTTTCCAAGCCATCTTTGACAACCTTTAGTTCGCGGACATCAGTATTGGACAGAATTATTAGCTCACGATCCTCAGGAAAGCGCACATGATATAGCTCTAGTCGGATCAATCGAAATAACTCAATCAACGGCTCAGTTGCTCTAATTCTAGTAAGTTTGCCAATACGGGTATCCCGATCATGAAAACCGCCTTTGAGACAGATAAGCCCAACACTATACAAAGTTTTTACGACTTGAATTGTCTTCTTAGAGATGTGCAGTGCATTGTACCGGCTCTTGGCGTGATAGTCGTTGTTGTTGAGCGACACCGCTAGAAACTGGTCAGGATGCTCAATCCAACACACGTACAAATCAAGCAAAATAACCTTTAAGTGCTTTTTCGCGATGTCCGCCTTGCGGTCCTTGAAAAACCGATCATAGAGAAACTGAACGAGTTCGCCTATCTCCTTATAGGTCGACCACTTTTGGACGTCCAACGAACGAAAATTTTCAAAATCAAGACAATCCCAATCACTTTCTTTGGCGCATGAAGGACAGGGCAAAAGCCCCGCCAAAATTTCATCAGCCTTCTCAAAATTAAACAAAATTAATAACATTCTCCTTTCGTGTTGCACTAGGCATAGCACGTTCGTTCTTTTTGTCAAAAATAAAAAATAGAACAAAATCATAGCTTTAATAAAAAGTCTCACTGATTTATTGCAATCTAGATCAACTGCGCATTAACAGTGTGTTAACATCTATATATACTCATTTGTTGGCGTTTTAATCACAAAATAATTTTCAAAAATCCGCATTGGCACCACCAACACGCATCCAGAACCACTTAGCTCAGGATGCTATCCTCCTTACGTTCAGGCTTGCAAACTGGCCCTTTCATAGAGCTATTGAGGCAGCTCGAGACACCGGGCCATGCGTATTTGCGATGAGAATATCGATAATTTTGGCGAGAAATTTTCAACGCCCAATGCATTATCAGTTGCCACCCCATGCCCCCCCGGGGGACCCCTGAAAACCAGAATTTTTTCCAGCCTCATCAAGAAATCTAATGGGCCTAAAGCTCAGCGGGAGAGCGAATGGCGAGCCGACAGGCTCTAGCCACTACGTTGCAATCACATTGATCAGTGTGATTTTTGTGATAAAATCAGGTTCCACGGAGCCCGAGACTTTGTCGAGAAACCGTCTTATCTTCTTGAAATGTAAGGAGGAAGGATGGTGGGCGTAACTGGGATTGAACCAGTGACCCCTACGATGTCAACGTAGTGCTCTCCCGCTGAGCTATACGCCCATCCTGTTTGGCTGTCCTCAAGAGGAACATGCCTTGCGGTGAGATGGCTTCTACCGCCCTGCAAAAAGGATTGCAACCCCTTTCGCCGAACTCTCCAGCCGAATATTGCAAATCTGTGAAAAACATTGTCGCGGAGACGCCCGCGACACATATCCACCCTCAAAAACAACCCTATATCAGGCCGCTAGCATCTTGCCGACTTCGTTGACCAGATCTCTGAGATGGAAGGGTTTGGACAG
This sequence comes from uncultured Cohaesibacter sp., assembly GCF_963662805.1. Taxonomy (NCBI): domain Bacteria; kingdom Pseudomonadati; phylum Pseudomonadota; class Alphaproteobacteria; order Hyphomicrobiales; family Cohaesibacteraceae; genus Cohaesibacter; species uncultured Cohaesibacter sp. The sequence goes on from NZ_OY759868.1 coordinate 250,990, forward strand.
CACCTTGGCATCCTTGGGTGCCTGGGAGTCCGGATTAAGAGCAACGGCCGCAAAACCGGTGATGAACATCACCTTGAGGTCGGGATCCAGCTCGGTCGCACGGCGAGCAAGCTCAATGCCGTCCATTTCCGGCATGACAATATCGGTCAGCAACAGGGTGAAGGGTTCCTCGCGGAGCCTGTCATATGCGCTTTTCCCGTTATCAAAAGAGACGACTTCGTAACCAGCATTCTGCAAGGCGCGCGCCAGAAAGCGGCGCATGTCATTATCATCTTCTGCAAGCAAAATTTGCGACATGGTGTATCGGTCTCCAGCCTCTCGTGGGCGAATTTCTCGATAAGGTTTCTATCCCACTTTTCGGGGACGACTGATCCTACATTTCATCCTGTTTCGGGTAAAGATCAAGTGAACTCTCGCCCCACTTTCACCATCTTACAGCAGTCATCGAATAAGATTCGACAAAAATGTGATCTGTTTCTCTCCCATTTGCGTGAAACTTCCATTACTATCTTCAACAAGAAGCCTTCAAAGCGAATCAGACAAACACGATCAAAATGGCCCCAACCAGCCATTCGAGCGGCAAATTTGGCAAGGCTCAAGAGCCCAAGACCCACAAAGTCAGAAAGACGAGACCAGCTCAGTGAATTTCGAACCGACCTATGAACTGGAAACCCCGTTTCGGATCGAATATCCCGAGCATCAGCTCGCCCCCTATTTGTTCAACTCACCTCATTCCGGTCGCTGCTACACCGAAGCCTTCAGGCAATCAAGCCGGCTGACGGAACGGGAGCTGCGCAGCTCCGAAGACGCCTTCGTCGATCATCTCTTCTCCAAGGTGCCCCAATGCGGCGCTCCGCTGATGGCGGCCCATTTCCCGCGCGCCTATCTCGACCTCAACCGGGAGCCATACGAACTCGATCCCACGATGTTCGACGCCCCCCTGCCCTCCTTCGCCAAAAGCTCCGGCACACGCGTTGGCAGCGGTTTGGGGACGATTGCCCGCATCGTCTCCGAGCGCAAGGAAATCTATCGCAGCAAGCTTGATGTCGCCGAAGGACTTGATCGCGTCGATCGCCTTTACAAACCCTATCATCAGGCCCTCAGACGCCAGATGGCGCTCACCCACGTCGAGTTTGGCTATGCCTGCCTCATCGACTGTCATTCCATGCCGTCCCGCGTGCTCAAGAACACCAACCCAAGCGTCCGCCCCGACATCATTCTGGGTGACCGCTACGGCACGAGCTGCCATTCGTCCCTGACAAACTCGGCCAAAAGCATCCTGTCGCACCTCGGCTTCAAGGTTGACCTCAACCGCCCCTATGCTGGCGGCTTCATCACTCAGCACTATGGCCGCCCCCTGAAGGGGCTGCACGCGCTTCAGATCGAGATCGATCGCAGTCTTTACATGAATGAAGACACACTGGAGCCGGTGGATCACTTTGCCGAACTAATCGACCTGTTCGCCCGCTTCACCGAATTGTTGATGCAGTGCGCCAACGATCACCTGCTGCCCGAAGCCGCGGCAGCAGAGTAAGCACTCGTCTCTTCTCCCAGACATCCTTCCCGACTTTACGGATCACGCCAGCGTGAGCATCCGCGCCTGATCCGTGACTGTCTGTGTCGTCCGGATGACCACGCCTGAGGCACGGTGAAACGGGCGCCTTGGAGGCTCACGGCACAAGCCAGACCGCAATAAAAGAAAGGGCCGCACGAAGCGGCCCGGAAAGTCTAAGGAGGAAACGCCCAGCAAGGGCGGCGGGAAGTATTCCGCACCGCAACAATGACATTCCGAAATCGTCTTTTCAAGCCGTGGAGCGCCACTTCAGCGCCACAAACACGGTAAGGTTGACCAATACGGCAACACAACACTTGCGACCACATTCCATAAGCGATTGAAAATAATGACTATTTCAGACATCTTTTACTCACGTTTCGGTGATGAAATAAACTGTGCATAATTTTTAGGCCAATTTGGACAGTTTTGAAAATTGCACATTTTTTGGTCAATTGCCTCGCATTATGATGAGATAACAAGCGACTATCGATTCCACCCGACCATGTCATTTTCCCGCATTTGGTGCAGGCTCTCGATCATTTCACGCTTTGGTGAGCCAGCGTGAGAAAAGCGTAACACCCAATTCATTTCCTATTGATCAGCGTTGCCGACAGACTTGGCCTCGTTCGAAGCGCGGGAGGATCCGCCCCGAACCAATACAGGATTTCATACCAATCACCGAGGAGACTTCCATGTCCACCAAAACCAAATCTTTCTCCGCTGCCGTTATTGCTGGCGCTGTTGCAACCGTCGTTACCGCTGGCGCGCTGACCGCCATTTCCACTCAGGGCGCCCACGCCATGGAAAAAGAAAAATGCTACGGCGTGGCTCTCAAGGGCCAGAATGACTGCGCCGCCGGACCGGGCACCACCTGTGCAGGCACTGCCACAGAAGATTATCAGGGCAACGCATGGAAACTGGTCCCGAAAGGCACCTGCACCACCATGAAAACCCCGAAAGGCATGGGCAGCCTTGAGCCGATGAAATCGGACGCGATGTAAGGCGCTGCCCCGACCAAGCTTATCTGGCCTTCAAAAGCAGATCCGGCGATCACTCGCTGCCGGATCTGCACCCGGGAGCACCCAACCGAACATTCACCACTCATATTTCTCCATTCGAAAGCCGCCTTGTCTTTCGCATGGAGAGTGCGTCAGCAGGGAGAGATCTGATGCCCATCAAAACCCTTAACGCCGAAACGCCTCGCAAACCCATCCCGGCCCGCGCCGGAGTTGGCCTCAAGCCCATTCACTACAAGACAATCCTTGAGACATCCCCCGATATCGGCTGGTTCGAGGTACACCCGGAGAATTATATGGGTGCAGGCGGCCCGCCCCATCGCTATCTCACCGAAATCGCCGAACGCTATCCGCTGTCCCTGCATGGGGTCGGTGCGTCCATTGGCGCAGACCAGCCCTTGCGGCAGGATCACGTCGAGCGCCTCAAGGCCCTCAATGAGCGATACAATCCCGGCCTCTTCTCCGAGCATCTGGCTTGGTCCACTCATGACGAGGTCTTCTTCAACGACCTGTTACCCGTCCCCTACCGGGAAGAAAGCCTCGCCCGCGTCGTCGAACATGTCGATCAGATCCAAAATGCCCTCGGGCGGCAGATCCTCATCGAGAACCCGTCCGTCTATGTGGCTTTTGAAAGCTCGACCATGTCGGAGATCACATTCCTCGAACGGCTTGTGACACGCACCGGATGCGGCTTGCTACTCGATTGCAACAATGTCTATGTGTCGGCCACCAACCAGAATTACGATCCCCTCGCCTATCTCGATGCCTTCCCCGTCGAGCATGTTGGCGAGATCCATCTGGCCGGATATGCCCGGGATGAGGATGACGAAGGCGAAATCCTGCTGATCGACGCCCATGACCGCGAGGTGGCGGATGCCGTCTGGACACTCTACGACCACACCCTGAAACGCTCGGGTGCCGTGCCAACATTGATCGAGTGGGACAACAACATTCCTGAGTGGGACATACTGTTCGCCGAGGCCATGCGTGCCGAGGAAAAACTCCGAGCTATTGAAGCGTCCACGGAGTTGCGCGATGCCGTCTGATCCCTCAGCAGCGGCGTGTAAGGCCCTCAACGTGCAGCAACAGGCCTTTTCCAACGCCCTTCTGGCCGCCGACCTGCCGCTGCCGCCTGACGTTGTAGGCCCGACGCGCGAAAAGAAGGCCCAAAAACGCTTTGCTGTCTATCGCAACAATGTGCTAGCCGGTCTCACCGAGGCGCTCACGGCCACCTTTCCAACCATCTCTCAGCTGCTTGGGGACGAGTTTTTTCGTGCCATGGCGCGGGTTTACATTGCGGCCAGCCCGCCCCGGTCGCCCATGCTCATCAGCTATGGATCCGACTTTGGGGATTTTCTCAACCGGTTCGAGCCTCTCGCCGACTTGCCTTTCCTTGGCGATGTCGCGCGGCTCGAACACGCCTGGCTCCGCTCCTACAACGCAGCCGACGCAACGCCACTTGATCCTCAGAAGCTACAGAGCATTGCCCCCGACAGGATCGGAGAGCTGGTCTTTGACTTCCATCCGGCAGCCGAGCTGATCACCAGCAACCATCCGGTCTACAGCATCTGGGCAGCGCACAAATCCGACGACCCGGAAGCCGTGATGGCATCAATCGAGCCAAAACCCGAGAGCGTGCTCATCACCAGACCGCACTGGGATGTTTCCGTTGTCTCGCTCCCGACGGGTGGCGCCCCCTTTATCCGCGCCCTGATGAAGGGCCTACCATTGGCAGAGGCCGCCGAAAGCGCAGCTGCCGCCGATGACGCCTTCGACTTTGCTCAAAATCTTGGAGGCCTCTTTGAAACCGGAGCCCTCGCCTCGATCCATCTTCCAATCCCTTAAACGATCAAGACCGCAATCAGGAACCATCACCATGCCTAATCTTCAGCACCTCATCCAATGGCACACAACACTCTTTGATCGCCTTGACCGGGCACTGGATGGCTGGTTTCTGGGACTGAGCGCGAGGCTCATCTTCTCCAGCGTGCTTCTGGTCTTCTTCCTCAACTCAGCCTTCACCAAGCTGGGCGACGGTCCCTTTGGTCTGTTCGAACCCTCCGTCGGGGCCTACGCCCAAATCATTCCGCCAATCGCCGAGGCCGTCGGCCTACGATGTCTCCCAGATCGCCTTTTTCCCATGGAAGCTGATCGTGATCGCGGGCACACTCGCCCGAAATCATCCTGCCCCTGCTCATTCTTTTTGGCCTCTTCACGCGCTTGGCCGCGCTCACCTTTGTCGGCTTCATCGCCGTGATGAGTTTCGTCGACATTGCCTTCCACAATGTCGATGCCATGACGATCGGTGCCCTGTTCGACCCCGTCCATAACGCCGCCATCCTCGATCAGCGCCTGTTGTGGCTGATGCCGCTTCTCGTCATCATCATAAAGGGACCGGGAACCTTCTCCCTCGATCATCTGGCCTCAAGGCTTCTCTCACGGCCTCGTGCGCAGGGCACGCTCATTTCTGCTTGACCTTGAGACGGCAAGGCGTTCGAATGGCGCCAACCACCCTCTCGCCTCAAGGAAAATTTCATGCAGTTTGCCAGCGACAACTGGGCCGGTGCATCCGAGCCAGTGATGGAAGCGCTTTTAAGACACAATGGCGGCTTTGTCCCGGCCTATGGCTCGGGCGACCTGTGCGAGGCCATAGAAAAGCGTTTTCAGGATATCTTCGAAACGGAGTGCGCGGCCTTCGTTGTTGCCACAGGCACCGCAGCAAACGCGCTGGGACTGTCAACAGCCACAGGTCCCGGCGGCACGGTCTTCTGCCACAAAGAAGCCCACATCCGCGTTGATGAATGCGGCGCGCCGGAGTTTCTCTCCTCGGGGGCCCGCATGTGGGGCCTTGACGGGAATCTGGGCAAGATCACACCGGATGCGATCCTCAGGGGTCTTAAAGAGGTGCCCCACGGGGTCGTGCATCACGGCCAGCCGAGCGCCATTTCCCTGTCACAGGCGACCGAATATGGCACGGCCTACAGTGTCTCCGAGATCGCAGATCTGGCATCCTGCGCCCACGCCAATCACCTCAAGGTGCATATGGACGGTGCCCGTTTCGCCAACGCTATGCTGGCCATCGATGCTACACCGGCGGAAATGACATGGAAGGCTGGCGTCGACATCCTGTCCTTTGGCGCAACGAAAAACGGCGCATGGTGTGCCGAGGCAGTTGTCTTCTTCAATCCCGCCGATGCCAGCGACTTCATCTATCGGCGCAAACGGGCCGGTCACCTGTTCTCGAAAATGCGCTTTGTTGCTGCCCAGTTCGAAGGTTACTTCGAAAAGGACCACTGGCTCGACAATGCCCGCCACTCGAACAAGATGGCGTCGCGGCTGGTCGCAGGGCTTGAAGCAAGCCCCATAGCCCGCCCGGCATGGCCGAGCCAGTCGAACGAGGTCTTTGCCATCATCAAGAAGACCAGTGCCGAGAAGGCCAAGCACAAGGGCGCCATCTTCCATGACTGGCCGTCCACTGGGCTGGCTCCAGAGGATCGCCCCGCCGATGACGAGGAGCTATTCCGGTTGGTCTGCTCTTTCGCGACCCGGCCCCAAGATGTTGACGCCTTCCTTCAGGCCATCAACGACTAGCATTCAGACACCACCCCTTAAACGCCAAAAGGGCACCCCGCCATCACAGCCTGGTGCCCTTTCGGTGAGAGATGACAAGCGGGATACGGCCCGATTGCCATAGGTCTTGGTCTTTTCCGTGCCGATATGGCGACGGATCAGACATCTGGGGTTGGGGAGAAGGCGGCCTATTTACGGGCATGGACCGCCAATGTGAACGCGGGGGCACCACCTGAGGGACTGGTCGAGCCCTCGCGCCATTTTGGGACCTCGCAAGCGAGGCCCAAAGGCAGCCTTAGTGGGTGGAGCCTTCGATCACGGTCGGATCAACGCCACTTTCATGACCTTTGATCTCGATTTGACGTGGTTTTTTGGCTTCAGGAATTTCGCGCACAAGATTGATGTGGAGCAGACCATGCTCCAGATTGGCGCCTTCCACCTGCATGTAATCGGCCAGCTGGAACTGACGTTCAAAGGCACGAGCGGCGATGCCGCGATGCAGGAATTCCCGGCTTTCCTTGTCTTGATCGGCTTTCTCGCCAACAACTGTGAGGGTGTTTTCCTTCACTTCGATCTTGAGATCAGCTTCGGTAAAGCCGGCGACAGCCATCGAGATGCGATAGGTGTTTTCTGCAAGACGTTCAATGTTGTAAGGCGGATAGCTCGGAGCGCCTTCCGGGTTGGACACGGTGTCCAGCATGGAGAAAAGCTTGTCAAAGCCGACGGTAGAGCGATAGAGCGGGGAAAGATCATAATGACGCATAGAAAAGTCCTCCTTTGAGCGACAGGATTGCGACTTGATATGGACCCATTCTCCCTGTAACAGGCGAGAACGGCGTGAAACCGGAGCCACATTGGCCTCCGATATCCAAGATATGGAAACCGCTGATTTTGATTTCAAGTCCTCCCGGAAGCAAAAATTTCAACCAACGAAAAACATAATAAAACATGGCGATTTGGGGGCGCCGCCTCATCATTGCCATCATGATAAACCCTGAATGAATGGAGCTTTCGGATTGGGTTCAGCATCACTGTCGTAGCCTGAAGTCGGGACGAAGAGAGTGAAACATCAAACCAAGTGTGAAAGGCAAACTCATGAAAACAACAATCTTTGCAATCCCACTGCTGATCGCAGCAACGCTTGCTACGCCCGTTTTGGCAGAAGGACGACACTCAAATCCGCAGTATGCAGCATCCGAGCAGAATCGGGGCGCCCACAAGATCATCAAGAAGAAAACATTCTTCAATCAGCGCCGTCTCAAAATAGGCGAGATGAAGCGCATGCTGATCCAACGCGGCTACTCCCATATCAGCGACCTGCAATATACCGGCCGCTTTTACACGGCAAAAGCCCGAAGCAGCCGGGGTCAGTTTGTGATGCTGACAATGGACCCACGCAACGGCATCATCCTCAATCGCACCCTTGTCCACAAGATGCGCCCGGCCTATGAAAATGACCAGCATCACCTCAAACAGGCAAGACCCTCACAGGAGAGGAATCTCGGTTCGGACCAGCAAAAGAACCGATCTCCCTTCTGGCGCAACTGATCAGCCTCAGCATCCTTTCACGAAGGCCGCCTCTCGATATGGGGCGGCTTTCGTGCGTCCACTCCACAGTGGTACGAAACCGAGGGACACAAAACGGGATAACCCGAAAAAGGCAACTTTTCCCCCTCCCATGTCAGCATCTTTTGGGTAAACTGTGCCGGAATCCAGGCTGTCGGGGGAGCCGATGTATCTGAGAAATATCGACAAATATCCAGACCTTGCCGACGGGCGCATTGAAAAGATGACCTGTTGGGACAAGCGCGTGGTCCGCACCGCCGTCTGGCCATCGCTAGATCCGCACCCCAAGGGCACAGTCTGTCTGCTGCAGGGTCGCGCGGAATTTGTCGAAAAATACTATGAAGTCATCCGCGATCTCAGAAAACGCGGCTTCGCCGTTGCAACGATGGATTGGCGCGGACAGGGTGCCTCCGAGCGTTTGCTTGATGATCCGCTGAAGGGCCACGTGAGACGCTTCTCGGACTATGGCCGCGACTTGCACCAGTTTCTCCACGAAAAGGTCCTGCCCGACTTCCCGCCCCCGCACTTTGCACTCAGTCACTCGATGGGTGGTCTGGTGCTGCTCGAGCAACTGCCCAAACTCAGAGCCGTTTTTGAAAGAGCGGTGCTCTGTGCTCCGCTGATCGAGATCGCCCCGGAACAGAGACGTTTTCTCGGCATGCGCCTGCGGCAGTCCACCATTCGCAAGATCTCTGCGTTTCTGAGGTTTCTGAATCGAGGCAAGCGCTACATGCTGAGCGTATCCAGAACTCCGTTCGATCGCCTCGGCTTTGACGCCAACCTTCTGACGTCTGACGGCCCGACTTATGATCGCAACCGGCAATATCTTATAGATTTCCCCGAACTTGCCGTCGCAGGCCCGACCGTGCGCTGGGTACATGAATCCTGCAAGGCCATGGATCGTCTGCAATCAAGCGAAATGCAGTCATCAATCTACACGCCAACGCTGATCATTGGCGCCAGTCAGGATCGCATTGCGAGCACCAAATCGGCCGAATATTTCGCCTCGACCGCACGCGCCGTCCATGCCGTTCCGATTCCCGGTGCCCGTCATGAATTGATGATGGAACGCAAGATCCTGCGCGAGGAATTCTGGGCGGCTTTTGATGCCTTCATTCCCGGTCAGAATACCCTGACCAACGAAAGCATCTATATGCCGCGCTGACGGCGGCCAGGATCCAGAAAAAGTGTGAATTTCAGACGGCAGCTTTAGACAGATAGGCAAGCGCCTGTTGATGGACCTCGGCGCTGCCTGCAGCAATGACTTGCCCACCGTCAAGCGGCGAGCCACCCCGCCAGTTGGTCACGATGCCACCAGCCCCCTCGATCACCGGCACGAGAGGCGCAATGTCGACAGGCTTGAGGGCAGACTCCACCACGAGATCCACCATCCCCATCGCCACCATGCAATAGGCATAGCAATCAACCCCATACCGTGCGAGGCGCACGGAGCGCTCGACATTGAGATAGGCTGGCAGTTCGGCTGCGTTGAACATGGCTGGTGTTGTGGTGAAAAGCGTCGCCTCGGACAGGTCGGCACAGGCCCGCACCTTGAGCACCCGATCACCACCCGGACCTGAGAAAAAGCTGGACGATCCATCGCCCACAAACCGTTCTCCGGTGAAAGGCTGGCTCATCATGCCGAGTTTCGTTCCATCCTCATGGAAATAGCCGATCAGAGTGCCCCACGTCGGCAAGCCGGCGATGAAAGCGCGGGTGCCATCGACAGGATCGAGAATCCAGCGCCCGCTCGCATCCAACTGCTCAGATTCAAATTCTTCGCCCAGAATACCGTGATCAGGAAAGCGCTCATGAATGCGCTTGCGCATCTGCAACTCTGCCTGACGATCAGCATCGGTCACCGGATCGAACCCGGACACCTCCTTGTTGTCCACCTTCATCTCAGAGCGGAACAACGGCATGACCACATCCCGGGCCACGTCAGCGAGCGAATGGAGAAAGGCGACATCTGGATGAAGGGCGGACGGGGAAGAAGAAACAGATGGCACGAGGTCAGCTCCGCGGCAAAGATAGGGCACATGCGCGATCAGGGGATGCGCGTTCCCCTGTTTCTATCGCCTCAGTCCCGTCACCGCAATCACCAGCTTCAAAGACATGCACCATTTTGGCAAACGTCAGCCTATCGGCCCGACCATGAGAAATCATCAACCCGCAGGCGAGGCACGCGATCCGTCGTCTGAAGAGACTGGGACCCGGCGGTGGCAACCGCACTATTGACCGCAACGACATCCGGGTTGACGAGCGTGTCAGCATCCAGCGGCGGCTTGCGGAGCACGAAAATGTCCCGTTGCGCACCGCGTCCTTCCTTCAAGGCCGTCTCGTCTGCAGAGGCCAGATTGTCAGGCAACACATCTTCGGCCACGGACTGGGACAGGGCCCGGACCACAAGCTTTTCGACAAAGAAGGCCAGCTTGCGACGTCCGGCTTTGTTGAACCGGATGGCATTCTTTTGGCGCAGACGCATTTCCTGACCGGCAAGGTCGGGGCCGCGGAATGTGAAGTTGCCCTCTTCGTTCGAGAAAGCCTGCCAGATGTCGATGAAGGTCTCCCCGCGCTCGGTCAGTCGGCTTGAAACAAAATCGTTGAGATACAAAAGGTCCGAGCTCAAAGCCTTGTTGCCGACAGGAGGCAGTCCGACCCAGAAGATCGGCTTGTCATGTTCGGCAAACGCCAGCCGCAGGCGATCAATCTCCCGCTCATAGGAGCGCAACCAGCCTTCCGACTTGAAGTCATAGGGAGGAAAGACGACATCGCCCTCGGCATTGCGCACTTCACGGGTCGCCACCCGGTCTCCGAGACCAACCATGACGACGGCAAACGTGTAGGGCGACTTTTCGTAGACAGCTTCGGGATCGTTGAGCGGGTTGCGCGACGCACGATAGATCAGCCCGCTGTTGGCAACCGAATGCACATCGACCCGCACGTCCGGCGTCTTGGCAAAGGCGTCTTGCAGACCCCAGGCCAGATCCATGGAAAACTCGTCCCCGAACACGGCAATGACGGCCGCATCGGGATCCTTCTTCACGGTCTCGATGACCGGAGCACTTGGAGCTGTATCGCGCGAAGCCTTGGAAGGATCGCTGTTCTTGGTCGTGGTCTTCGACTTGTCGCTGCTGCGGCGCTTGAAAAGACGCTCAAAGAAGGACAATGCCACTTGAACGCGTCCATCATCGGGCTTGGTCTGAACGGAGGGCGCGGCATTCGCTGATGACAGGTCCAAAGCCGGGGCTGCCGTTGCCACGGATGGAACAAGGCTCGCAGAAAGAAACAAGGGCACAACCATGAAGGCTACAAGCGCCTTCATGCGAAAACTCGGTTCTCTTTTGCGACCAAAACCCGTTATCACCCGTTTTCTCCGATCCTTCCGGCTCGACAAGCCCAATCTAACCTTGCTGATCCGACCAAGCAGATCAAGCCAGCTCAGCGACCCGTTTTCAACGCTTCAAGCAACTTGCCGCTGGCAAAACCGTCCGGCACATGGCCATTGCGTTTCTGCCAATTGCGAATTGCTGCCCGCGACTTCGAGCCAAGTCGGCCATCGATTCCGCCCGTATCATATCCCAGCTTGTTGAGCACTGTCTGTAGTTCTTTGCGTTCCGAACGCTTCAAAACTCTGTCAGATCTCGGCCACTCGCCCGCAAAACCACCGCCACCGCGAATACGGTCGGCCAGATGCCCGACAGCCAGAGCATAGGAATCGGCGTTGTTGTAGCGCTTGATCATGGCAAAATTTTTGAGAACCAGAAATGCAGGTCCATTGTATCCGGCTGGCAGGATCAGACGGGCATCATCCGACGGGCGAGGATAGGCCTGCCCCGCAGCTCGTTTTGCGCCAAGCTCGGCCCACTGCGCAAGGGTCTTTGAATGCTTGCCGTCCGCAAGTTCGAACGGAAAATTCTTGGGCAGCGCAACTTCGTATCCCCAGGTCTTGCCGGTTTCCCAACCAGCAGACTCCAGCAAATTGGCACTCGAGGCCAGCGCATCATCAACCGAGCGCCAGATATCGCGACGACCATCCCCGTCAAAATCGACCGCCTTGGCAAGGTAGGTGGTCGGGATGAACTGGGTGTGCCCCATGGCCCCGGCCCAGGAGCCCTGCATGTCCTTGGGCGCGACATCACCATTCTGGAGGATCTTCAGTGCGGCAAGCAACTGCTCACGACCAAATTTCGCACGGCTCTTGTCCGCATAGGCCAGCGTGGCAAGCGACTGGATGGTCGGTTTGATCAGCGCGGTGTTCTTGAAAATCGCGCCATAGGCGCTTTCCATGCCCCAAATCGCCAGCAGAACATGTTGATCCACACCAAAACGACTTTCGAGCCGCTGCAGCAGTTTCGCGTGCTCTTGCTTCATTTTGCGACCATTCTTGATGCGCGTTTCATTGACGGCACTGTCAAGATACGACCAGATTGGCTTCACAAATTCGGGCTGATTGTTCGCCCGCTTGACGATTGACATGTCAAGCTGCGCCCCGGCAAAGGCTGCATTATAGGTGTTGGCCGTGATCCCTTCCGCCCGGGCAGCGGGCCAGAAGTCCCTGATCCATTTATCAAATCCCGCTGCGGTCTGGCTCGACGCAGTCATGCTGGACGCGGCCAGAATGACAAGGCCGACCGACGAGGTTTTTGCAACCTGATTGATCAAGTGTCTGACAATTCCGAGATTTACCTGCATTGACATGTCCTTCTCGCTCAAAAAATTAGGAAGCACCCGACGTGAGTCATGCCACAGAAATATGTTCAAGATAGTAAACCGTTTACCAAAAAAACGCGCATTTTTCCTTAGTAAAAAAAAATTGACACTTGGGGGGAACTCTCCGGAGGTTTAAAACGTTCGTTAGAACGTACGACTTTTAAAAAAGGCCTGGAGTAACTTCAAATATGGTAAAACCTATTCGTAAAGCCGTCTTTCCTGTGGCCGGTCTTGGTACGCGATTTCTGCCTGCGACCAAAGCCATGCCCAAAGAAATGTTGACCATTGTGGATCGCCCGGTGATCCAATATGTGGTCGACGAGGCCAAAGCAGCCGGCGTTGAACATTTCATCTTCGTGACTGGCCGCAACAAAGGCGTTATCGAGGACCATTTCGATATTCAAGTCGAGCTCGAGCATACGCTTGAACAGCGTGGCAAGCTCGATGTTCTTGGCACATTGCGCCGTGACATGCCCAAGGCTGGCCACACCAGCTTCACCCGCCAGCAGCAGCCAATGGGCCTCGGTCATGCCGTGCTCTGCGCTCAGGAACTGGTCGGCAACGAACCCTTCGCCCTTCTTCTCCCCGACATGATCATGAAGGCTCCGCGCGGCTGCCTCACCCAGATGATGGAAGTCTATCATCAGCGCGGCGGCAACGTAGTCGCTCTGGAAGAAGTGCCGAAGAAGGACACCCACAAATATGGTGTCGTCCAGACCGGCGAGGTGCGCGACGGAAACGACTATGAAATCCTCGGGATGATCGAGAAGCCTGCTCCAGGCACCGCACCGTCCAACCTCATTCTCTCTGGCCGCTACATCCTGCAGCCGGAGATCTTCAAGTATCTCGCCTCCCAGCCTCCGGGCGCGGGCAACGAGATCCAGCTCACCGACGCCATGATCCAGCTGAACAATGATCAGGATTTCTCGGGTGTGAGATTCACCGGCCAGACCTTCGACTGTGGCTCAAAATCCGGCTTCCTGATGGCCAACGTTGCCTTCGGTATGGAGCGAGGGGACATCGCGCCGAACGTGGCCGACACCATTCGCGAAATCATTCAGAACTACGACAATCGCAACGGCATCGACGCCTGACCTGTGGTCAGCGCTCTGCGCATGCATCAAAAAAGCGGGCCAGACATGGACCCGCTTTTTTGTGTTTCGATTTCCGCGATCCTCAAAAGGATCAGGCATCATTCAACCAAGCTGACGATGTTGCCCGACGGGTCAATGAGGTGCGCCAGATAGCCACCCCAGAACTGCCGCTCGGGTGGCGCGACAAATGGCACCCCACGGGCTTTGAGATCTTTATAAAGGTCGGGAAGATTATCAACCACCAGCGACAGGCCGGTGAAGCGTCCGATCAGGGATGCCTGCGGGCCTCTGGCATCTTCTTCCTCGATGATGACCAGCATCCCCGGCTCGAACCCCACGGCCCCCTGCTCCGAGCGATCCCATATCATGGGCCACTTCAGGGAATTGGCATAGAAGTCGCGTGCAGCTGCAAGATCTCTGACAAAAATTCGAAAGGCGGTTACGTGCATCGACCGTTCCCCATCATTATCCGTTGCAACCTTATTGCACAACTGGACGGATGGGTCCAACCGGCAAATGGATGCAAACAGCGTTTCCGTGCCGGAGGGTCATTGCACATTGGGTCTTTCCTACAAGCGATCCAGCCAGCCAAAGGGCCAGAGCACCCGCCAAATGCTCAAAGACAGGCTCCCGAAGGGGCCTGCCCGATATCATTCGTAAGCCGAATTTCCCGTCCAGCTTCAACAGTTTGGCAATCACCTGCCATATCAGTCAAGAAGTAATCCTTCTTGTGGCCACAAAAGTGCCCGACTTCTTGCTTCTTCGACTGTCAAAGCCAAATATTGTTTAACAACAGCGGCACACTGATTGCGGGATAGACAGAGCATCCACGGTCCACATTCCAGTATATCCTGCACCAGCCTGTCGGAAAAACCGAGCAGCTTGAACAAACTCAAGACCTGACTCCACTGAACAGACGACATCATGCGCGCCACGATCTCATGCGGGAAACCGCTCTTGACCGAAATACCGCAAACAAGATCGGCAAACTGATCATTGCAGGCAAACTGGCGCAGAATTGCTTTGTCAAGAAGCCCCTGCTTGTTAAACCGTTCTGCCTTGGCAATCGAATTCTCGAACTTGTAGCGGCCCAGATAGGAATGCCGGGTGAGATTATACATCGCTTCGGGAACCATCGGCTCAATCTTCTGCCACAGCTCCGGCAGGCTGACGCTGCCCTGCGGCTCGATCGGGGTCGGTGCAGACGGCTGACTATCAAGTCGCACCACATTGTCGCGTTGGCCAAGTTCCCGGGCCAGCATTTGGTCATTGGCTGCGAGCGACTGCAGAACGCGCATGCCGACGGGGGAAATCTCGGCCTCGCTGTTTGCTGCAAGCTTGATCAGCACCGAGCCCTGCTTCGACCGGATCAGAACGTCGGTAACGACCATGCTCAGGGACTTACGCATGCTGATCGACACCATGTGCTGTTCGCCCTTCTGGTCGCTGACCTCGACGAGATCCTCATCGGTCAGTACCGGCGAATTACGCAGCACCGGATCGGCCACACTGATCAGATCAAACGCAAAGCGACGTACGATGTCGTGCGGTGCGTTGTTCAGTCGGCAAATCTTCTTGGCCGCAAAAGAGCGTGTTTCGGCGCACACAAGATCGGCCAGACGCTGCATGACAGTGTCATAGGTGTCGATCTGTTCTTGCGTACAATGGTCCGCTGTCAGCGAAAACAACGTGGCGACATGGCGCATAAGCTCATCACTTCGGCCCCGGTCACCCTGGCCACTTAAAACTTTCCAGTCCACCAGTTCGGTTTTTGGGTTGGCAGCTTGCATGTTACGTCCCCGTAAATAATCGGAACCTTCGCATACACATTGCAAAGGCAGTTCCGGTGAAAGCTACCAGACAGCCATGTAAAATCGCCTAAAACGAAACACCAAATTTGATGATAAAGCTCTGAAAGTTTGATGAAAATTTTAGTCACTCTGCTAACCTTGCTCTAACTCAAGCACTGCACTGCAAAGGACCGAAAACATCATGACCAAGCGCCCGGGAGAGATGGAACTGACACCTGACTCACTCAACCATGACGCGTGGATCAGTTTCATCGGGCGGATCGAAACGCCCTTCAAAAAACGCGAGGATTGTCCGCGCCACGGACGAAAAACCGACGAAATCGCGCGCATTAGGCTGAAACCCGCGTTTCTTCCCGGGCTAAAATCCCTCGAAACCTGCTCCCATGTCATTGTTTTCTATTGGATGCACGAGGCGGATCGAACGCTGATCCAGCAGCGGCCAAAATTCGCGGATGCCATCCACGGCACCTTCGCGCTGCGCTCGCCCAACAGACCCAATCCGATTTCCATGTCAGTGGTGGATCTACTGGAAGTTACAGAAGACGGCCTGCTGGTTCGGCACATAGATTGCCTCGACGGGACCCCTCTTCTGGACCTCAAACCCTACTTCCCACACACCGATTCCATCCCTGACGCCAGCACCGGCTGGTTCGACAAATTAAAATCTGAAGAGCGTTCCTAACGTCACGCTAACCCTCTTCACACTACTCAGACATGGACAAAAATGAGCAAGCACTTGCTCCGTGTAAATCATTCACGAGACATCGATCATTTACGAACGACTACTGAAAGCAATTTGCCCCCGGCCCGGGTCAACGGTTCGGAGGCAAATGCTGTCGTCCAAAGAGGTCGGATCTAGCGGCGCTTCAGTTTCATCCGGTCCATATCGGGCGTGATCGGAATAAACTCTTCATCATCCCCCGGAGGAAGCCGGAACGGCCCGCCAGAAAAGTCAGCCGCCTTCCAGGCCGCCTTCGCCTCTTCGATCTTGTCAGCAGAAGACGACACGAAATTCCACCAGATATAACGCGGCCCGTTAAAGGTCTCCCCGCCCAGTGCCATCACACGGGCACCAAGCTCTCCGGCCCGCACCGAAATCCGGTCACCGGGCCGGAACACCATCATCTGACCGACCTCGAAGCTCTGCCCTGCCACCTCGATACTGCCTTCGGTGACATAGAGCCCCCGATCCTCATGGGTGTCGGGCATGGGAAAGGCGGCATGAGGCGCGAGCACCACATCGGCGTAAAAGATCTCGCTGTGCATCGAGACCGGAGAAGCTTCACCCCATGAGGTTCCAAGGATCAGGCGAGCTGTCGCCCCGTTGTCACTGAGAACCGGGAGCGCTTCCTTGCCATGATGCTCGAAATCGGGAGCCATATCCTCGCGATCTTCCGGCAGCGCGACCCAGGTCTGGATACCGAAGAGATTGTGGTGCGTCTGCCGGGTCGCTTCGCTCGTCCGTTCAGAATGGGTCACCCCCTTGCCTGCAAGCATCCAGTTGACCTCGCCGGGATAAATCATCTGGCGCGTTCCGAGGCTGTCGCGATGCTCGAATTCGCCCTGATAGAGATAGGTCACGGTGCCGAGACCAATATGAGGGTGGGGTCGAATGTCGATCCCGCCTTCGGTGATGAACTCCGCCGGCCCCATCTGGTCAAAGAAGATGAACGGCCCCACCATCTGACGCTTCATGGACGGAAGTGCACGACGAACCTCAAACCCGCCAATGTCCCGCGCTCGGGGAATGATCAGTGTCTCGATCAGGTCGGGATTATCGGAAGAGGGAAAATTAGGATCGAAATTCGGGTTCCAGCTCATGGGACTATCCTTCCAAAACGGTCAGGGATCGATTGAGACTACCACTGAATGATATCACTCCACTCGGAGCGCTTTTTCTCGGCCTGTGAACGCACATAGGGACAAAGCGGCACGATGCGCTGACCGGCCTGGCGGGCATCGGAAATGAGCCGTTCGACCAGAGCTGCGGCAACACCGAGCCCTCGCATGCTGTCCGGCACATAGGTGTGATCGGCGATAACGAGATTTTTCGTCACCTTGGAGAGGGTCAACTCGCCTTCTCCCTCGACACCGTCAACAAGCGCAGCATAGCGCGCTTTGGTGTCCGTGTCCTCGCGGTGGATCTTGACGTCATTCATGGCCGGATCTCCTATCCTCAAAGGCAACGTTTCAGGCGAGCTAAGTCGCTCTGCATCGCGCCGGGGGTCTTTTGTCCCTTCCAACATGGAGGGCAAAATGAGATCGCACAAGTCCGGATCGCGCAAACAGGATGCTCACAACCCCATGTGAGCCATGAAGGATAGCTCATCAAAAAAGCCCCGCTCATGAAGAGCGAGGCTTTGAACTCATAACAAATCAGACAGTCGATCAGCGCGTGAAGGGCTTATACTGGACACGCTTCGGATTAACGGCATCCGGACCAAGACGACGGATCTTGTCCGCCTCATAGTCCTCGAAGTTGCCTTCGAACCATTCCACATGACTGTCGCCTTCAAAGGCCATGATGTGCGTAGCAAGCCGGTCAAGGAACATGCGATCATGGCTGATGACAACAGCGCAACCGGCGAAATCCTCCAGCGCATCTTCCAGCGCAGCAAGGGTTTCGGTGTCGAGGTCGTTGGTTGGCTCATCGAGCAGCAGAACGTTGGAGCCGGACTTCAGAACCTTGGCCAGATGCACCCGGTTGCGCTGACCACCCGAAAGCGATCCCACCTTCTGCTGCTGGTCGCCACCCTTGAAGTTGAAGGCGGAGCAGTAGGCGCGGCTGTTCATCTCGCGTTTGCCAAGCTTGATGATGTCATCACCGCCGGAAATCTCTTCCCATACGGTCTTGTTGGCATCCAGCGCATCGCGCGACTGGTCGACATACCCAAGATGCACCGTCTCGCCGAGGCGAATGGCGCCCTCGTCAGGCTGCTCGACACCGGTCAGCATCTTGAACAGCGTGGTCTTGCCGACGCCGTTCGGGCCGATGATACCAACGATGCCGCCCGGCGGCAGTTTGAAATCGAGACCATCGATGAGAAGACGATCGCCAAAGCCCTTTTTCAGGCCTGAGGCTTCAATCACCACATCACCAAGACGCTCTCCCGGCGGAATGATGATCTGGGCCGTGCCCGGCGCGCGGTCTTCGTTGCGCTTGAGCAGCTCGTCATAGGCCCTGATACGAGCCTTTGACTTGGCCTGACGGGCTTTCGGGCTCGATGCAATCCACTCCTGCTCGCGGGATAGCGCACGCTGGCGGGCTGCCTCTTCGCGGCCTTCCTGAGCAAGGCGCTTGGCTTTCTTCTCGAGATAGGCCGAATAGTTGCCCTCATAAGGAATGCCCGAGCCACGGTCGAGTTCGAGGATCCAGCCGGTGACATTGTCGAGGAAGTAGCGGTCATGGGTGATGATCAGGACAGCGCCCTTGAACTCACGCAAATGCTTCTCGAGCCAATGCACGGTCTCGGCGTCCAGATGGTTGGTCGGCTCATCGAGCAGCAGCAGATCAGGCTCGGCCAGCAGCAGCTTGCAGAGCGCCACGCGGCGCTTCTCACCACCAGAAAGGACGGAGACCTCAGCATCGGACGGCGGGCAGCGCAGCGCGTCCATCGCCATCTCGACCTGACTTTCCAGATCCCACAGATTCTGGCTATCGATGATATCCTGAAGCTTGGCACCCTCTTCGGCGGTCTCGTCCGAATAGTTCATCATCAGCTCGTTGTAGCGATCCAGAATGGCCTGCTTTTCAGCAACCCCTTCCATCACGTTGCCGAGTACGTCCTTGCTTTCGTCGAGTACGGGTTCCTGTGGCAGATAACCAATCTTGGCGCCATCGGCAGCCCAGGCTTCACCAGTGAATTCCTTGTCGAGACCAGCCATGATCCGCAGGATCGTCGATTTACCGGCGCCGTTCGGACCAAGAATACCGATCTTGGCATCGGGGTAGAAAGACAGATGGATGTTGTCCAGCACCTTCTTGCCGCCGCTGTAGGTCTTGGACAGGCCATGCATGTGATAGATGAATTGTCGAGCCATAAATCGCTACCATTCAATTTGGAAAAATCTTGAGTTGCCCCGTTTTAATGGGGATACGAGAGGGATTCAATCCCCTAAGACAAAGGCGGCCAAACGCCGCCTCTGCTTCTCATAAATCGTGCAAATACCGGGCCTTAGGCGTATGCAGCTTGCCCCGAGGACTTGCCCCGACGGCCTCTGTTGTTGCCTGAAGGGCGACCATTGGGACCGGACGGCTTGCCATAACGACGGTTATTGCGATTCCCTTCCGGCTTCCGGCCTTCGCGGTTGTCGCGGCCTTCGGACACGGCACGGTCATCAATCGGAGACCAGTTGCTGCCGCCTTTGCCCTGATTGCCGCGGCTTGGTTTGCTGTGGGCTGTCTGGCTTCTGTCCTTGGGTCCGCGCTCGGCCTGCCCCTCGGCGTTGCGGCTTTTCTGGCCGCGCCACTTGCCGCTTTGATCCCCGGCAGACGAACCCTTGGCCGACTGGCCTCTGGAAGACTGGCCTCTGGAGGACTGGCCTTTGCGGTGCCCGTCAGCCTTTGCCCCTTGCTGAGCAGGCTTGCGGCGCGCTCTTAGTTCTGTATCGGGCACGGCCAGATCAAGAGGCGAGTAGCTGTCGTCCTTTTCGCTCGGCAACTGGGAACCAATCAGCTTTTCGATATCGCGCAGTAGTTTTGCCTCGGACGGATCGCAGAGCGAAATGGCAACACCGGTGCGACCGGCACGAGCCGTCCGGCCAATCCGGTGCACATAGGCTTCGGGCACTTCCGGCAGCTCGAAATTCACCACGTGGGAAACATCATCGATGTCGATACCGCGCGCAGCAATGTCGGTTGCGACCATGATGGTCGTCTCGCCGGACTTGAAGCTTGCGAGTGCACGCACCCGCTGGCCCTGGCTCTTGTTGCCATGAATGGCGGTGGCCGACAGACCGGCCTTCTGCAAGGTCTGGCTCACCCGGTCTGCACCGCGTTTGGTGCGGGTGAAGACAATGGCGCGTTCCACATCGTCATTGGCAAGAATGCGCGTCAGGGCAGCCGATTTCGAGGTGCGCGACATGTGATGAACGCTCTGGGAAATCCGCTCGATCGGCTTGGAGACAGCAGCGACCGCAACTTCAACCGGATTGGTCTGAAAGTCCTTCGCAAGCGCCTTGATCTGCTGCGGCATGGTGGCGGAGAAAAGCTCTGTCTGTCGTTTTTTCGGCAGCTGCTTCATGATCCGGCGAATGTCGGGAATGAAGCCCAGATCCAGCATGTGGTCTGCCTCATCCAGCACCACGGTGTGGGTGTTGGCGAGCGTCAGATGACCATTGGAGATGTGATCGAGCAGTCGGCCCGGCGTTGCGACGACGATATGACTGCCGCTTGCCAGCTTGCGCACCTGCGGCGAGGGTTTCACGCCACCGACCACGACAGAAACGGACACCCGCATATGCTTGCTGTATTTACGGATATTCTCGGCGATCTGGGCGACAAGTTCGCGGGTCGGCGCGATGATCAGGGCATCGGCGGCCTTCGGCGTCGGACGCCGGTCATTGCGAGCCAGCCGATCGAGGATCGGCAACACGAAGGAAGCGGTCTTCCCGGTGCCGGTCTGGGCAATGCCCAGAATGTCCTTGCCTGCAAGCGCCACCGGAATGGCCTGGCTCTGGATGGGGGTGGGTTCGGTGTAGCCTTCGGCTTCAAGCGCACGAAGGATCGGCTCGGCGAGGCCGAGTTCATTAAAATGTTTCAAACAGTTACTTCCATATGCCGGTGCTTGTTCGCGCAAGTGTGCCGCGAGCAATGGCGTTCGTTTTCAAAGGGGGAAGCTTGCGCAGAAAAGCTGCCTATGGGGTCTGACCCTCAATCGGGTTCATCCCGGCAACAATCATCATGATTGTTTGCAAGAAATCTTGCTCCGCTGATATCAAGACTATCGTCCACGCTCGGGCAAGAGTGGGCTGTATACGGCAAAAGTCCTGACATGGCAAGTCAATTCGCCCTGCCCCCGTTTCACGCGGCAAATCGGACGCCACGAAGCATCAGCCTTCGCTGGATGAAATCGGCTTGTCGGATGCCATCAGGTCGATATGTTGCAAGACCAGCTGCAGCATCAACAGAAGCGGCACGGCAACAAAGCCTCCGATCGGCCCCCAGAGCCAGATCCAGAAGACAATCGAGAGAAAGACTAGGAAGGGATTGATGGTCATCACCCGTCCCAGCGCCATTGGCGTGACAAACTGTGCCTCGATCAGGTTCATGCCAAGATAGACCGCCGCCGGGACAATAAAGCTCGACAACTGGCTCGAGATGGCAAGTCCCAGCGCCAGCAGGATGCAGGTCATGATGGCGGGGCCAATATAGATGACAAAGTTCAAGATGCCCGCCAGCATCCCCCACAGCATCGGCGAGGGAACCCCGACCAGCCACAGACCAACCGTCACACAGACAGCAAGGCCGATGTTGATCGCAGTAATGTGGAGCATGTAGCTCGAAATGATCTTCTCGATATCCTTGAACATGATGGAAAGCCGACGACGGCGACGGCTGCCATCCATCTTGCTCATCAGGGTATATTTGATCTGGTGGCGCGTGGCGATGAAGAAAAACAGCCCCGCGAGGAAGAGAATGATCTTGGTCACCAAAGACGGCGCCAGATAGGCCACCTGCGCGACAGGATCCCCCTCGTTGACATTCACCGTAAGGGATCGCGGATCAGACCCGGCAATCTCGTTGAACTGATCCTGAAGATTGGACAGGGAAGACAGCAGGCCCTTCCAGTTGGTCAGCTCTGTCTGAAGGCCTGACCAGACATAGGGCAACCGGTCCATCCAGTCCGAAAGCGGCACGGCAAACCCGGCGATAAGAGTTCCGATGAATAGAATGAACAAGCAAATGGCCACGGTCGCAGAGACCCACGGCGGCACGCCAAACGCCTCGATCCGGTCAACCAGCGGCCCCAGCATCAGACCGATGATGACCGACAGCGTCAGCGGTGCCAGAACTGCCTGAGAATAATAGAGCGCAACAAACAGGGTCACCAATCCCATCAGGATCATGGCGGCATGGGCACCCCTTCGAAGATGCGCATCATCTCCGGGATTGAACAGCCCCGAAGCCGGTTGCACTCTTGGATCTTTGAGAGGGGTCGAGGTCATGAAAGGTCTCTGGGTCGGAAACGGATTGACATAACTCTCCAACGCAAAATAGGGGAAATGGTTCCCATGAAAAACCTCTCCGGCACACGGATTTTGTCCCAACCACAAAGTCCCCTCCCCTCACAAGGTAGACGTCCGACCAGTTTACCATCGGCGTGAATGGCGATACTCATCGACAAACGGAAGCAAGTCGCAACAAGGGAGGATGCCTTGCCCAATAGAATAATCAAGGTGAGACGGGCAGAGGAAGTCGATGCCGTCCGAGGGCTCGTGTGGGAATTTTTTGACGTGATGCGCGAGCGGTATCCGGACATGCTCCAGACCATCGACGATTATATCGCCGAGCAGAATATTGCTGGCGAGCTGGAGCATTTCGGCAAGGTCTTCATGCCCCCACTTGGCGAATGCCTGATGGCCCTGAGGCGGGATGTCCCTGTCGGCATGATCATGCTCAAACCCCATGGCCACACCGATTGTGAAATGAACCGCATGTATGTGCGCGAAGGGGCGCGCGGACACGGGATCGGCCGCCAGCTGAGCGAAGACATCATTCGCGAGGCAAGAGCGCTCGGCTATCAGACCATGTGGCTCGACGCGCTTTACCGGCATGTGGAAGCCATCCCGCTCTATGAAAGCCTCGGCTTCAAACGCCACACCGACCCCGATGTCTTTGGCGGAGACGATAAGCGTATCATCCACATGCGCATGAAGCTCTGATGCCCCGGCCTAGGCCGGAAACGGCAACAGGTTGCTGGTGTGGGGGAAAGGGATCTTGGTGCCGCCTGACGGCACCCGATCCATTCAGGGCTTATCCGGCTCTTCGAGCGACCAGATCGAGGCCATATCGCGCCCCATTGTGGTAGAAGCAATTCCGCCCGCTTTCCTTACTCAGATAAAGCTGCCTGTCTGCCCGCTCCATGACGCTACCCTGCGTGTCACCCGTCTGTGACAGCGCACCACCAATCGAAGCAGAGAAGGTGATCACTTCTTTCTCGAGATTGATCCAAGATTCCTTGATCAGGTGCACAAGGCGGCGACCGATCACATCAATCCCTTCCTGCGTCGCATTGGGAATGAGAACCACATATTCGTCCCCGCCCCAACGACAGGCGATATCACGGGGACGCAAAGCCGCCGACAGGGTCTTGGCCACGGTCTGAATGACCTGATCGCCAACCTTGTGGCCCCAGGTGTCATTGATATTCTTGAAATTGTCGACATCCACGATGATCACACCGAATGGAATCCCTTTGTTGCGGAACCCGGCTTCGAAGCTTTCGAGGGTGATGTCCGCATAACGGCGGTTGCCAATCCCTGACAGGGGATCAGTCAGTGTCTCCTGACGAAGGTTCTCGACTTCGGAGGTCATCGCACGGTGCTGGCTGTCATCCTTGAAGATCTCGACGGCACCCGTCACCTTGCCGGTTTCATCGCGCATCGGAAAAGACCGAATATAGACCGGAACGCGATAACCGCTCTTGTGATGCATATAGACGTGGGTTTCCCGCGGCTCGCCATCCCGCATACTGGCTGCCAGCGGGCAGCCCCCAAAACAGAGGTGATTTCCCTCGTCATCGACATGTTGCAGCGTATTTTCCGCGCAGCATTTGCCAATAACCTCTTCGGCCTTGTAGCCACTCAGCTTTTCAGCGGCCTTGTTCCAGTACAGCACCTGACGCTTGCGATTGACGAAGTAAACGCCATCCGTCATCGCGTCGAGAATCTTCTCGTAAAAGGACTGGTCCATCGTGCTATTCGTCCCCCCCAACAGGTCTTTGCGCGTTGTCTTGGCCGGGGAGACACCGGAACGAAGGTCGACCCGTGCATGGCAACGTCACGAGGCGGACGGCATCTCCCCTACGAAAAGCAGGAAGTTGCAGTCAGCCGCTAAGTGTTATCCGATACTGGACGACAGTGTGTAATGAAAGTGTTAATAGTTCATCAGATTTGCAAGTTTTCACAACCCTTCATTGTCAACTCCGGCAGAACGCACCTCACAATCCACACCAGTCGATCCCTTGACGCCCTTTGGAGGCAAGAAAGTCGTTTGCGCGGGAAAAGCAGCGCGACCCGAGAAAGGCCTCAAATCCGTTCCCGGCCTTGGTCGCGCCCAGAGGGCTCGGGTGGGAGGTGCGGATCACGCAATGCCTCTGCTCGTCAATAGTCTCGATCAGCTTGTGACTATGCCGCCCCCAGGCGAGAAAAACGACCGGTTGCGGTTGATTATTCACCTGCTTCAACACGGCTTGTGTGAAAGCTTCCCAGCCCTTCTTGGCGTGGGAAGCCGCCTCTCCCTGCCTGAGGGTAAGAGTGCTGTTAAGCATCAGCACGCCTCGCGAGGCCCAAGCGGAGAGGTCCCCGTGCGACGGCGGCACCAACCCGCAATCCGCTGCCAACTCCTTGTAGATATTGACCAGCGAACGAGGTGGCTTGATCCCGCGTGGCACCGAGAAGGAGAGCCCCATCGCGTGGGGTACAGACCGTTCGACACCGGGATAGGGATCCTGCCCGGTGATCACCACCTTGACCGAAGTGAGAGGCGTCTGATGAAGAGCACGCAGACGAAGGCCGCGCTCAGGGAGGATTTGTGCTTCTTTTTCCTCATCGAGCAACCATGCATCAAGGCGGGCCAACAGATCATGCTGGTTGGCGAGCGCCGTGTTCCAGCCATCGCAGGCGTTCAGCTCATCAATGAGACTGATCATGAATGCTCTCCCTTGCATGCATTCCCGCCAGCAGCGGCAAGGGCAAGAAAAGCCTCTCCCTTGGCCGCATAGAGCTTCTCGGCGTCGGACCATCGAAATCCGCACGCTTCATAAAACCCCTGTGCTGACACATTGGCCGCATCAACAGACAGCCGGAGATACTGACAGCCCCGCCCCCGACCGATCTCCGCCACACGCTCCACCAGCTTGCGACCAAGCCCCAACCCGCGGGCGTCATCCGAGACATAAAGATCCTGAATATAGAGCCCCGGTTTGCCCATCCATGTCGAGAAACTGCCGAAATAGAGGCACATGCCGAGCGGCTTTTCTTCAAGCTCCGCAATCAGGGCGTCAAAGGCAGGTCGTTCCCCAAAACCGAATGCCTCATAATCCGCGACAGTCGCCGTGTGCTTGCCCTGATCGCCCAGAAAAGCAGCAAGCTCACCGACCATGCGATGAAGGAGGGAGGCATCGGATTTTTGCGCCATACGAAACCGGATCATCGGCTCTGAAGACCCCTCGATTGACTGGCTTTTCGTCATGTTCGTGCTTTCCAATTCTCGGATTGGTGTGTCGGAATCGGCGCGACCTTACAACAGCTTGAACCCGGCAATCAAATGCCACTTGTGCGATGAAAAGAAGCTGAAGAATTCGAGCACAAAAATTTAATCAATCGATTGATTAAATTATTGAGAAATGATAGGATCACCTCACACAGTCCCCGAGAATGGCCTTCAGCAATGGCAAAACAAGCAAGATCCGAAACAACAAGAACCGCCCTTATCCGATCCGCCTTCGACCTTTTCGCAGATAAGGGATATGTCGCTGCATCCACGCGCGAAATCGCAGCAGCAGCCAACACCAACATTGCCTCGATCACCTACCATTTCGGAGGCAAGGCCGGTCTCAGGATGGCCTGCGCAGAAACGATCATCGGGCATATGCTGAAACAGCGGAACACACCTGACCTCATGCCCATGCCTGAGGTCGCCAAAACGGCTGAAACCGAGTTTGAGCTCTTCATCCTTCGTCAGGCTGACATGCTACTGAACCTTGATGAGGCTCAGGCAATGGTCCGCTTTCTCTTCCGCGAACTCTACGAGCGATCGGAAATCTTCGAGCATATGTATGAAAGCCTGTTCGGCCCACTGTTCGAGCATGTCCTCTCCCTTTGGGCCAAAGCCACCGATACGCCACCAGAAGAGGCAAGATCGAACGAGAACAGAATCCGTGCCTTTTCAGTTATCGGCCAAATCGCCTACTTCCGCGTCGGTCAACCCGTGGTCACCCGCCACCTTGGTTGGAGCGGCTATGACCGCCCCGAAGTCGATCAGATCCTGAAAGTCCTGCAAGTCAACATCCGCGCCCTCGTCGCTACCTATAGGACCATACAATGAGCTTCCTCTGTTCCATTCCAGTCCTGTCGATGCTGTTCACCGGCTGCCTGCCACCCGAGCCTCTGGCGACCGGTTATGTCGAAGGCGACTATGTGCTCGTTGCCCCCATCGAGACGGCTCAGATCGCTGCCATCCCGGTCAAGCGCGGAGATCGCGTGAGCTTTGATCAGGCCCTCGCGATCCTCGAACGTCGCGACACCGAAATCGCTGTTGCTCAGGCCGAAGCAGCTCTGGCACAGGCCAAAAGCAAACTGGCCGATCTCGAACAGGGCGCTCGCCCCGAAAAGATCGCAACCATCAAGGCCTCCATCGCGGCCGCTGAGGCAAGTGCCGAGGAAGCCAAACGCGACATGGAACGCCAGCAGACACTGGCCGCACGCGGCACCGTTTCCGAAAGCAAGCTGCAATCGGCCCGCACGAGCTATGATGTCGCCAAGGCCAAGGTCGAGGAGCTCGAAGCCGACCTCGCCTACACCAAGCTACCGGCCCGCAAGGACGAGATCGCGGCAGCCATTGCGTCGGTCAAGCAGGCCGAAGCCTCGCTTGAATCTGCCGAATGGCGCCTGACGAAACGCACGCTGAAGGCCAGCCAACCCGGCACCGTCGTTGATGTGATCCGGGATCTTGGCGAAGTTGCTGGCCCCTCCGCTCCGATCCTGTCGATCCTTCCTGATGGCGGCGCGAAGTTGCGCCTCTACATCCCGGAAAAGGACATAGCCACCATCAAGCTCGGTAGCCGTCTGACGGTCGAATGTGACGGCTGCTCCGGTGATCACACCGCCACCGTGAATTACATCTCGGACGGGCCGGAATTCACCCCTCCCGTCATCTACTCCCTCGAGAACCGGCAAAAGCTGGTCTATCTGATCGAGGCCAAACTGGGCAAGGACAGCGCCCTCAAACCCGGCCAGATCGTATCGGTAAGACTGGACGCCAATTCGGTTGGAGACGGGTCATGAAAGCGATCGACGTCCGCAATCTCGTCAAGCGGTTTGGCGACAAGACCGTCGTCAACAACGTCAGCCTGTCCGTCGATCAGGGCGAGATCTCCGGCTTTCTTGGCCCCAACGGCTCGGGCAAGACCACGACGATCCGCGTCATGTGCGGTCTGCTGACCCCAGATGAAGGTGAAGGCACCGTTCTTGGCCACGATCTACGACGGGAACAATTGAGCATCAAGCGTCAGGTTGGTTACATGACGCAAAAATTCTCCCTCTACACCGATCTGACCATTGAAGAAAATCTCTATTTCGTCGCCCGTCTCTATGGCCTGTCTCCAGCCCGACGCTATGTCAGGGAAACCCTTGAAAATCTCGGCCTCACCTCGCGCAAGAGCCAGTTGGCAGGCTTTCTGTCAGGTGGCTGGAAGCAGAGACTGGCTCTAGCCGCCTGCATCATGCACCAGCCCAAATTGCTGCTGCTCGACGAGCCGACCGCAGGGGTCGACCCCAAGGCACGGCGGGAATTCTGGGACGAGATCCACCAGCTCGCAGCCGACGGCATGACCGTAATGGTCTCAACCCATTACATGGACGAGGCCGAACGCTGCCACCGGATCAATTACATCGCCTATGGCACCCTGCTCACCTCCGGTACCGTCGAGGAGGTCGTCTCGCAGGCGGGCCTTCACACCTTCGTCCTCAACGGCAAGGACGCCAACCTCGCCTCCCGCCAGTTGCAGTCGATGGAGGGCGTCGACCAGGTCGCCCCCTTTGGCAGCAGCCTGCATGTCGTCGGCCACAACAGGGAGCTGTTGGAGAAGGCCGTTCGGGATGTGGCGGGCACCTTCGACATACGCTTCGAGCCGGGCGAGACCACCCTTGAGGATGTTTTCATCCAATATATGGCCCAGTCGACCGACAATATGGACGACGGCAACGGCAGGAGCGTGGCGTGACCCTCAACCGCTTTTTCTCCTGGTCCCGGCTTTTTGCCCTTCTGGCCAAGGAATTGACCCAGATGCTGCGGGACCGCATCACCTTTGCGATGATGATCGGCATTCCTCTCGTGCAGCTGGCCCTCTTCGGCTTTGCCATCAACACTGACCCCAAGCGGCTCCCGGCGGCACTCGTGACCACCTCGCAGGACCAATTCACCCGCGCCATGGTCAATGCCCTCGAGGTCACCAACTATTATCGCTTTGACTATCTGGTCTCCACCGCCGAAGAGGCGGACGAACTGATGCAGAAGGGCAAGATCACCTTCATCGTTACTATCCCTTCCGACTTTTCCAAGCGGGTCCTGAAGGGCGACAACCCGCAGATCCTGATCGAGGCGGATGCCACTGACCCGTCCGCCTCGTCAGGTGCTGTCTCGACCCTGACGACCGTTGCCAATCAGGCTTTCCTCAGAGAACTGGGCAAGGTGGAGAGCGACAGCTCCGGCCTCGATATCGTCGTCCATCGCCGCTACAACCCCGAAGGCATCACCCAATATAATATCGTGCCCGGCCTGCTAGGGGTCATCCTGCAGCTCGTCATGGTAATGATGACCGCCATGGCCCTGACACGCGAGGTCGAGCGGGGCACCATGGAGAATCTCCTCGCCATGCCCGCAACCCCGTTCGAGATCATGCTCGGCAAGATCCTGCCCTATCTGGGCATTGGCGGGGTTCAGGTGATCGTCATTCTAGTCGCCGCCAAGGCGGTGTTCCATGTCCCCTTTGTCGGTTCCCTGCCCCTGCTTCTCCTCGGCATCATGATCTTCATCTCCTCGCTCGTGCTGATCGGCTACACCATCTCCACCGTGGCGCGGAGCCAGATGCAGGCCATGCAGATGAGTTTCTTCTTCTTCCTGCCCTCGCTCATGCTGTCCGGCTTCATGTTTCCCTTCAAGGGCATGCCCGACTGGGCACAGATGCTTGGAAACATCTTTCCCCTGACATATTTTCTGAGGATCGTTCGGGGTATCATGCTCAAGGGCGCGGATCTGGAAGCGGTTCGTTCCCCGTTGATTGCGCTGGTCTTTTTCACGATCCTGCTCGCAATCATCGCCCTGTTGCGCTTCCGTAAGACCCTCGACTAAGAGACACGTGTCTGGCAAGCCGCCACAAGACAGCCTATATCCAAGGTAGAATGCCATCGCGTTCGCAATCGACGTCAAAGGACTTCGACCATGAAGCAGGATCATCCGTCCTTCGCCTTCCGCACCGAGGGCCTCACCAAGACCTACGGCGAGGGAAACGCTGCCGTCCATGCCTTGCGAGGCGTCGATCTGGAGATCCCGGAAGGTGAAATCGTCGTCCTTCTCGGCGCATCAGGCAGCGGCAAATCCACCCTGCTCAACATTATCGGCGGCCTTGATCGCGCCAGCGAAGGCGATGTCTATTTCAAGGACACGTGCCTCTCTGACCTGACCGATGACCGCCTCACGCTCTATCGCCGCGAACATGTCGGCTTCGTCTTCCAGTTCTACAATCTCATGCCGAGCCTCACTGCGCTCGAGAATGTGCAGCTTGTCACCGAGATTGCCGACGATCCGCTCGATGCCGAAGAAGCGCTTGCGCTTGTGGGCCTCAAGGAACGCGCCCATCATTTCCCCGCCCAGCTCTCCGGAGGTGAGCAGCAAAGGGTCGCCATTGCTCGCGCCATCGCCAAACAGCCCACGGTGCTGTTCTGCGACGAGCCGACCGGCGCTCTCGACAGCACCACCGGTCGCGTCATTCTCAAGGTCCTGAAGGATGTGAACGACAAACTCGGCGCGACTGTCCTCATCGTCACCCATGCAGCCAGCACGGCCGCCATGGCCGACCGGGTGATCCATTTCGCCGACGGCCAGATCCGGGAAGTGGTGCTCAATGACGCGCCCCTCTCCCCGGACGAGATCGAATGGTAGGAGCGCCCATGATGTCTCCCCTCGATCAGAAGCTGTTCCGTGATCTCTGGCGCATGAAGGGTCAGGCGATTGCCATCGCTGCGGTGATCGCAACCGGGGTCATGCTGCTGGTGATGATGTCCGGGGTGGTCACCTCATTGACCGAAACGCGGCGCGCCTACTATGAGCGCAACCGCCTCGCCCATGTCTTCGCACCGGTCAAGCGCGCACCACTCCATGTCATCCGCGACCTCGCCAACCTGCCCGGCGTGACCGCCGCAGAAGGCCGCGTGACAGGCTCGGCACTCATCAGCCTGCCAAGCCTCGCGCTGCCCCTGAGAGCAACAGCGATCTCCCTGCCCGATCTTGCCGAGCCACGCCTCAACGCCATCCATCTGACCGACGGGCGGCAGATCAGCCACGACAAATCCGACGAAATCATCCTGCTCAACAGCTTCGCCCGCGCTCACGAGCTCAAACCCGGCGACACCCTGTCGGCAACCATGAATGGCGCCAAACGCACATTTCGCATTGTCGGCCTCGCCCAATCCCCCGAATATCTCTACAGCGTCGCGCCGGGCGAGATGATTTCCGACGACAGCCGCTTCGGCGTGATCTGGATGAGCCAGACCGCCCTCTCGGCTGCCTATGACATGCAAGGCGCCTTCAACGAGGCCCTCTTGTCCCTCGGCCCACGCACCAATCTTGAGGAAATCCTCGACCGCGTCGATCTCGCGCTCGACCCTTACGGCGGCTTAGGGGCTTACGGCCTCAAGGACCAGACCTCGAACCGCTTCATTACCGAAGAGATCGTCGGCATGGAGGGCTCCGCCCGCGTCGTCCCGCCGATCTTCCTCGCCGTTGCCGCCTTCCTGCTCAATATCGTCATCTCCCGCATGGTCCAGTCGGAACGCGAACAGATCGGCCTGATCAAAGCCTTTGGCTACACCAACTGGGAAGTGGGATTGCACTATTTCAAGTTCGTGCTGATCATCGCAGTCGGCGGGGCTTTCTTCGGCTGCCTTGGCGGCATCGCCCTTGGTCGAGGCATGATGGATCTCTATCTCACCTATTACAAATTCCCCATTCTGGTGTTCGAGCTCGATCCTGTCTCTTTCGTCACGGCATTCCTGACCTCCATTCTGGCGGCGTCCGCTGGTGGCCTGTTCGTCCTGCGCAGTGTCTTTGCCCTCACCCCGGCAGTTGCCATGCGCCCGCCTGCTCCAGCTGACTATTCGGGAGCCAACCGCTTTGGCACCGCCATCAACCGCCTCCTCGACCAGCCAAGCCGCATGGTGGTGCGTCGCATCACCCGCCAGCCGGGCCGCATGCTCGGAGCGCTCGTCGGCATCGCCTGCGGCATGGCCCTGTCCGTCTCGATGATTTCCCTCCTCGCCGGCTTCGACAAGACCATGGACCTCACCTTCTCCGTGATGGACAGAAGCGATGTGACGGTCACCTTCACCCACGCGCTGGGACAAAAGGCCGTCCATGAGCTCAACAGTCTGCCCGGCGTTCTGCAGGTAGAGCCCGAACGCGCTGTCTCAGCCGGCCTGCGCAATGGCCTCAGGTCCTATCGCGGCGGCATAGAAGGGCTCACCGAAACGCCCCATCTCAAGCGGGCCATCGCCAAGGACCTGTCGCCAATTCCGCTTGGCGCAGAGGGTATTGTGCTGTCCAAGGCCCTCGCCAAGACCCTCGACATCACACCGGGAGATATCCTCACCGTCGAGATCCTTGAAGGGCGACGTCCGACACTCAGGATCCCGGTCGCCAATGTTGCCGAAAGCCTGCTTGGCTCGCCCGCCTACATGCGCATCGACGCGCTCAACAAGGTCATGAAGGAACCCTTGCGCGTCTCGACCGCCTATCTGCGCATCGATACCAATCAGGCCGACCGGATCTTCAAGCAGCTGAAAGACCGTCCCTATGTGGCGGGCGTAAGCCTCAAGTCCGATGCCAAGGCAGCACTTGAGAAAATGATGAACACCGGTGCAGGCTCCATGCGCTTCGTCATGATCGCCATTGCCGCCATCATCACCTTCGGCATCGTCTACAATGCCGCCCGCATTGCCTATGCGGAACGTTTGCGAGACCTTGCAAGCCTCAGGGTTATGGGCTTCACCCGATCGGAGGCCGCCTTCGTGCTTCTGGGCGAGCTTGGCATTATCACGCTTGCGGCCCTGCCCCTTGGCGGCTTGCTGGGCTATTATCTCAGCTACAGCATCGCGGAAGGCTTCAGTACGGATCTTTATCAGATCCCCACCATCTTCTCACCGGCCAGCTACGGCACGGCAGCCCTCGCGGTCCTGATCGCGGCTGTCTTTTCGGGTTGGCTGGTGAAACGTGACATCGACCGGGCAGACCTCGTCTCCGCCCTCAAAATCAGGGAATAATCTCAGTCCGTAACGCTGAGGGGTAGCATCATGGCCAAGAAGAAATCCCGCTCCACATTCACCATTCTCGCCGCTCTTCTGACGGTGGGCGCGCTCGCCTATGCCTTCTGGCCTCGACCCACTATGGTCGATATCGGCGCGGTTACCCGCGGCTCGATGATGGTGACCATCGACGAGGAAGGCAAAACCCGCGTGCGCGATGCCTATGTGGTTTCCACCCCTGTGGCAGGGCGCCTCATGCGCGTTGAGGCCAAGCCCGGCGATGCGGTGATCAAGAACGAGACAGTCGTCGCCCAGATGCGCCCGACCAACCCCTCCGCCCTCGACATCCGCACGCGGGAACAGGCCCGCGCTGCCGTGACCGCAGCCGAAGCGGCGCTGAGGGTCGCCCGTGCCGACCTCAACAAGGCCATCGGTGATCTCGACTATGCCAAAAGCGAGTGGGATCGCAATCAGGCTCTGTCCGAGAAGGGCACCGTCAGTCAGGCAACCCTTGAGCTCAAGCGCAACAATGTCCGTAGCGCCAGCGCCGTCAAGGACAATGCAGAGGCAGCCATTGCCGTGCGCGAGGCCGAACTCGCCAACGCCCGTGCCCGCCTGATCAGCTTTGATGGACCGGAACTGGCCTCCGCCAAGTTCGAGGAAACCGAAATCCCGCTTCTCGCCCCAACCACGGGCCGCATTTTGAGGGTCATCCAGCAAAGCGAGACCACCCTTGACGCGGGCAGCAAGATCATGGAGATCGGCAACATCGACAATGACCTCGAAATCGAGGTCGATCTCCTGTCAAGCGACGCCGTTCAGGTCTCCCCCGGTGACCGCGTCCTCATCGAGGATTGGGGTGGCAACGACGAGCTTGAAGGCACGGTCGAACGCGTCGACCCATGGGGCTATGAGAAATATTCCTCGCTCGGGGTTGAGGAACAGCGCGTCAACGCCATCATTCGCTTCACCGGCCCGGAAGAGACCCGCAAGCGCCTCGGGCACGGCTATCGCGTTGAGGTGAAAATCGTCATCTGGGAAGAAGAGAATATCCTGCTCGTTCCCTCGAACGCCTTGTTCCGGGACGGCGAGACATGGGCCGTTTTCAAGGTCAGTGATGGCCTTGCTCAAAAGGTCTCCGTATCCGTGGGCAAGGACAACGGCCTCACTGCCCAGATCCTCGATGGTCTCGCTGAGGGCGATCAAATCATCCTCTACCCTTCCTCGGGCATCACCAGCGGTTCACGTGTCAAGCAACGGGTTGTTGAATAACTTCGCTGATAGCGATCAATCGAGGATATCGAGCCAATATTGCTCCAGCTCGGGCCAGTATCGCTCGCCCGATGTGCGTTGCTTGAGCGCCAAGGCTTCAGGGATGCGGTCAACGACCTCTGTCTTGTAGCTTGCTCTCTCCTGCATGGCACCAAGCCACACACCGATAGACGGCAAGCGATCTTGCCACAGGCCCTCAAAGCCGAGCCTTTCTAGCCGGTCCACATAGGGAACCAGCGCAATGTCGGAAATTCCAAAGGCAGCCCCGCCGATCCAGGACCCGGACGCCAGCGCCCTGTCCATATCAACGAACGTGCGCTTCAAATGCATCAGGGCTTGCTGGACATGGTCGGATTGCAAGCCATTCTTGAGCAGATCAGCCCGCTTCCTGCGGGCGACCGGATCGGGAATGGCAGCGAGCATCCCGTCGATTTCCTCTGGCGTTTTCGCCCCCAGAATCGCCCCCCGCTGGGCGGTCGAAAAGGTCAGGCTGTTGATCGCCGCATGGACGGCAAGGCAGCGAAGCAGCCAGTGCCGAGCCCGCATTTCATCGGCGGGTTCCGAGGGCATCAACGCGGAGGCGTTATATTGCTTGTCGAGATATTCGAGAATGAGGCTCGATTCCACCAGCACCCGATTGCCGTCAACCAGCGTCGGGACCACATGATCGGGGTTGAGGCGCACATAATCCGGATCATGCTGCTCGCCCTTCTGCAGATCGACCACAGCATCCTCATAATCAAGGCCGATCTCGGCCAGACCGATCCGCACCTTGATCGAACAGACGCTCGTTATCCCGTGATAAAGCTTCAACATCTCAACCAACTCTCCACTTCTGCCAATGGCCTACCCCGCAAGGCGGACCACATTGAACCTTCCTCCGGCACAGGAGGATTTATGGCTTGATAGTTCGGTCCACCCGGTTGCAGTTCTCGCACCACTGATCCAAACTATCGCACAATCCGGCACGGCGGCATCACAAGGATGTCATCATCCCGCCCACAGGCGGACGCAAAAAGAAGAAAAGGGAGAATCCTGGATGAGACTGAGCCCGAAACGGATCCTCGATTTTCTCGCCATCGTGCGCCATGGTTCCTTCAGTGCGGCTGCCGAAGCGACCCGGATTTCACAGCCTGGCCTGTCCCAGAGCATTGCCCAACTTGAGCACGCGCTCGGCGCCCGCATCCTCGAACGAGATCGCATGGGCGCCCGCCCAACCGCACTGGGATCGGCCTTGCAATACCACGCAGAATCCCTCGAAGCCCTCCTCGAGCGCACATCCGAAGACATGGATCTGCGCATCAAAGGCCTCGAAGGTCACCTCGCCATCGGTATCACACCCATCGCCTCCACCAGCATCGTGCCCGAAGCCCTCTCAGCCCTGCTCGATGAAACGCCCGACGTCACCGTCTCGGTCACGGACGGGCTGGATGATGTCATCCTCGACATGCTGCGATCCCTGCGCCTCGATATCGTCGTTTGCCGCCTGAACTCGCAAAATTGGGGCGAAGATCTCGCCGCAGAGCCCCTGTTCAATGCAGACTGGGCGGTGATCGTGCGCCCCGGCCATCCTCTGGCCGAAGAAAAGGAACTCTCGCTCAAGGACCTCTACGACGAACACTGGGTTCTTCCTGCCGAGGGCAGCGCCTTCCGCCTTCAGATGGAACTCGCCTTCCGCAACGCCAATCTCGCATGGCCACAGACGAGCATCAGCACCAACTCCATTCTCGCGATCAAATATTTCATCATGAACACCAGTTATGTGACCGTGATGTCACCCCAGCTGGTCGCAGTGGAATGCGCGGCGGGACGCCTCAAGGCAATTCCCTTGTCAGATATCGATCCGCTTGGTCCGGTGGGAATGATCTGGCGCCGCGATCAGGACCTTTCGCCCATCGCGGCGCGCTTTGCTCGTACCTTGCGCTTCACGGCAGCCGGCTATTCCCAGCTCTAAGCGCCTCGCAGTCCTCAGCCAAACAGCAGCCTTGGCAGGAACAGGGCGAGGTCGGGGAATGCCAGCAGTATGCCGATCAGCACCAGAGGTGCAATCAGGAACGGCAGCGTCCCGGTGTAGATGGCAAGGATCGGGGTGTTGGGCAGTTGCGCCTGAATGACGAAGAGGTTCATCCCGACGGGCGGATTGATCAGACCCATTTCGACAACGATCACGACGATCACCCCGAACCAGACCGGATCGAACCCGCTGGCAACAACCACCGGCAGGAACACCGGCACCGTGATCAGAACCAGACCAATCCCTTCAAGGAAACAGCCAAGGATCACATAGGCCAGCACCAGCGTCAGCATCAGACCGAGCGGGCCCATGCCAACCGACTGAATCCACTCGATGAGTGCATCCGGAAGCCGAGCTTGCACCACGAAGTAGGAGAAGACATAGGCCCCCAGAATGATCATGAACAGCATCGCCGTTGTCCGCAGTGTCGCGAGAATGCTGCTGATCAGTTTCTTGTAGTCGAGCCCACCGGTAGCAAAGCCAATGACGATGGCGAGAAAGGCACCGATGGCAGCGGCTTCCGTCGGGCTGAAGAAGCCCGCATAGATGCCGCCGACTGACGCACCGAACAACAAAGCAAATTCCCAGATCCCCAAGATCTGACGAAAGCGCTCGGAACGGCTCAGAGCCGGGTTCTCCGGTGCAAAGGAGGGAAAAATCTTCACCAGCACAGTGACGACGAGCATGTAAAGCACGGTCAGAACGATACCCGGCAGCAGACCTGCCGCAAAGAGACGCGAGACAGACTCCTGCGCGATCACCGCATAGATCACCAGAATGAGCGAGGGAGGAATGAGAATGCCGAGGGTACCACCTGCTGCAACAGAGCCGGTAGCAAGCCGGTCGTCATAGCCATGATCCTGCATTTCAGGGACGCAGATGCGGGTCATGGTTGCTGCCGAGGCCACTGAGGAGCCGCACACCGCACCGAAACCGGCGTTGGCGCCAATCGTGGCATAGGCGAGAGCTCCCTTCATGCGCCCGAACACGGCACGCGCTCCGGTAAAGAGCCTTGAGGACATGCCGCTCGCCGAAGCAACCTCGCCCATCAGGACAAACAGGGGCACGACGGACAGAGAATAGCCACCGGCGATGTTGAAAGGGGTCGACCCCAGAATTGTCGCCGCCCGTGCCCAGCCTTCGATGCCGACATAGCCGAAAAAGCCAACGAAGATCAGACTGATACCAACCGGAATGCGCAAGAAAATAAGGACGACAAGCGCTACGATCCCGAGGATGCCTGCAAGTTGCGGGGTCATTGGTCTTCTTCCCTTTCAGTATCCTGGGCTTTTTGGTTCGCTTGCGAGAGAATCGCAGCCACTGCCGAGAGAACGATGCCGAATATCATCGGGATCCAGAGCGGCCAGATTGGGATACCCAGCTCCTGCTTCTGCTCACCAAATCGATAATAGTCGTAAGCTGGTTGAATCATCTGCCATGCGAGGATCAGCAGACTTGAAACGGTGACAAGCAGCGCAATGCGCTTGATCCAGGTAAGAACCCGCTCGGACACAAAGAAGTCGATGATGTCGACGAGGATATGCTTGTCGCGAAGGAATGTGGTCGGAAAGGAGAGGAACACCACTGCAACCAGCGTGCATTCGACCAGATCATATGTGCCGATGATGGGGGACTGGAAGGCGTTGGCCATGAAAACGTCAACCACCGTCGCCATCATCATGATCCCCAACGCGACCGCCGCCAGAACCGAACAAGCAGAGATGATGAAATTAATTGATTTCCGGATTGTCATGTCTATCTCCACCCGGCCCGTCGCGCCGCCCATTCCACCGGGCGGCGCAAGGCCATTGTTTATTGGACCGCTTATTTGGTCAGAGCATCATAGAACTCGTGAGCGTGCTTGCCATCGCTTTCGATCGAGGAAAGATACTCTTCGATCACGCCCTTGGATGCTTCGCGCATTTCTGCGAGCATCGCATCGCTGAAGTCAACGATTTCAACACCGCTCTTTTTAAGATGCTCGACACCGGTAACTTCACCCTGATCGATGATCTTGCCGATACGCGCAGCGGTTTCTGCACCGGATGTTTCGTCAATGGCTTTCTTCAGATTATCGGGCAGCTTGTCATAGGCGTCCTTGTTCATGATCCAGACAAAGCTCGCTGCGCTGATGCCCGGCTGATGGGAATATTTGGCAACCGTGTCGAGCTGATAGCTCTGGGCCCCTTCGTATGGCAGCATTGCGCCATCAATCGTGCCCTTGTTCATGCCATCAACGATCTCGCCCGGAGCCACGGAAACCGGTGTTGCACCGAAGGCCTTCAGGGATTCGGAGAACAAACGACCGGCATAGCGGATGCGCAAGCCTTTGAAGTCTTCCAGTTTTTCGAGTTTCTTGTCGCCGATATGGAACTTCAGCGGCGGCATCATGACAACCTCAAGCAGCTTCACGTCAGCCATTTCTTCCTGCATGAACTGCGGAGCCAGCTCGGTCATCAACTTGGAGGTTTCTTCGCTCGACTTGCCAACGAACGGCAGGTTTGACACCTCGGTCATCGGGAAGCGCCCCGGGGTCATGCCTGTGAGGGCAATACCGATATCAGCCACACCGGTGCGCACCAGATCGAACTGGCGCGGCGGAGGACCCATTTGTCCCGAAGGAAAGATGCTCAGTTTCAGCTCGCCACCGGTTTTTTCCTGAAGCTCCTTGGACCAGGCTTCAAGCTCATGGGTGAAGAGGTGATTGGGTGGAAGAAAGAGAGTAGCCTTCAATTCGACTGCTTCGGCTGCGGTGATCGAGCCGGTCAGGGCGCTTGCAGACAGTGCGAAAATGGCACCCGCCGCCATCAGCCCCATGCGAGCCTTCATGCTTTTGATGAGTTTCATAGTTACCTCCCAGTAGACAGTTTGAACTCAAGATCGAAACGAGAAAACCTGTTGTGGTTCCAAAGCTCCGATTGATCGCTAAGACTTTGCCTTGCCGAGAAATGCCTCCATTCTTTCGGTTTTCTCGGCGGTATCGAACATCAGTTGGAATGCCTTCATTTCCTCTCGCAAGCCCACATCAAGCGGGGCATTCATGCTTTCAATTACGAGAGCCTTTATTTGTTTGGCGCCGACGGGTGGCATGGATGCGATCGCCTTAGCCATTGCCACAGCTTCGTCGAGCACACATTGATCCTTCACCACATCACTGACCAAAAGCATCGCCTTGGCCTCTTCGGCAGTAAAACTCTTGCCCGTCAGCAAAAACTTCATGGCATTTGTCTTGCCGACGGCTCGGATGAGGCGCTGGGTAGCGCCTCCGCCAGGAATGATGCCAATCCGGATTTCCGGCTGGCTAAAGCGCGCACTTTCCCCTGCGATCAGAATGTCCGCATGCATGGCAAGTTCGCACCCGCCACCGATGGCATAACCATTGATGGCAGCGATCAGAGGCTTTGGAAAATCGGCAATCGCACGCCACAGACGCAACTGGTCGCGTTCCATCACCTCGATCGGTGTTGCATGAACATATTCAGAGAGATCAGCACCGGCACAGAAGGCCTTCTCGTCACCGGTGATGACAACACAGCGAACCGCGTCATCGCTTGCCAGATCCGTGAAAGTCGCTGCCAGAGCACGCCGCAGCTCGAGATTGAGAGCGTTGCGCACTGAAGGGCGGTTCAATCGGACAACCACAACACCGTCCGACTGACGCTCAACAAGGAGCACCGGATTTTGATCTTTCGTGCTCATTTAGCAACCCTTGAATATTGGTGCGCGTTTTTCGATGATCGCAGCAACGGCCTCGGTGTGATCCTCGGTCGTGTGGGCTAGGGCCTGATAGGCCGCGGCCATGTTGAGGATGCTGTCGAGGGATGCAGCCTGCGCTTCCCGCAATAGACGCTTATTCCAGCGAAGCACCTGCGGCGGGTTCTGAGCGATCTTCTCGGCCAGCTTCATCGCCTCGGCCATCAGATCATCCGGAGCCACGACGCGACTGACCAACCCCATCGCCAAGGCCTCCGAAGCATCGACCATGGCACCCGTCAGGGCCATTTCAGCCGCTTTCGAAACACCGACAATACGCGGCAGGAACCAGGCTCCGCCATCCCCCGAAACGATCCCGACCTTGACGAAGCTTTCGGCAAAGACGGCCCGTTCGGACGCAATGCGCATGTCACACATGCAGGCAAGGTCGCACCCGGCTCCGATGGCCGGTCCGTTGACCGCCGCGATCAACGGCACGTCGAGGCGATTGAGCGCGCGGGGAATGCGCTGAATGCCGGTGCGATATTGTTCGATGATCTGGTTTGGCGTGCCACCGAACATGCCCTGTCTGTCCTGCATTTCATGCACATTGCCACCTGAACTGAACGCAAGCCCCGCACCGGTCAGAATCGCCGCCCGAATATGGAGATCGGCGTTGGCTTCAGTGACCATGTCTTCGAAGCTTTGGAAAAAGCTTTCTCCGAACAGGGCATTGCGCGTTGCAGGTTCATCTACCGTCAAGACCATGACATGGCCTTGACGTTCGATGGTCAGTTTGGCGGAGCCGGAAGACATGACACTATGCTCCGACCATGGCGAGACCGCCGTTGCAGAGCAGGAACTGGCCGGTCATGTGCCGGGATTCGTCGGCAGCGAGGAACAGGGTCGGGCCGACCATGTCTTCAGGCGTGGCAATCCGGGCCAGCGGGGTCTGTTTGAGGATTTCCTCGCGACGGCCATTCTTCCAGTCGTGGCGGTTTTTCAGCGCTTCGGTTTCCATGAAGGCTGCACCGAGGGTGTTGACGCGCACGCTTGGTGCCAGAGCACGGGCGTAGGATTTCGTCAAACCGATCACCGCATATTTCGCAGCGGCATATTGCGGAGCGCGCGGGCTGCCTGCAATCACGACCTGCGAACCGATATTGACGATGTTGCCGCCCGGTCCTTCGATCATGCGAATGCCGATCTCGTGGATCATGTACATCGTGCCTTTGATGTCCACATCAAGCGTATGGTCGATGACCTTCTGGTCGAACTCGCGCCAGGACGTCTGATCGAGAGCCATGTCGCCCACATTGTTGACGAGCACGTCGATATGACCAAATTCGTCAAAGACCTTTTTGGCGGCGGCCTGCACCTGCTCAAGGCTGGCGATATTGGCCTGAACCGTCATGGCCTTGCGGCCCATGGCTTCAATGGATGCAGCCACTTCATCGGCACCGGCAGAGGAGGAATTGTAGTGAACGGCAACATCCGCTCCCTCTTCTGCAAACGCCTTGGCGAGTACGGCACCAAAACCGCGTCCTGCACCGGTTACGAGCACTTTCTTGTTTTCAAAACGGGGTCCCATGGCGATGCCTCCCTTTGCTTCTTCGTGTTTCACCCGGAGTGGCGCGGCTTCAAGCCACCGCGCCAACAAGTCCTTTAAATTCTTCGTCGGTCAGAAGCCGACGGTTGCTGATCGCGAGCGCCTTCACTTTTTCCAAAAGATCCGGCAAAGCATCCTCGGACACCTCGAGACCAAGCTCCTTGGCCTTGATACTGAGGGACGCAACACCGCTCTTCTTGCCCAGAACGACACCGCGCGGGGTGTTGAGGATCTCGGAAGAATAGGGCTCGACCGCTTCGGGGATATGGAACTGGGCGGCAACGGCTCCGGTTTCGCGAATGAAGAGGTTTTCCCCGACAACGCTTTTCCATGGTTCCAGCTGATAGCCAGCGATTTCCCGAACGCGATAGGATGCGGGGCGGATCTTGTCGAAATTGATGCCCGTCGTCGCGCCATAGAGCAGCTCGAGTGTCAGGGCGATTTCGGGCAAGTTGGCGTTACCGGCGCGCTCGCCGATCCCGTCGATGGTTCCGTGAACCCAGGACGCTCCCGCGTTCGCGGCCGCAATGGCACAGGCGGTCCCCAGACCAAAATCATTGTGGCCGTGATAGTGCAGGGCCGCATCTTCCCCAAGCCAGGACTTAGCTTTTGAGATGAGGAAGCTGACGGCTTCGGGCGTCGAAATCGCGAGGGTATCAACCACCACGAATTCCTTGGCACCGGCGTCCTGGGCTGTCTTGTAAACCTGCTCGAAGAAACCGAGATCGGCGCGGGTTGAATCAACGCCGAAGAAGGCAACATAGATGCCCGCATCAACGGCGGTCTTGATCGCGGTGCTGATGCGGTCGAGCATCTTTTCGCGCGACACACCAAGCGCCTTGAGCTTGAGATCCGAAATCGGGGATTCGATCACGCTGTATTTCATACCAAGATCGGCAACCGCTTCGATGTCCGCAGCCATCGCCCGGGCAAAGCCCCAGATCTCGGCATTGAGGCCGGCATCCATGATCATCTTGATGGCACGACGGTCATCTTCCGAGACCCGCGGGAAACCCGCTTCGATGCGCTGAAAGCCGATGCTGTCGACCAGCTTGGCAATTTCCAGTTTGCTGTCAGGGTCAAAAATGACCCCGACGGATTGCTCACCATCACGCAGAGTGGTGTCGTAGAATTTGAGGCTGGGGGTCGGTTTCCCTGCGAGAGCCTTCTCGTTGAGGGTCCCGGTCCAGACCTTGCTGCGATCGATATCAGACATGGTCGAAGGTCCGGTATTCAGGAGCATCAACCCCGTAGGCTTCTTTCCAGGAGATCACCTTGTTGCGCAGGATGCCGATGCCTTCGATTTCCGCTTCCATCACGTCACCGGGTTTCAGATACCATGCAGCCGGATCAGCACTGAAGGCAGCCACACCGGAGACCGTGCCGGTGGTGATGATGTCGCCCGCCGAATAGCCAAGAGCCGAGAATTTCGAGATCAGCTGCGGCAGCGTCACGGACATGTGGCTCGAATTGGAAATCTGACGTTTCTCGCCATTGACGCGCAATTCGAGATTCAGATTGTAGGGATCGGCGATTTCGTCCGGGGTGACGATACACGGCCCGAGCGGGCAGAAGGTATCGATGGATTTGGAGAAGCAGAAGTTGGCGCTTTCCATCTCCCGGCGCTGAATGTCGCGAGCGGTGATGTCATTGAAAATCACATAGCCACCGATATAGCTTTCGGCTTCATCGACGCTGAAATGCTTACCAGCCTTGCCTATGACCACGGAGAGTTCCAGCTCATAGTCAAGCTCTTTGGTCAGATGCTCGGGGTAGACCACCGGATCTTCCGGGTTGGTGATCGCATCGACATTCTGGAAGAAGACGATCCATGGCTTGATGGCATGGCCCCAGTTGGCGCGGTCGCCTTCATGGGCATGTTCGGCATAGTTACCAGCGGTGTGGAAGAATTTCTTCGGACGGATCGGAGCCAACAGCTTGGCTGAAGAAAGCGGGAACCGCGAAG
Organism: uncultured Cohaesibacter sp.; assembly: GCF_963662805.1. NCBI lineage: Bacteria > Pseudomonadati > Pseudomonadota > Alphaproteobacteria > Hyphomicrobiales > Cohaesibacteraceae > Cohaesibacter > uncultured Cohaesibacter sp. Next base: position 294,329 of record NZ_OY759868.1, read on the forward strand.
AGGGTCAGGCGCTCGGCAGCAACCTTCTGCGCCGGGCCTTCCAGGTCGAACAGGCTGCGCATGTCGGGCACATCGATCACGGTGACATCATCACCTTCCCATGAACCGACCAGCTGTGCTCCGTCCTTTTCTACTGTTACAAGTCTCATGTCTCTGACAACTCCCTCGATATTCAAAGGATTTCGCGGCCAGAGAGATATTAGCTTCTCCCAAATCGACCGCTCGATCCACTCATGATGGCTCAAGCCGCAAAGGCTTCATTCGTTGTCTGGGAGACTAGGGGAATTGGATTTATTTGAATAATAATATATTTTGGGTTTAGCATAATTGAGACTTATGGTTGCGCATCCAATTGCGTCCAAACCTCAATCACCAGCAAGCGCGACCTACGCGCCTCTACTTAGATAAAAGCGACAAAACCACCACCAAACACCAAACTGGCTGATTGGCATAAGAAATCATTATATTACCGGGAGATGAGTGGCATCACGCGCGACACTTTCGCAAAACCGAAAGCGCGCGTCACAATCGGGCCAAACAACAGACCAGACGAGCCACTGCCAGCACAGCAGTTCCAACAGACAGAGGAGAAAGGGTTGGTAGGACCGGAGGGACTTGAACCCCCAACCAGACCGTTATGAGCGGTCGGCTCTAACCAATTGAGCTACGGTCCCGCACCGGGCATGCACCTGGCGATCAGGGTCTTGCTGACAAGACACATCCGCCCGCCAGATTTGTCTCAGGCTGAACGGAAGTGCAAATGACCTATACTGAATTGCGCTGACAGGCAAGCCCCACACCAATGGCCGGTGGATAGTCTCCACTCCACAGCTTCAGGGCGGTATAAGCGAGAAAACACATCCCCCTCCCTCAAACCGCCACAAAGCATCGCAATGTCAGAAGAT